>NZ_JBFTPF010000054.1:0-39916 GCF_056398345.1 Paenibacillus sp. 01T442
TTTGTGAACCGCGAGCAGATCGTCTAGAGTGGGCAAAGGAAAATCTTGGTGAAGGTGTCAAGCTATTTGATAATCTTGATGATTTTCTGGCTTCTGGCTTGATTGATGGGGTTTTGATCGCAACGCCTCACTATGATCACCCTGAAACAGCTGTACGCGCTTTCCAAGCAGGCATGCATGTTATTTGTGAAAAGCCGGCTGGCGTGTATACCAAACAAGTGCGTCAAATGAATGAAGCAGCAGAAGCTTCAGGTAAAGTATTCAGCATGATGTACAATCAACGTACAAATCCTCTATATAAAAAATTAAAGGATCTGGTTTCTTCTGGTGAACTAGGTGAGATTCGCAGAACGAACTGGATTATTACCAATTGGTATAGATCACAAAGCTATTACGATTCAGGCGGCTGGCGTGCAACTTGGGCTGGAGAAGGCGGCGGTGTACTTATTAACCAAGATCCGCATCAACTTGACCTATGGCAGTGGACGATYGATATGATGCCGAAGCGTGTTCGTGCATTCTGTTATTTCGGGAAGCACCGCAATATCGAAGTTGAAGATGATGTAACGGCATTCGTTGAGTATGAAAATGGCGCAACAGGCTTGTTCGTGACGACAACAGGGGAAGCACCTGGGACGAATCGATTCGAGTTGTCCGGGGACAGAGGTAAAATCGTCATTGAAGATGGCAAGTTGACGTTCTGGCGTTTGCGCGTTTCCGAAAGAGAATTCAATGAAACGTACAAAGGCGGCTTTGGTCAACCGGAATGTTGGARATGTGAAATCCCAGTTGAAGGTAAAGAAACGGGCCACATGGGGATCACACAGAACTTTGTTGATGCCATTCTTCATGGTACACCATTGATTGCTCCAGGAGCGGAAGGCATTAAAGGCTTAATGATTTCCAATGCGATCATGCTCTCAACATTCACGGACAACTGGGTTGATTTGCCGATCGACGAAGATCTTTTTGAACAGCATTTACAAGAGAAAATCAAAAATTCCAAATCAAGTAAAGAAGCAGGCTCCTTTAAAACACTTGATGTCTAAGATCATGGGGGAAAATCGATATGCAAAAAAATGATGGCATGAATTATGCGCCAAAAGGGAAACCGAACCTTGTTGTTCAAAAAGGGGAGTTTACCTTTGCAGTAATTGCGTTGGATCATGGTCATATTTATGGCATGAGTAACGGACTTCTAGAAGCCRGCGCTGAACTTAAATGGGTGTACGATCAAGACCCAGCGAAAGTAGCGGCATTTGTCGCGAAGTTTCCTCAGGCTCAGATTGCTGCTTCTGAAGATGAGATTCTTCATGATCCAGAAGTGAAGCTTGTCGCTTCCGCAGCTGTACCTTCAGAGCGTGGTCCTCTCGGGATTCGTGTGATGGAGCATGGCAAGGACTATTTCACAGATAAAACACCATTTACTTCCCTGGATCAGCTTGCTGCGGCGAAGGCCGTAGTTGAAACAACAGGACGTAAGTATGCTGTTTACTATAGTGAGCGACTTCACGTGGAAAGTGCGGTTTTCGCGGGTCAATTGATTGAAGAAGGCGCGATTGGTCGCGTGGTTCAAGTGATTGGCTTAGGACCTCACCGTTTGAATGCCTCAAGCCGTCCGGATTGGTTTTTCGAGAAGAATAAATATGGCGGTATTCTATGTGATATCGGCAGCCATCAAATCGAGCAGTTCCTCTTCTATTCGGGCTGTAAAGATGCGACAGTCGTTAGCAGTAAAGTAGCGAACTATCATGCGAAGGATTATCCGGAGCTAGAGGATTTCGGCGATGCGACACTGATTGGGGACAATGGGGCAACGAATTATTTCCGTGTAGACTGGCTGACACCTAATGGCTTAGGAACATGGGGAGACGGGCGCACATTGATTCTTGGAACTGAGGGTTATATCGAGCTGCGTAAATATATTGATATTGCTCGTGATCCGCAGGGGGATCAGTTGTATCTAGTCAACCAACAAGGAGAAAAGCACTACAGTCTGCATGGACAAGTAGGCTTTCCTTTCTTCGGTCAGTTGATTCTGGATTGCATTCATCGTACAGAAAATGCGATGACACAAGCGCATACATTCAAAGCGGCTGAATTGTGCTTGATTGCCCAAGAGAAAGCCGTTCGTGTGGAGTAGTTTCACACATCAGCTGGATGAAGTTTGTCAAGGGTACAGATAATTGTCTTTTGGCATGATAGCATAATTGCACATTCAATTTAAAATTCGGGTAGTTCAGCGGTAATATCGCTAACTGCCCGTTTTGTGTTTCCGTTGTTACGGTCGTTCTTGGTAGTAAGCAAAGGCCGAGCCCGTGCATAGCGCATTTTTTGATCGTTTCATAGTTGTTAATCTCATAGGTGAGTGTATACTGCACATTATGTTTACGCAGCATCGTTTCAAATAATTTCCGACAACGTCCTCCTGATATGGACATCAGAATTTCAGCGCCATTAAGATCCTCCGGTATAATAGCCGATTTCGCGGCTAAGGGGTGATCAGGTGCTGCCACAATGACAAATTCCTCTTCCTGTATCGTCCGATAGATTAAATCAGGATCGCTGAGTTCCTTGTCGACGATGAACCCTAAATCGCATTCGCCTGCCTTCAGCGCACGGGACGTATCATTTTCCATTAATTCATTGATGGTGATTGTAATGTTTGGAAAGCACTTTTTGAAAGCACCGAGAAACGGCGGCAGCATGTAGGAGAAGAGCGTTGTTTCGTGTGTGCCAATCATAAAGCTTCCTGTCGTTTGACCAGCTACATTGATTTTGGATTCCTCATATAATTTCAAAATTTTCGCTGCATATCGCAGTAAAATGTCCCCCGCAGGCGTAGGTCTCATCTTTTTATCGATCCGCTCGAAGATTTCAACCCCGTATTCGATCTCTAGTTTTTGAATTTGGGAGGTCACACTAGACTGAGCGTAGCCCAATTTTTCGGAAGCCTTCGTAAAGTTTTGCCATTTCGCTACTTCGAGCAGTGTTTTATATAAGGTAAGATCCATCTGTATGCACTCCTTAACCATCACTATTTTCGATCGAAACGATCATTTATTATAGATAACTCTGGTACTTCTTGCCATGTTAAAATCAATTCCAACCAAAGGATGGGGGGAATTACCATGTGGAACTTATACGAGATAGAGAAAAAATTTGAGGCTCATGTGAAAGATGTYGAAGCGCGCGCGAGGAAAGCACACTGGTACACGAAAGAGGAGAAAGTTGGTGTGCGCCCTGGCGTAGTTGCAAGTTGGGTGTCTATATTTGCCATCATTATTGTTGGGATTATCGCCGTGTATGAACTCTTTTGAGATACGTTAGCATGGAGTCCRTGTTTAAATCAAGTACTTTCCCTTCATACTAAAGGAAAAAGGAGGGAATATGCGATTGACTATGGATCCTTCAAAGCCTCTGATTGTTCAGAGCGATTTATCTATCCTCCTCGAAACGAATCATCCTGAATTTGACAAGCTTCAAGGTAAGCTGGCTCGCTTTGCAGATCTAGTGAAAAGTCCAGAACATCTTCACACCTATCGGGTTACTCCATTGTCTTTATGGAATGCAGCTGCAGCAGGCATGGGGTTGGAAGAGATGACAGCTTGCTTACAGCAGCATGCCAAATTTGGTGTACCCTCAGCTGTGCTTAGCACGATTCGGAAATATACGAAGCGCTATGGGATTCTACGCATGTTGCATGTGGGGAAGGAACTCTTCTTGGTAAGCGAGGATACCGTCGTTTTCAAAGAAATTTGTGCCTATGAATCCTTGCAAAACTATCTCAAGGATGCACGTGGAGAACGGGCTATTGCCATATCACCGAGCCATCGGGGGATTTTGAAGCAAGAGTTAATGAAGCTCGGTTATCCCGTGGAGGATCTAGCTTCCTACCGCAGCGGAGAATTTCTGGAGATTCCTTGGCGTGACGAAGATCAGATGGATGAGCCTTTCCAACTGCGCGATTATCAAAAGCAAGCCGTAGACGCTTTTCAGCAGGTTGGCCATGGCGGAAGCGGTGTTCTGGTTCTCCCTTGCGGAGCAGGTAAGACGGTAGTGGGGATCGCCGCAATGGCGAAAGCAAGCTGTGCAACACTGATCCTTACCTCCAATGTAACGTCAGTGAAGCAGTGGAAACGTGAAATATTAAGTAAGACCGGACTGACTAGCGATCAGGTGGGTGAGTATAATGGCACTACGAAGGAGATAAGGCCCATCACCATTGCCACCTACCAAATTCTAACGCACCGCGGGAGCAAGGAGGCTGAATTCTCGCATTTGCGATTATTTAGCGAGAGGGAGTGGGGCCTCATCATTTATGATGAGGTTCACCTTCTGCCTGCGCCCGTTTTTCGTGCGACTGCGGAGATACAAGCCACGCGCAGGCTCGGTTTAACGGCAACGCTAATTAGAGAAGATGGCTTAGAGGGTGACGTGTTCTCATTAGTCGGGCCCAAGAAGTATGACATGGCGTGGAAGCAGCTCGAAACGATGGGGTGGCTGGCTAAGGTGACTTGCCAAGAAGTGCGGGTACCCCTGTCAATTATGGACCGAGATCGTTATCATGCCTCAGAATCTAGGCACCAGTTCCGGATCGCCGGAGAGAATACAGCGAAGCTTGCGGTCATTGATTATTTGTTGAAGCTCCATCCAGATGAACCGACGTTAATTATCGGTCAATATATTGATCAGCTTGAAGAAATTGCAATTCATACAGGTGCTCCCATGATATGCGGCAGTATCCCTCATGAACGTCGAGAAGAGTTATATGAGCGATTCAAAAAGGGGCAGCTCCCACTGCTCATCGTTTCCAAAGTGGCGAATTTCGCTGTCGATCTCCCAGATGCGGCGATTGCCATTCAGGTATCGGGAAGTTATGGCTCGAGGCAAGAAGAAGCACAACGATTGGGTCGAATTCTTCGGCCGAAGCGAAATGGTGAGAACACGGCCATCTTCTATTCACTCGTTAGCGCAGACACGAAAGAACAGGATTTCGCCATGAAGAGGCAGCTCTTTCTTGTAGAACAAGGCTATCAATACGAGATTACAAGCTGGAATGAAGCGATAAGATGAGGAGGTAGGCTTGGAAAATGAAGTACGAGCATGTGGAAAGGAAAATGCCGGTTTCGTTAAAGGAGTCCATTGTAAGACAACCGTGGTGCTCTGCACTTCGTACATCAGGGGAATCGTTAGAAGAGATTCTTACGCTTCCTACTCATTTAGCTAAACTCTATCATCAGCTTTCGTCCGATGAGCAGCGTACGCTGCGCCTGGTAATGTCAACGTTCGGCTGTCTGCCTTTTACTGGCGAGAGGTTGGAAAAAGAAGCAGTGCTCCAAATGTCTGGTGCTCAAGTCAGTTTGGGGTTATGGGGACTTCGTCGTTATGGCGTCGTTGTTGCTTTCCGTAAATCTTGGGGAGAACAGTTGTACACGCTGCCTGAGGATGCATTCGCAGGTTGGCAGAGCCTAGTGTTTCCTGCCGTAGGGCTCACCGAGCAAAGCAATGTAGATGAGCTAAGCGATCTCAGCGACCACATCGCAGAGATGGATGAAGGCATTCCTTCGAATCCACGGGGACTCGCGCAGCAATTGTTTCATTGTATGGTCAGCTGTTCGCGGCAATCCGAACTTTCCCTTACGAGTAAAGGAACTTTACATAAGAAGCAGTTGCAGAAGATTACGGAACATGTGAGTTTACCCGCAAGAATACTAACACAGTCAGGACTTACTTACGCATTCACGGACGTGTATGATGAGCCTGCCGCGTTGATGCTTGAATTAGGCATGCGAATGGGATTCCTCTATAAAAATGAAACGGGCAACCGGTTCCTATTCCATCATCGTCTTTTCGAGCGTTGGCTTCAAAGCTCCTATGAACACCAACAAGCGCAATTGTATCGTATTTGGCGGCAGGCCTTGATTCCCGCTCCGGTTTGGCTGGAGCATGGGATCGCATTCATGGAAAGGGCGACTGTCTTGCAGTGGTACAGTTTATCGGAGCTGTTGCAAGCCGTTCTCTCATGCTGTTCGATTGGGCATAAACCGATGGACGAGGAGACTCTTCGTCAGGAGCTGATGACAGCCTGGATTAGGCCGTTGTCCACATTTCGTTTTGTTGAGTTAGCGGAAGATCAAGAGGGGCAACTTTGGTTCAGATGGCTGATCACACCTAGATTGAGTTCAGGTGAGCTTCCAGACTCTCTCAGCGAGCTGGCTCTCCTGACCGATCCATCTCTATACGTTCAGCCTGATTTCGAAGTGCTTTTACCACCCAATGCTTCTCTGCGCTTAGAGTGGGGAGTTGCGGCATTTGCTGACCTGCTGAACGCTGATCTCGTACGTACCTATCGTTTGACCAAAGAAAGCTTTGGGCGCGCGTTAGATCATGGTCTGAGGAGCTCAGACGTGTTTCAAGTTCTTCGAGATCATGCTTATTATGAAGTTCCAGAACAAGTGATCATCACCTTGCAGCAGTGGGAGGAGCACAAGGATAAGCTCTACCTAACGGATGTGACACTGCTTCGCTGTCAAACGAATGAGRTTGCGGAAGCCTTACTTCGGAATGATAAGTGCCGCAATCTGCTCGGAGAGCGCATAGGAGAAACCAATTTTATTATTTCACGCGCGCATATTAAACATTTGACGAAATGCTTGGAAGCGATGGGTTTCCACCCCAATCAAAGTGCAATTCCGAATGTAGGGAGTGATGAAGACCAGGAGATTCCATTATGGAACGAACCTCAATTAGGCCTCTGTTACTCTAAAGATACGATTCAATTATATGAAATTGATCCATATTTGCCGCTGCGGGAGGACTTATATCCAGATATGCAGCAAATTCCTATGAGTTGGATTAAAGAGTTACGCAACTATCATGCCTCTACTCGTAAGGATATGATTCGTAAAGCTATCGAATGGAAAAGTGTGCTGCAGTTGAGAAAAGAAGGACGCGACTGCTTCATTATCCCGCGCATGCTGCGCGAAGATCGAACAGGTTGGATTCTGGAGGGGTGGGAAGAATATGAGGAGGTCGCTTGGACCAGTGAGGACTGGAATGAGATGAAGCTCATATTACCAGGAATCAACGATGGGTCTGTGAGAGAAAAGGAAGAAACTCTTGGCGAACTGTGATATGATAGAAGTGTTATAGACTTTTTCGCGAGGAAGGATGAGGTTGTCATAATGTTACAAACAATGGAAACAGAAACACTGGATATGTCGGCTATCCTTATGCAAGCCTACGATATGGGTGATATGATTAATTCTTCTGCGGAAGTTGCAGATTATTTATATTGGAAGACCGAGGTCGCGAACAGCAGAGAAGTGAAAGATTTGCAAGCTGTGTTTGCTAGGAAGAAAGATGCTTTTGAGGAGTGCGAGCGTTTTGGGCATTACCACCCGAGCTATCACGATGCTTTAGCAGCTGTGAATGACGTGCAAGAGAAGCTCCTAGCTGTTGAGGCTGTTCGCAAGTACAAAGAAGCTGAGGATCGCTTGGATGACTTGTTGTTTACCGTTTCAACGACGATTGCTCACGCGGTATCAGATTCGATTAAAGTGCCAAGCAATAACCCCTTGCCAACCGGCAAAGGCTGCAGCTCCGGTGGAAGCTGCAGTGGGAATTGCGGTTAATTACCTTCGTGATCAAAAGCCAGGCGGTTTTCAGCACCGAGAAGATTGAAAGAAGCTAGGAAATGAGGAGCGTAGTGTGAGCTACGTGAGCACCGGAATTTCCAGCTGAATTCAATATCGATGTCGAATTTGCTTCAAAGGACTACTTCGTGATTAAAAGCGGCGTCATTTCAGGCAGAAATCGGGGYGGATGCGTCCGACCTCGGTTCCTTGCCAGTTGTGAACGGCAGGTGTATGGAATTCCTTGAGCTCACTGACCTCGGTTTCCGACAGGTAGCCTAGCTGCTTTAACGCCTCAGTGACAGCAGGATACAAGGCACGAATGTTTCCATCTTCTACTTTTAAGRCGAAGCCGATGGCTTGATCGGGTATGGAGAGGGCGAAGATGCCTTCAGCGCCCATTTTGCCTAAGACTCGGCCTTTTGTAACCTCGATTAATCGCGTATCGAAGCGGTCGCTTCCTGCGAGGAATTGAGGATATTTCCGCACAGCATTGACAATTCTCTGGCAAGCGTTTGCACGCTCTGCAGATAGCCCTTCGGGGCTGCCCAATCGGGCAAAAGCGAGTGCGAGATGGTTGATCGGCATCCCAAACACAGGGACGCCACAGCCGTCAATTCCGAGCTCCATCTGCTCCTTAGGTACATCTGACATGGCACTCACAGCATCTAACATGAGGACCTGAACAGGATGCTCAGGGCTCATGTAGGTATCCGGTGAAGCGCCAAGATAGCTGCTTAAGGATAGCATACCCGAATGTTTGCCCGAGCAATTGTTGTGCAAAGTTGACGGGGACTCTCCCCGTTCACGCATCGCCTGTGCAGTTGGCGCGTGGTACGGCTCATGCGCACCGCATTGCAGATGCTTGGCATGATACCCTAGCTTGCCTAGGATGCCGCGGGCCGTGCTCACATGCTCAGCTTCCCCATTGTGGGAAGCGCAGCATAAGGCAATTTCGGCCTCAGTCAGGCCGAAATGATCAGCCGCGCCGGATTCAATGACCGGCAAGGCTTGAATCAGCTTCGCCGTCGAACGGGCGAAGGTGAGCAGGTGCGGATCGCCTGCACCGTGCAGGAGCGTTCCTTGGTTATCGACAACAGCAAGGTGGATGCGATGTATGCTTTCTGTTATATGTCCGCGAGACACGCGGACAATAGTGTCTGATGGCTTCATGTTGTGAGATCACTCCATACTAGGATTATTGAAAAGAGGTTGCAATCATGATGATTGAGCGAAGCGGATTAATCATTTGGGTAAACGATATTAAAGCCGCCAGAAATTTGGAGCGGTTCGGTTCCCTTCATTACATATCCAAGAAAATGAATTATGCCGTTCTTTATATACATGCCAGCAAATTGGAAGAGACCACACGCAGTCTACTCAAGTTGCCTTACGTCAAGAAGGTAGAGAAATCATATCGTAATGAAATTAAGACAGAGTATAGTAGTGACGTTCCTGACAAAACTAGATTTTACACGCTTTGAGGCTACAGTGCAAAATGAAAGCTTCGTGAGAAGCTTTTTTCTTTTTTTTCTCATAATATGGACCTTGGTCGGTCTCGTTTGAATGACTTTGTTATAAGTTTTCTCAATTTTCCGAAAATTAGGCATAGTTTGTTGTCTTCATAAATACTTATTAATAATTTTATATATTCTTCCATGGGAAAAAAAGTTATAATACAGTAAAATATAACTTACAGAACTTCAGGGAGTAGGTATTCGGTCCCATTTAAATAGGAAAGGGGATGTGATCATGAAAGATAAGGTTATGGGGAGATGGAGTACTTACGAACCATTCTTCGTACAGCTAGGTGATAAGAAAGTGGCGGATATCGTGATCACGAATCATGCTAAGCTGAGATGGAGCGATCGTATTTCTAGCGATAACAATTCACTTGAGGAAATCTGCGCGTTTCTCTGGGAGAAGCTTAAAAATGATAGCATGGTCCCTTATTATCGGAACGAAGAAGACGTCTATCTGATTGATGATGATTTGGTGGTAGTGGCCGAATTCTCCCATTTGGAGCATGAGACGGATCTTGTAGGCAATCCTCTGCACAAAATGATCATCGTTACCTTTCTTGGCAAAATGTCAGAGACCATGGAGCTGCGCGATTTGAAATCGTACTATTCCTGGTTGAGACACTCTCGTCGTATGACTTTAATCAAGAATAGTMGCAAGCGGCGCTAATCATGTCATTGAGCAGAGTATGTCTGGAGCTAGGGCAGACATACTCTTTTTTGTCGTCTTGATGGACTGTACGGGTTCGATTTCATATAATGGAACAAAGAGAGGCGGTATATCATGGCACTTAATTTTCATCAATTACACATTTTCTATACCGTAGCGGAAAAAGGCAGTTTCTCACACGCAGCCGGTGCGTTACATATGACACAGCCAGCCGTGACGATGCAGGTACAGTCACTTGAGGATTACTTTGGTGTGAAGCTCTTTCATCGCAGCACCAAGAAGATCGAACTGTCTGAAGCAGGACGAGCTTTGCTGCCATTTGCCAAAAATAGCATTGAGCTTATTCGCGACACCGATGTCGCGATGTCAAAATTTACAATGATGATCGAAGGTCGGCTACAGCTAGGCGCCAGCTTAACGATGGGGGAGTACATTTTACCTCGGCTTCTGGGCCCTTTCAGCAAGGATTACCCGAACATCTCCGTATCGATGAAAGTAATGAACACAGCCCAAATCTTGGATGAGGTACTTAGTCATCAACTCAATTTCGGTCTTGTTGAGGCGCCTATCCATCATCCAGACGTTCATACCGAACCGATCCTTAGTGACGAGCTGCGACTCATTGTTCCTTCGGATCATCCACTAGCGGATGCCCCGGTTGTTACATTGGACGAGTTATTGAAGTACCCTTTTGTTCTGCGAGAACAGGGTTCAGGTACAAGAAGAGTCATGGAGGAGGAATTCGCTCGCTGCAACATGGATTGTTCCTCGATGAAGATCGTGATGGAGCTAGGAAGCACAGGAGCCATCAAATCGGCTGTTGAAGCGGGATTAGGGATTTCTATTCTTTCGCAATCGTCCGTTAAGCATGAGGTAACGCTAGGCCTTTTTAAAGTGAAAAAGATCGAGAATATCGTGTTTGAGCGCAGCTTTTATGCGATTTATTTAAACTCGACCTTGCTGCCTATTTCGGCCGTAAGCTTCATGACGTTTTTGAGACAAGAAGATTTAAGTCGTTTTCTATAAGAAGGACGGGGGATCGAATGGAAGCAGACTTACATTCACATACAACAGCTTCAGACGGGACGCAGTCGCCGAGAGCGAATGTCCAGATGGCTTTAGATGCAGGATTAGGTGCAATTGCGATTACCGATCATGATACGATTTCGGGGGTAGCGGAGGCACTTGAGGCAGGCATGGAATTGGGCATTGTCGTTGTTCCTGGCGTTGAAATTTCAACGGTAGCGAATGGCCAGGATATTCATATTCTGGGTTATTACATGAACATTGCGGATGAACAATTCCTACAACGCTTGTCATCTTTACGTGAAACAAGGGATACCCGCAATGAGATGATTATTGCACGGCTACAGGAGCTTGGCATCGACATTACGATGGAGGAAGTTCTCAAAGAGGTTGCCAATGTGAAGCGCAAAGGTGATACAGTTGGCCGACCGCATATTGCTGCTGTGCTCATGAATAAAGGCTATGTGAGTACGATCACGGAAGCTTTCGATCGCTATTTGGCTACGGGAGCGGCTGCTTACGCCAATCCGCCGCGTATTGAGCCGGCAACCGCGATTACGTGGATTCATGAAGCTGGCGGCAAAGCGGTGCTTGCGCACCCTGGTATTTATCACGATGATGCGCTAGTAGAGGTCATTACTTCACAGGGATTAGATGGGATTGAAGTGTATCATGCTGATCATTCGCCAGAAGATGAAGAAAGATATAGACTTCTTGCAGAGTGTAAGGGGCTGCTGATCACGGCAGGTTCTGATTTCCATGGCGTACGTGATGGAGTTGCTTTCCACGGGGCTATCGGCTCGAAACGCATCGGCATGGATGTCGTGGAACTTTTACAACCAAGCGTATGATTCCGAAGCGAGTTTTGATGTTGCAATATTACACCTCGCTTGCATTGGTTACTCAAAACTTTTAGGAGGATCGCTCATGAAAAAAATTCGAAAAGCCATTATTCCCGCGGCGGGACTAGGCACCCGTTTCTTGCCCGCAACCAAAGCGCAGCCCAAGGAAATGCTGCCCATCGTTGACAAACCAGCGATTCAGTACATAGTAGAAGAAGCGATTGAGTCCGGCATTGAGGATATTATTATCGTTACAGGGCGTAATAAACGTGCGATCGAGGATCATTTTGATAAATCCGTAGAGCTTGAGATGATGCTTGAAGAAAAAGGGAGCACACACCTGCTGGAGATTGTGAAATCGGTCTCTAATCTAGCGGATGTTCATTATATTCGTCAGAAGCAGCCGCTTGGCTTGGGTCATGCAATTCTCTGCGCGCGCAAATTTATTGGAGATGAGCCGTTCGCCGTTTTACTTGGGGATGATATTYTTCAATCTACCCCGCCAGGGCTTAAACAGATGATGGATATTTATGAGCAGACGGAAACCTCCGTGATAGCGGTTCAAGAGGTGCCTTGGGCTGATGTTAGCAAATATGGTATCGTCTCTCCAGCGACGAGCTACGCGAACTATCGATTGATTGAGGATCTGGTCGAGAAGCCTGATCGTGATCAAGCGCCTTCGAATTTAGCGGTAATTGGCCGTTACATCATTATGCCGGAAATTTTCCGCATTTTGGAGCGTCAAGAGCCTGGCCGCGGTGGTGAGATTCAATTAACGGATGCCTTGCGCGTGCTGAATAAGGAACAGCAGATGGCGGCTTACCTGATGCAAGCGAAGCGCTACGACGTTGGGGACAAGCTGGGGTATATTGAAGCGACCATTGAACTTGCCTTACAGCGTCCGGATTTGCAAGAGCAAGTAAAGGCGTATTTATTATCATTAATCAAGCAATGGGATTTATAGCATTGGTTATTTATATGCCAAAAAACCTATCGAGAAT
Source organism: Paenibacillus sp. 01T442 (assembly GCF_056398345.1). NCBI lineage: Bacteria > Bacillati > Bacillota > Bacilli > Caryophanales > Paenibacillaceae > Paenibacillus > Paenibacillus sp. 01T442. Next base: position 12,697 of record NZ_JBFTPF010000054.1, read on the forward strand.
TAATCTCTGATAGGTTTTTGGCATGTTTATTTAATGGTCACTTTCAATTGCTTGATTTCTTCTTCCTCTGGTGTCACATAAACTGTCTTCTGATTCACGTAAATGACAAAGCCGGGCTTCGAGCCGTTTGGCTTATGGACATGTTTGATTGTTGTATAATCCACAGGAACTTGACTGGAGTTTTTGGCTTGACTGAAGTAAGCAGCTAGCTGCGCGGCTTCAAGTAAGGTGGTGTCGCTGAACTCACCGCGAATGACGACGTGGGAGCCAGGAATATCCTTGGTATGCAGCCATGTATCCATAGAAGAAGCAAGACGATTCGTCAGGTATTCGTTTTGCGTATTATTTTTCCCAACATAGATAGGAACGCCCTCGCTGGATTCGTAGCAGGCTAGAGCGGGCTTATCTTTTTTCTTTTTCTTACGCTGCTTTTTGTTTCGATCGCGCACATAACCTTGCTCCATAAGCTCATCACGAATCTCTTCAATATCCGGCAAGGAGGCAACACTCAACTGCTGCAGCAGCGTTGTGAGATAGGTAATCTCTTGGTGCGTTTGGGCAATTTGCTCCTCGACGATCACCGTACTATTTTTCAATTTACTATATTTCTTAAAATAGCGCTGTGCATTTTCCGCCGGGCCAAGAAGCGGGTCCAATGTGATGGTGATCATCGCCTGATCTTCATCGTAGTAATTAATGGCTTGGACTTCTTTGTCGCCTTTCTTGATTGTATGGAGCGAGGCGGTTAACAGCTCTCCGAGAATACGATATTTATCAGCATCCTTGGAGTCTTCGATCGTATCCTGAAGTTTTTCCAGTTTTTTGACATTTTTATTGACTTCATTTTGTAAAAATTTCAACAAATCCGATACACGCTGTTTAACCGTATCTCGTTCCGCTTTGTCGCCATAGAATTGCTCCAAACACAAGCTTGGCGTTGGGTATAATTTCGATGTGCCCTTGATGTGCGTAAGTGGTGTCATCGCGAAGAACAGCTTGCCTGTCGGTTCTTGTTCTACAATGACTGGTTCATAGCGATCCTCGCGCATAGCGGTCATGACTTCGCTGAACGCCTGCCAAAGCGATGCGGTATCGACTTCCGTTTTTCCTTGCATACTGCGATATACAATTTCCTTGGCGATCAGTGGACTTAGTCCGCTGAATGCAGCAACCAGCTGTTGCTCAGGTTTAATTGGCGATGGAGATACGGAAACCTCATCTGATGAAGATGTCCGCTCTAAGGCTTGAATGAATGCTGCGCTATCAACCTCAAGTGGATTTTGCTTATCCTGTTCAGGCGGTGTTACATATGTACTCCCTGGCATAACAACCCGGTAAGAACTGATKGCTGGCGTCACATGATGAATGCCGTCTAGAATTGTTCCTGTCACGGGATCGAGCAAGATGATATTGCTGTGGCGGCCCATGATTTCCACAATAATATGCTTGAGGGATATATCTCCTAATTCGTCACGATGACGAATCTGCAAACGAATGACACGTTCCATGCCGATTTGTTCCACGACCTCAATTACGCCGCCTTCACAATATTTGCGAAGCAGCATACAGAACATAGGCGCATCCATCGGATTCATGGTAACTTGTTCTGTCGTTTGGACGCGTGGATACGTAGGGTTGGCGGAAAGGAGCAGCTTCACGTTCTGCCTTTGGGTGCGAATTTGAAGCACGACGTCATTTTCACTCGGTTGGTGAATTTTATTAATGCGGCCTCCTACATACATTTGAAGTTCGTGAACAATTGCATGAAGGACGAGTCCGTCTAAAGCCATGATGCATACAACTCCATTCTTTGAGGCTAGTTGTCATTTGTCAGTGTGRTTACCTCTTCATTCCGAGGTTGACAACTTTGCTAATCTCTATGATGCCATACTTTTCACAAAAACTTAAGGGGCTCTGGACAGGAAAGATGATTTCAGGGATATTTTCCTGCTTGTCTGAATACAAATACGTATAAGCGTGAGTTCAAAAAGTACGATTTTCAGCACCGAGAAGGTTGCAAGAAGCTAGGAAATGAGGAGCGGAGCGTAGTGGAAACTACGTGAGCACCGGAAGTTCCGGCTGAATGCAAGATTCGATGTCGAATACACTTCCTGGTATACTTCGTGATCAAAATCGGGCTTTTTGAACAACTTCTAAGTGTGAGACAAGATCAAGTGGATGTGGGAGGGAGAAGGGCGGATGAGTCAGAATAAGTGGTACCAGTTGAACTCGGAGGATGTCTTGCAGTTACAGCAGGTGAATATGCAGCAAGGATTGCCCTGGGAGGAAGCTTGGAAACGGCAGGCTGAGGTAGGGCGAAACGAGCTCTCAGAGGGGCAACGTGTATCGCCAATCACGTTGCTCTTAAATCAATTTAAAGATTTCATGGTGCTGGTGCTATTGGGGGCGACTCTGATATCCGGCTTGCTAGGTGAATATTTAGATGCGATTACCATCGTCATCATTATCGTGATGAATGGGATTTTGGGCTTTACACAGGAGTTTCGAGCGGAACGCTCACTACGTGCACTGAAAGAGCTGTCTGCACCGAATGCCAATGTGTGGAGAGAAGGAGCCGTTCATCAAATTCCGGCTCGTGATCTGGTGCCAGGTGATATTGTGTTCCTGGAGAGCGGAGATCGAGTCCCAGCGGATGTTCGGTTTCTGGAGACGAATGGCGTCTATATCGAAGAGTCCGCATTAACCGGGGAGTCCATTGCCGTCAGCAAAACGATTGCTCCTATTCCTCACGACGAAGTGCCGCTTGGTGATCAGCGCAACCTCGGCTTCATGGGGACGATGGTTTCTCGTGGTACGGCGAAAGCAGTTGTCGTTCGAATCGGGATGGGCACGGAAATGGGCAAAATCGCTGACCTGATTCAAAATACGGAATCTATGGAAACACCGCTTCAGCACCGATTGGAGCAGCTAGGTAAAATCTTAATTATCGTCGCTATCGCGTTGACGATTCTTGTTGTTGTTGCCGGTATTATGCATGGACAACCACCATATGCGATGTTCTTGGCAGGTGTCAGCTTAGCAGTTGCTGCTATCCCAGAAGGGCTTCCAGCGATTGTTACTATCGCACTAGCGCTCGGCGTTCAGCGAATGATTAAGCGGAAAGCGATCGTCCGCAAGCTGCCTTCGGTGGAGACGTTAGGTTGTGCCTCCGTTATTTGTTCAGATAAAACGGGGACGCTCACGCAGAACAAGATGACAGTGACCCATTTGTGGGTCGGCGGTGATGTGTTTGAGGTAACAGGAGATGGTTATGCGCCGGTCGGTCATATTCTAATGAGTGGTCAACATACGGACGCACACAAACATCCAACTCTATCGAAGCTTCTCCACGTGTCAGCCCTTTGTAATAACGCAACGTTAGTTGAAGAAAAACAAGAAACGAAGCGAAAGAAAGGGAAAGAGGGCGCTGGGGGACCATCTTCAATTTGGAATATTAAAGGGGATCCAACAGAAGGAGCCTTAGTTGTTCTAAGTGCCAAGAGCGGGATTACGCAAGTTTCGCTGAGTGAAAAATATAAACGGATCGCCGAGTTCCCTTTCGATTCGGAACGCAAACGGATGTCCGTGCTGGTGTCTTCTGAGAACGGCCGTATGGCTTGCACCAAAGGGGCGCCGGATGTGTTGTTGCAGCATTGCAGTTATATTTTGTGGGATGGCAAAGTCATTCCCTTCACGTCAACACTGAAACAAAAGGTCATCTCAGCGAATGAAGGCATGGCCAAATCAGCGCTAAGGGTGTTGGGTATTGCCTATAAGGAACTTAAAGCGAGTGATCGATATGATGATCATGAGGATGTTGAGAATGGCTTAGTCTTCGTAGGGTTAACCGGTATGATCGATCCACCGCGCAAAGAAGTGCGTGAAGCGATCTCCAAATGCCGCAAGGCGGGTATCAAAACGGTTATGATCACAGGGGATCATCAAACGACTGCGGAAGCCATTGCGAAGCAGCTCGGGATGATTCCAACCAATGGTGTCAGCATGAGCGGTCAACAAATCGGACAGCTCTCCGATGATGAGCTCGATGCCAAAGTCAATGATACCTACGTCTATGCGAGGGTGTCCCCTGAGCATAAGCTGCGGATTGTGAAATCGTTGCAGCGCAATGGACATGTAGTTGCCATGACGGGTGATGGCGTTAACGATGCACCAGCGATTAAGGCAGCTGATATTGGTATTGCCATGKGGATTACGGGAACCGATGTATCTAAAGAGGCATCCTCCTTAATTCTTAGCGATGATAATTTCTCGACGATCGTTGCAGCGATTGAAGAGGGGCGCAGCATCTATGAAAATATCCGCAAGTTCATTCGCTATTTGCTCGCTTCTAACGTTGGCGAGATTATGACGATGTTCATCGCCATGATGGCGGGGCTTCCGCTTCCGCTTGTGCCTATTCAAATTCTATGGGTGAATTTAGTGACAGATGGTCTGCCAGCGATGGCACTAGGTGTGGATCAGGCAGAGAAAGACCTCATGCAGCATAAGCCGCGCTCGGCGAAGGAAAGTATTTTTGCAAGACGCTTAGGCTGGAAAATTATTTCCCGTGGTATCCTTATCGGGGTATGCACCTTGGGGGCCTTCTGGCTCATCTTACGCGTGAATCCAACGGATGCAGAGACCTTGTTGAAAGCGCAAAGTGTCGCGTTTGCGACTTTGGTTATGGCGCAGCTCATCCACGTGTTTGATTGTCGCAGTTCACGTTCCATTTTCCACCGGAATCCTTTGCAAAATAAGTACCTCGTTCTGGCTGTGCTATCATCGCTCATTCTTATGCTTGGCGTTATGTACATCGAAGCTCTCCAACCGATCTTCAAAACCGTTCCGCTTGGCTGGAAAGATTGGATTCTCGTTTTGATTGCAGCTGGCATTCCAACTTTCTTTATGGGGCTAGGCAGCGTGTTGTCGCCAAAACGCAACAAAGGTTCCAGAGGTTCGAGAGGTTCAAGCGCCTCTGTGTATTCGAAATCGTCTAAACCGAGTTTCCGATAAGGGACATGGCAGGATGGAAAGATGGAAAGAGCTGCCGTGAGGCAGCTTTTTCCTGTTTAGGGCCCCAGCTTCACCTCGACACTGCACTGCCCGCCCCGCCCCGCCCCGCCATACTCCCGCTCTGCCTACGAGTAGATGGATTTTATACAGTTAATTCACTGGAATTTCCCTTGAATCTCCGAATAAATGGATTTTCTCCAGTTATTTTCGGGGGTTTCTTTGGATTTGAATAGAATGGAAGGGATTAACTACATATTTTCCATTTAAACTCAAATTTAGATCATATTCACTTGAAATAGATGTAGGTTTTCCAGTATTTTATTCAGCACCTCCAACTCACACTATTCATCTAACGCAACTTACCAACTCATATTATTCACCTACCGCAACTCATCCCACCAACACACGCTTACTCACTTACCCTATCTCATCTCCCTAGCAAACTCCTACCAACTGCACAAAATCCAAAAGTCACTGTCAGGTTTACAACTATGGCGATTTAGCGACTATGACGTGCTGCGAGGGCGCAGGGCTATGCATACTGACGATTTTACGCTATGATAATGGCTAAACCGCACATAGGGGTGCTTGACATGAATTTTACGAAAATGCACGGTCTTGGCAATGATTTTATTGTCGTATCCGGAGAGAAAGAGCTGCCTGCCGGGGCGGACCAGTTGGCCATTCAGTTGTGTAATCGATTTTTTAGCATCGGTGCTGACGGTGTTGTCTTTATTCTTCCTTCAGAGAAAGCTGATTTTCAAATGCGCATTATCAACTCGGATGGATCTGAGGCCGAGCAATGCGGCAACGCGATCCGCTGTGTTTCCAAATATGTTTATGAYCATAAGTTGATTGATGCTACTGAAATTACCATTGAAACCATCGGTGCTGGTGTACAGAAGGTTCAAGTACATGTGCAAGATGGCAGAGTTGTAACTGCTCGTGTGGACATGGGAGAGCCCATTTTACAAGGACTTCAGGTACCAACGACAGTTGATGCCGACGAGGTGATCGATTATCCAATCGAGGTAGATGGCACATCGTTTCGTTTCACAGCGGTATCCATGGGGAATCCGCATTGTGTCATTTATGTAGAGGATGCTGTGAATTTTGACCTGGCAACATGGGGGCCTAAGCTTGAGGCGCATCCTATGTTTCCGCGTAAAATAAATGTCGAATTCGCAACCGTTCGAGATCGCGCTTATACGGATATGCGTGTTTGGGAGCGTGGCGCTGGGCCAACGCTTGCTTGCGGAACAGGCGCGTGTGCTACGCTGGTATCTTCCGTGCTGAATGGTCTATCTGATCGTGAAGCGACCGTTTCACTCAAAGGTGGAGATTTGTTCATCGAGTGGCTGGAAGAAGATAATCACGTCTATATGACGGGGCCTGCGGAAGAAGTGTTTACAGGCAAACTATAGATAGGGGAAATGATGCATGAAATTGGATCTTCGTGCAGCGCTGCAACAGGAGATTTTGACCGGTGACGGCGCTATGGGGACATACTTATATCAGATGGGATTTCCCGTCGGCATTTCATATGAAGAATTGAATTTGCTTAGACCAGAAACGGTCGCTGACGTGCACCGCCGTTATTTCGAGGCAGGTGCTCGTCTTATTGAAACGAATACGTTTTCGGCGAATCGGGAGAAGCTTTCGAAGTACGGGCTGGAAGGCGACGTTGAAGCCATTAACCGTGCGGGTGTTGAGCTAGCCAGGAACGCTGTTGGCGACGATGCTTATGTCGTTGGAGCTATCGGATCCATTCGCGCAGGCAAGCGAAAGAATGTGAGAACCTCTGAGGTCGAGCAATCCTTACAGGAACAGATAGGAATTCTGCTTGACTCACCAGTGGACGGGCTGTTATTAGAGACCTTCTACGATTTGGAAGAGCTGCAGCTTGCTTTACGAATTATTCGCAGCATGAGTGGGCTTCCTGTGATCTGCCAGTTTGCCAATGAGGGCACGGGCAGCACGCAGGACGGTGTTCCGCTGCAAGAAGCTTTCCTGCGGCTACGTGATGAAGGCGCTGATGTGATCGGCTTCAACTGCCGAGTCGGCCCGAACGGGATCCTGCGTTCGATGGAGAAAATCTCGCCGATTCCTGGTGTTCCATTCTCGGCGTTTCCGAACGCAGGTTTGCCCGACTACGTAGACGGGCATTATACGTATGCGGCGACGCCGAAGTATTTCGCCGAAAGCGCGCTGCGCTTCGCCGATCTTGGCGCGCGCATCATCGGCGGCTGCTGCGGCACGACGCCGGAGCACATCGCCGCTGTGGCGAAGGCGCTGCAGGGCTACGTGCCGGCTGCACCAGGCTCTGCTCCTGCGGGAGCCGCTGCGATCGTGCTTGAGCCGGCACCKGCGAAGCCTGCGCCGCCGGCGGGCATACCTTCGCTGCTGGACATCGTGAAGCAGCGCAAAACCGTCATTGTCGAGCTGGATCCTCCGAAGGATCTCGACATCGAGAAGTTCATGCAGGGGTCGAAAGCACTGCAGTTGGCACATGTCGACGCCATTACGATGGCCGACAATTCCCTTGCTGTGACGCGCATGAGCAACCTGGCCCTCGGCTACCTCGTGCAGGAGCGTTTGGGCGCGCGTCCGCTCATCCACATCGCGTGTCGTGACCGCAACATGATTGGGACGCAGTCCCATCTCATGGGCTTGCACGCGCTTGGGATAGACCACGTGCTGGCCGTGACCGGCGATCCCGCCAAATTTGGCGATCTCCMGGGGTCCAGCTCTGTGTACGACCTTACCTCATTCGAAATTATTCGGATGATCAAACAGCTCAACGAAGGCATCGCCTTCTCCGGTAAACCTTTGAAGCAGAAGGCTAACTTCGTTGTTGGTGCAGCATTCAATCCGAATGTGAAGCATTTAGATAAAGCCGTTCAGCGCTTGGAGCGCAAGATCGAGGCAGGCGCAGATTATATCATGACGCAGCCTGTGTACGATGCGAAGCTTATTGAAGACATTTATGAAGCGACTAAGCATTTGCAAATTCCTATTTTCATCGGGATCGCCCCGCTGGCTAGTGGCGGCAATGCCGAATACCTGCACAATGAGGTTCCAGGTATTCGTCTATCGGATGAAGTTAGAGCCCGGATGGATGGCTTGAAAGGTCCAGAAGGTCGCGCCATGGGTGTGGAAATTGCCAAAGAATTGCTGGATACCGCGATGCAATACTTTAATGGTATTTATCTGATGACCCCATTTCTGGCGTATGAAATGTGCGTAGATCTGACGAACTATGTGTGGGAAAAGTCGAAAAGGCATGATTTCCACTTGTACCCACTTTCAAAATGAATTAAAATAGGGTAATGGATGTKATTAGAATGATTTGCAGTATGACCGGGTTCGGACAAGCGAATCGTTCTTTTGCGGGATACAACGTGTTTATCGATGTGAAATCGGTCAATCATAGGTATAGTGAAGTGTCGATTCGGTTGCCTAAGGAATGGGCGGCTTTTGAAGACGCTTTGAAGAAAACGGTATTGCATGCTGTGAAGCGAGGACGAGTAGATGTCTTCATCACGGCGGAACGTGAAGCAGCTTCCCCGAAGAACGTAACGGTTAATTATGCTTTGGCAGATGCTTATCTGGAAGCCGCAGAACAGTTGAAGCAGCGGTATGGGATCACGGGTCAGGTAGATCTCAACGATTTATTGAAACTTCCTGAGCTGATTCAGATGAAAGACGTACGTCAAGAGCCTGATGACGAGATTGAACAGGAGCTATGCGCCTGCTTACAGGAGGCTGTCGTTCAGCTATCCGCGATGAGACACCGCGAAGGTGAATTCTTAGAGCAGGATATCCGCGAACGGCTAGCCGAGATGAAGCGAATTCATATCGAGTTGGAAGCACTTGCTCCTCAAGTCGTTCAGGAGTATGCGACGAAGATGACGATTCGCATTCAGTCCCTCGTTCTCGATGGGATACCTGTGGATGAGCAGCGCCTAGCGACTGAGATTGCTCTCTTCGCAGATCGTTCTAATGTGGATGAGGAATTAACGCGTCTGAAGAGTCATTTTGGGCAATGTGAGTCATTGCTTTTAGACAAAGAGCCTGTTGGCCGAAAGCTGGACTTCTTAATTCAAGAAATGAATCGGGAAGTGAACACGATCGGATCGAAGTCGAATCATTCGGAGCCTACGGCTAGAGTGATTGCGATGAAAGCAGAGCTTGAGAAAATGCGGGAACAAATACAGAATATCGAGTGAAGCTTGCATGTGCTTCGCGAGGAGGAAGTCCTAGATGGCTATCAAATTAATCAATATCGGGTTCGGCAACATCGTATCGGCGAACCGCATTATCTCGATCGTGAGTCCAGAATCCGCTCCGATCAAGAGAATCATTCAAGAAGCGCGTGATCGTCACATGCTGATTGACGCTACATATGGTAGAAGAACCCGTGCCGTTATTATCACGGACAGCGATCATGTGATTTTGTCGGCAGTACAACCAGAGACGGTAGCGCATAGACTTTCGAATAAGGACGATGATCATGACGAGTAATACGAACACTCTTGAGCGTGAGAGAGGTATTCTGATTGTTTTATCCGGACCGTCTGGAGTTGGCAAAGGAACGGTTTGTGCGGCGCTGCGCAAGGTTGCTCCTGATATTGTCTACTCGGTATCAGCGACAACGCGTTCTCCTAGACAAGGTGAAGTAGACGGTGTGAATTATTTTTTCAAAACCCGCGAGCAATTTCAGCAGTTGATTGAAACCGATGAAGTGCTGGAATGGGCCGAATATGTGGGCAACTTCTATGGCACACCAAGACGTTTCGTAGAGGAGACGCTACGTTCAGGGCACGATGTGATCTTGGAAATCGAGGTGCAAGGTGCACTGCAGGTCAAGCAGAAGTTTGACGAAGGTGTATTTATTTTCTTGTTGCCGCCATCTCTAGATGAGCTTGAGAATCGTATTGTTACACGTGGCACGGAAACGGATGAGGTCATCCGCAGTCGCATGTCAGTGGCCATTGATGAAATTCGTTTGATGGAACACTATGATTATGCGATCGTAAATGATCATGTAGATACCGCATGCGCGAAAATACAAGCGATACTAGCCGCTGAGCACTGCAAAAAAGATCGTATGTTTCCAAAAATCGTACAATGGATGGATGAGGTGAATTGAATGTTATACCCTTCAATTGATAAACTGCTCGATATCGTAGACAGCAAGTACTCCCTGGTTGTTGCAGCTTCCAAAAGAGCTAGATCCCTTCGTGATGGTGCGAAATCGGATTTGAAAGGCCAGAAAGCTCACAAACATGTTGGTGTTGCCTTAGAAGAACTTTACGGTAATTACATCGGTTATGAGAAAATTAACACAAACGAGAGCGAGAAATACGCGAAGAAATAAACTGCCTTACCCAACAACCCTCGTGGTTGTTATTTTTTTCTCAAAATATAGACATTCTATGTTTCACATAATTAATCGGCTATATGTTTAGATAAACGCTCCCGTCTTTGAAGGAAGGAGTAGCCGTTTATTCCATTTGGTATTTCGAAAGGGGATTTCCATGGGTGTATTACAAGGCAAAACGATTGTGCTCGGTGTCTGTGGAGGCATTGCGGCTTATAAGGCTGCAGCGTTAACGAGTAAATTAACACAAGCTGGAGCTGTTGTACGGGTGATTATGACGCGTTCCGCGGTGCAATTCGTTGCCCCATTAACGTTTCAAACCTTATCGCGACATCATGTTTTTGTTGATACCTTCGATGAGAAGGATCCCGCGGTTGTGTCTCATATCAATTTGGCGGACAGCGCTGATCTCGTGCTGATTGCTCCAGCTACGGCCAATATGATCGGCAAGCTGGCATTAGGGCTTGGCGATGATATGCTGAGTACCACTCTGCTTGCAACCATGGCCCCGATCTGGGTGGCACCTGCGATGAATGTGCATATGTACGCGAATCCTGCGGTACAAACCAACATGGAGACTTTGCTTCGTCGCGGCGTTCGATTCATTGAACCAGGCGAAGGGCAACTGGCCTGTGGCTATGTGGGCAAGGGGCGTCTCGCTGAGCCAGAGGAAATTTTTGCCGYGGTTGAGCGGCATTTTCAAGGGGATCCTGGGCGTTTAGCAGGTAAACGTGTGTTAGTGACGGCCGGAGGCACGGTAGAACGTCTGGATCCTGTTCGTTATTTGACCAATGATTCGTCAGGCAAAATGGGGTATGCGATCGCGGAAGAAGCTGTGCGGATGGGGGCGAAGGTAACGTTGGTTTCAGGACCATCGGCTCTAACTGTACCAGAAGGTGTTCAGCTTGTTCCTGTGCAGTCTGCGCTGGATATGCGCGAAGCGGTGTTAAGCAGGCTAGGAGAAAGCCAGCTCATCATAAAAGCGGCTGCTGTGGCCGACTATCGGCCTGCTGTGGTTGCCGAGCAGAAAATCAAAAAGAAAGCGGACTCGCTGACGCTTGAGCTTATTAAGAATCCCGATATTTTGCAGGAGATCGGAACGCTGAAGACGAAGGAACAGTTCGTCATCGGGTTTGCAGCGGAGACGGAAGCGTTGGATGAACATGCGATGGACAAGCTGAAGCGCAAAAATTGTGATCTCATCGTGGGGAACGATGTGTCACAAGAGGGCGCTGGCTTTGGCGGGGATACGAATGTCGTTCGCTTCTATGATCAGAACGGGCTTGTACAAGCGCTGCCTATCCAAAGTAAATGGGACGTTGCGCGCAAATTGCTCGAACTCGCTGCAGAGCGAATGGCTGCCGCGGCGGGGGAATCCTGATGTACGCCAAAGTCATTGTCGATGTCCCAGCCAAGCAAACCAATCGGGCGTTCGACTATGAAGTGCCGTCATCTTTGAGTAAGTGGGTCGAAGTCGGCAGTCGAGTAGGTGTACCTTTTGGACCACGTGTTCTGCAAGGCTTTGTGGTTGAACTGCAAGAGGAAACGCAAGTAGATGCGAAACGCATCAAGCCGATTCAAACTGTGTTGGATCTCGTCCCTCCCTTGACGAGTGAACTTGTTAGTCTTGGACGCTGGATCAGTCGTATGTATATGTGCCATGAAGTAACTGCTTTGCAAGCGATGCTTCCTGCGGCACTTAAAGCGAAATATGAGCGTGTCATTATTGTAGGGGATGAATCAGAGGATCAATCCTTTCTCGATATGCCAGATATTGAAGCTATTATTAGCTTTGTGAGGAGTAAGGAATCGGTTTCCATGGACGTGTTGTTGGAGCGTTTTTCGAAGGAAGGCGCTCTGATCAAAGAGCTGCTGTCATCGGGTAGACTGGCGGAAGTGCAGCTAGTGAAGGACCGGATGAATGCCAAAAAGGCGCTAACCGTATTTCCACCTGCAGGTGGTCGTGGCTTGGAAGAGGCGCTTGCCGAGCTTCCGGCCAGAGCGAACAAGCAGAAGGATGTCCTCCGATATTTGACCCTGCATCCGCACGCCATTCGACTGACGGAACTGATGGAAACCATTGAGGTCGGAGCCAGCACGGTCAAAAGCTTGGCGGATCGCGGCTGGATTGAGCTGCGCGAGGTGGAAGTGATGCGCGACCCGTATATGGGCCGTGCTTTTGAGCGGACGAAGCCGCTTACGCTGACGGAAGAGCAGAGCGGCGTGTTCGCCCCTATTCGCGATTCGGTGGCTGAAGATCGACATGAGGTGTTTCTGCTGCATGGCGTTACGGGAAGTGGAAAGACAGAGGTATACCTACAATCCATCCAGCAATGCTTGGATATGGATAAGGAAGCCATTGTTCTTGTGCCGGAAATTTCATTGACGCCGCAGATGGTGGAGCGTTTTAAAGGGAGATTCGGCGACCTTGTTGCTGTTCTTCATAGCCGATTGTCCAACGGTGAGCGATATGACGAGTGGCGTAAAATTACACGCAAGCAGGTAAAGGTCGTAATCGGCGCACGTTCGGCGATTTTTGCCCCTTTTACGAACATTGGCTTGATCATTATAGATGAAGAGCATGAATCCTCGTATAAACAAGAAGAGAGTCCGAAATACCATACGCGAGATGTGGCTGTTCAAAGGGCGAAGCAGCAAGATGCCGTTGTGGTGCTGGGTTCCGCTACGCCATCTCTGGAGAGTATGGAGAAAACGAGACGCCGGAGAGATCGCCCTAAACCTCCTTTTACATTGCTGACGATGAAGGAGCGCGTTGCGAGCAGACCGATGCCGCCTGTGACGATTGTAGATATGCGAGAGGAGCTGAAAACCGGCAATCGGTCGATGTTTAGCAGATCTTTGTATAAAGCGATCGAAGAACGGTTACACAAGAAAGAACAGACCGTATTGCTGCTGAATCGACGTGGTTATGCGACATTCGTGATGTGTCGGACATGCGGTTTCGTTTCACAGTGTCCGCACTGCGATATTTCATTGACGTATCACCAAAGCTCACATGCGCTGCGTTGTCATTATTKCGGTTATGCGGAACGTGAGGTGAAGGAGTGTCCGAGCTGTCAGTCGGAGCATATTCGTCATTTTGGCACCGGGACACAGCGGGTTGAGGAAGAGCTCAGTAAGATATTTCCTGGCATTAGGGTCATTCGCATGGATGTGGATACAACGACTGAAAAGGGCTCGCATGAGAAATGGTTAACGATGTTTCGCGAGAAACAGGCGGATGTTCTTCTGGGGACGCAGATGGTGGCCAAAGGGTTGGATTTTCCTGATGTTACCTTAGTTGGGGTCATCGCGGCGGATACTGTGCTGAATATACCTGATTTTCGCTCTGCTGAGCGGACGTTCCAACTCTTAACACAAGTGGCAGGTCGAGCGGGACGGCATGAGAAGCAAGGGGAAGTGTTTGTACAAACGTACACACCTGACCATTACAGCGTGCAATATGCGAGTCATCATGATTATATTGCGTTTGCCAACCATGAGATGGATATTCGTGCTAATTTAGGTTATCCGCCGTATCAAAGATTGATTTTAATTACATTCTCACACGAACAAGTACCGCTCTTGGTGCGTATGGCGGAAGCCTTTGTTACACGGTTAAAAGAGATCGCTCTCCCTTATACGAGGCAGCAGGTAGATTTGTTTGCGGAAGCCGTATCGCTGGATTCATCCTTTCATTTTGACGTGTTAGGACCTGTTGCATCGCCTATTTCCCGAATCAAAGATAGATATCGATTCCAATGCGTGGTAAAATATCGTGGGGAAGATAGAGCTGCAGAGATCGTTGGGAAGACAGTAGCTTGGTTTGAGGAACGCTCAGCCAAAGAAAAGCTGCTAATAAGCGTGGATGTTGACCCGCAATATTTGATGTAATAACCCCTAATCGAGACGACTTAAAGGTAGGTGCACATTCATGGCTATTCGTATTATTGTTAAAGATCCAGATCCTGTGCTGCGCGAGAAAGCGATCACAGTTACGAAATTTAATTCCAATCTGCATAAATTGCTTGATGATATGGCAGATACGATGTATGAAGCGGAAGGCGTTGGTCTTGCTGCTCCACAAATCGGTATTCTGAAGCGTGTAATCGTGATGGATTGCGGCGAGGAGCATGGCGGGTTAATCGAAATGGTGAATCCTGAGATTGTTGTTTCCAGCGGGGAGCAAATGGGGCCTGAAGGCTGCTTGAGTATTCCTGGGCTTCGCGGTGATGTGCTTCGTGCGTTGAATGTAACGGCGAAAGGGCAAGATCGCAATGGGAATCCGATTGAAGTGACAGGCACGGAGCTGCTTGCTCGTTGTATTTTCCATGAGATTGATCACTTAAATGGCGTATTGTTTACGGATCTTGCGGTCAAAACGTATACAGCCGATGAAGAAGAGGAAGAAGAAGCGTGAATATCATTTTCATGGGTACACCAGAATTTGCAGTACCCTCCTTGCAAGCACTCTTGGAGGAAGGCTATAACGTGACAACGGTTGTCACGCAGCCGGATCGGCCGAAGGGACGCAAACGCGTCCTTACGCCGACGCCAGTGAAGGTAGAGGCCGAGAAGCATGGCATTCCCGTGCTTCAACCAGTGAAGCTGCGTGAAGCAGATTCCGTAGAGCAGATTCGCCAGCTTGCACCTGATTTAATCGTAACAGCAGCTTATGGCCAAATTTTACCGAAATCGGTGTTAGATTTGCCTAAGTATGGCTGCATTAATATTCACGCATCGCTGCTTCCGAAATATCGGGGGGGAGCGCCGATTCATCATGCTGTCATGCGAGGTGAGGCTGAAACTGGCGTAACCATTATGTATATGGCGGTTGGATTGGATACGGGAGACATGATCTCGCGTGTGGCACTTCCGATTGAGGATACGGATACGACAGGAATGTTGTTTGACAAGCTGAGTGTTGCTGGGGCTGATTTGCTGAAGCGGACGCTGCCTGATCTCTTGGCTGGTCGGATTCAGGCTGTTCCTCAGAATGAGGCGGATGCGATCTATTCACCTAATATTCGCAGGGAAGATGAACTTCTGGACTGGTCGCGTTCTGCTGTCGAGCTGTGGAATCACATTCGAGGGTTAAATGCCTATCCTGGTGCTTACACGTTCTGGAATGGTGATGTGCTGAAGGTATGGGCGAGCTTGAAGCCAGAGCAAGCAGGTCAGGATCGGTCTGGCGCAGCGCCAGGAACCGTACTCAGCTGCAGCGAGCAAGGGATTGAAGTCATGACGGGAGCAGGTACTTTGTGGCTAACGGAGATTCAACCTGCTGGCAAAAAGGCGATGCCGGTATCTGAATTCATTCGCGGCGTGCAAATTCCGGCGGGTACGGTATTGGGTAACGCGTAAGGGTAATTCGATATAGTGCTTATGTAAGACTGATTTTCTATATTTACAATGCCACGAAAAAAATGAGGTATTTGATTTTGTCTACGACTAAACCAACTCGTCCGCAACATGGACATACGAATTCGCAGAGATCGGGTAAGCCCTCTGCGCCAAAATCATCCTCGGGCGCTGCGAAGAGCAGCGCTGTTAAGCGTTCTGCCCGTGATGCGGCACTGGATGTACTTATTCGAGTTGAAGAGAATCAGTCCTATAGTAATCTCCTGTTGAACCAAGTGCTGCAGAAGCATGCTCTTGAGCGTGCAGATGCTGGACTGGCGACGGAGCTTGTGTACGGTACGATTGGGCGCCAGAATACGATTGACTTCTTCTTGGAGCGCTTCGTCAGCAAAGGTCTTGCGAAGCTGGAGCCCTGGGTGAGGTGCCTGCTGCGGCTGAGTTTCTATCAGCTGCATTATTTGGACCGCATCCCTGACCATGCGGTCGTGAGCGAAGCGGTCAATATCGCGAAGCGCCGAGGCCACCAAGGCATCTCGGGCATGGTCAACGGCGTGCTGCGCGCGATCATCCGCAGCAAGGACGAGCTCACGCTGCCGGCTGCGCTCGGCGACGTGAAGCGCATCGCGCTGAGCCATTCCCATCCGGAATGGCTCGTGCGCCGGTGGATCCGTCAGCTCGGCCCTGAGCTGACGGAACAGATCTGTGCGGCGAACAACGAGCCGCCGCAAGTGAGCATTCGTGCGAACGCGAGGCGGCGCAGCCGCTTGGAGCTGCTGGAGCAGCTCCAAGCTAGTGGCCTCAGCGCGGAAGCGTCAGAGCTGGCCCCGGCCGGCATCCTTGTGCAGGGGGCCGGGAACATGGCGCTAGTCCCCGGCTTCCAGCAAGGGGACTTCTCGATTCAAGACGAGAGCTCGATGCTCGTCGCCGAGGCTCTTGACCCGCGTCCAGGCATGAAGGTGCTGGACTGTTGCGCCGCCCCTGGCGGCAAGACCGCCCACATCGCGGAGAAGATGGACGATGTKGGTCAGATTTGGGCTTGTGATCTGCATGAGCACAAGCAGAAATTAATCGCAGATCAAGCGGAGCGTCTGGGACTATCGTCGATTCAGACGCTCGTGATGGATGCTGCGAAGCTGGATGAGCATTTTGCGGCGGAGTCTTTCGATCGCATCCTGCTTGATGCACCTTGCTCTGGCCTTGGGGTTATTCGCCGCAAGCCAGATCTCAAATGGGCGAAGCAGGAGGCGGAGATCGAAGCGATCAGTGAAACGCAGTATGCGATTCTGAGTCGTGTACACCGTCTGCTCAAGCCAGGCGGCGTACTGGTGTACAGCACGTGCACGATTKAACAGGCAGAGAATGAGGGCATGGTCGAGCGCTTTCTTGCCGAACACAGCGAGTTCGAGCTAGCTCCGCTGCCAGCGGATGTTTTCACGGAGATTGACCCGAAGGCGGCTACGTCTGGCATGGTGCAAATTTTGCCGCAGCAGTTCCATTCGGACGGTTTTTTTATCGCTCGGCTGCGTAAGCGTGACGTGTAACAGACAGGGACGTGTGTTCGTTCCTGCTTTGTGTTAAAATATTTTAAAATAGACGAAATAACAACAGGTTGTGATAAATGTGGGTATTAAGCCGTATCTGAAAGAGAAACCGTTTGTATATGATTTGAATTGGGATGAGTGGCAAAGCTGGGTCAAAGAAAATGGGGAGTCTGCGTTTCGTGCCGGTCAAATTTTTGATTGGTTATACATTAAGCGCGTTTTCAGCTTCGACGAAATGTCGAATTTACCGAAAACACTTCGCGACAAGTTGAAGGATCAGTTTGAGTTCGTTACCCTGTCGGAGATTACGAAATATCAATCCCAGGATGGCACGGTCAAGTTCTTGTTTGAGCTTGAAGATAAGAACGCTATTGAAACTGTCGTGATGAAGCATAATTACGGCAACAGTATTTGCGTAACGACCCAAGTCGGCTGTAGAGTCGGCTGTACGTTCTGTGCGTCCACTTTGGGCGGATTGAAGCGGGATCTACGACCAGGCGAGATTGTCGCCCAGGTTGTGAAAGCGCAGAAATTGCTTGATGAAACGGGAGAGCGTATCTCTTCCATCGTGATCATKGGGATTGGTGAGCCTTTCGAAAATTATGAAGCGACCATGAATTTCCTGCGTGTCATGATTCACCCGAAAGGGTTGAATATCGGACAGCGTCACATTACGGTATCGACGAGTGGCATCGTACCGAACATTTATAAGTTCGCGGATGAGAATTTGCAAGTGAATTTGGCGATTTCGATCCATGCGCCGAATGATGCACTGCGATCGAAGCTAATGCCTGTTAATCGCAGGTTCCCTTTCGTAGATCTCATCGAAGCTTGTAAATACTACATTGCCAAAACGGGCAGACGGATTACGTTTGAATATGCCCTCATGGGCGAAGTGAATGACCAGCCTGAGCATGCGGAAGAGCTGGCGCTTGTCTTGAAAGATATGCCGCTCAGCCATGTGAATCTGATTCCTGTCAATTTTGTGGCTGAACGTGATTTCAAGCGTACACCCCGAGATGATATTTTTACCTTCCAACGTATTCTGGAGAAGGGCAAAATTAATGCCACCATACGCCGTGAACAAGGTAGTGATATCGCTGCTGCCTGCGGACAATTGCGAGCTAAGCATATGGAGAGCAGTAAATGAGGTGAGAGCCGGATGAAGATGGTAAGTCGTACCGATATAKGGAAGGTCCGTCAAGTCAATGAGGACCGTGCCGCTATCTACCATCAACTCAATGGCCTATCGTTGGCTATTGTTGCGGATGGAATGGGGGGGCATCAAGCTGGTGATATTGCCAGTCAAATGGCCATTGACACGATTGGAGCGCAATTGCAATCCATCCATTGGGGAATGTCGGTGGAGTCCTGTAAGCAAATACTGAGGGAAGCGATTGAGAAGGCGAATGAGGAGATTTATGCTTTTGCGTCGGATCAAGAAAAGTACCATGGCATGGGAACGACTGTCGTTGCCATTATTGCTTCACAGGAGCTTCTCATTATCGGACATATCGGAGATAGTCGTGCGTATAAACTGACTGGGGATTCCATTCAACAACTGACGGAGGATCATTCCTTAGTTTACGAGCTTGTTAAGAATGGACAGCTAACGATGGAAGAGGCTGATCATCATCCAAGACGTAATTGGATTACACGTGCACTAGGCACTGAGCCTAGTGTGGAAGTGGATCTCTATGAGTACACGTGGCGTCCAGACGATGTTATTCTCATTTGTTCGGATGGTTTGAGCGGATTGGTCGATGATGYGGATATTCTGCGAATTGTTCGGGAAAACGAGCAGTTGGAAGATGCGGCAGATGCGTTAATCCAGAGCGCGCTTCGCGAAGGCGGAGATGATAATGTAACGGTCCTTTTATTTGCACATGATCAGGATTCGGACGAAAAAAGGGGTGATGGGAATTGATCGGTAGAAAGCTTGGAGGCCGCTATGAGATCTTAGAACGTATTGGCGGAGGCGGCATGGCTTTAGTCTACAAAGGGCATGATTTGCTTTTGAATCGTAAAGTGGCTGTCAAAGTGCTGCGTTCACAGTATGTACACGATGAAGAATTCATTCGTCGTTTCCGCAGAGAAGCACAAGCAGCCGCTTCCCTATCTCATCCTAATGTTGTCAGTATTTATGACGTTGGGCAAGAAGAAGATGTCCATTACATCGTGATGGAATATATTGAAGGCAAGACGCTGAATGATTTGATTAAAGAAAAGGCGCCATTACAGGTGGAAGATGCGGTTCATTATGCAAGTCAAATTGCAGATGCACTTGATCACGCTCATCATAATGAAATTATTCACCGCGATATCAAGCCGCACAATATTCTAATTGGCAAAAACGGCCGTGTAAAGGTGACGGATTTCGGTATTGCTAGAGCTGCGACCTCATCTACGATTACGCAAACCGGATCTGTCGTCGGTTCTGTTCACTATTTCTCGCCTGAGCATGCGAAAGGCACGAATACGGGGGAAAAATCGGATTTGTATTCGCTTGGCATTGTGATGTATCAAATGCTGACCGGTCGACTTCCTTTTCTGGGGGAAAGTCCGATTTCCGTCGCCTTGAAGCATTTGCAGGAAGATGTGGAAGAGCCGCGTAAAGTGAATCCGCTGATTCCGCAAAGTGTAGAGAACATTATACTGAAGGCGATGCGCAAAAAGCCGGAAGAACGGTATCAATCTGCGAAGCTGATGATGGCCGATCTCGATACGTGCTTGGCTCCAGATCGTCGGAATGAAGCGAAGGTTGCTTTCTGGGATGCTTATGGTATGGATGAAGAACGTACGTTGGTTATGCCAGCCATTCGCGCCGATCAGCTAGCGCAATTCGATGACGACGACGATGATGAACCAGACAAGCCAGCTTGGCGAGAAGAGCCTGCTCCTTCGAAGGGGAAAGGCTGGATTAAGCCGCTCATCTGGATTGCTGTTTTGTTAATTGTGCTGGGCGCCATGTGGTATATGGTTGGTTATGTGAAAGGGATGTTCGCCATTGAGACTGTTGAGGTCCCGAATGTTGAGAACAAGATACTGACACAAGCGCAAGCCGAACTAACGGTTGCCAAATTAGGCTGGACGGTTGAATACGACGCGGATAGCAAGCTGCCCAAAGATACGGTCATTCGTCAAGRTCCAAGCGGGATGAGACTGAATGTTGGTACGAAGGTCATTCTTTACGTGAGTAAAGGCATTCCCAAAGTCAAAATGGACAATTATGTGGGGCAAACCCTAAACGATGTTAAATTAAAGCTGCAGGGACTCGGTATTAAGGATGACCAAATTACGATCAAACCTGAAACATCCGACAATGCGCCGGATCTGATTCTCAAGCAGTCACCGCCTCCTGGTGAGGAGTTTGAACTGGAAAAAGCCGCAATTACCTTAACGGTGAGCAAAGCGAAGGAAACGGTTAAAATGCCAGACTTAGTTGGCTTGGCGGAAGCAGAGGCGAAGGCACAAATTACGAAGCTGGGTCTGAAGCTCCCCGTCAATGGCATTACTCGTGAGAAGAGCTACAAAGTAGCTAAAGGGAAAGTAATCGCCCAGTTTCCTTATAAAAAAGATGAGGAAGCCTCCATTGGCGGGGAGATTTCACTCGTCATTAGTGATGGCTTGCCAGAGGAAGCTGGTCAACTGACAGTTAGCGTACCTGTGAAGCCTACTACAGAAGGCAAGGACTCTGTGTTCAAAATTATTGTGAGCGACGCCCAGTATGAGAACTTCGAATACTTGACGGAAAAAGTCTCGAAGCCGCAAAACTTGGATGTTAAAGTCATTGTTTCACCGGACAAAAAAGCCGTAATCTTGATCAAAGAAGGAGACAGCTTGGTTAATTCAATCACACGCACCTATCAAGATTATTTGGATCAGAAAAATGGGAAGACGGTATCGCCTAGTCCATCCCCGACTCCGAAGACACAAAATACCGGACCCGCTATTCCCGTTGGTGGGAATGGCCAAGGTCAAACTGGTGGAACAGCTTCTAAACCACCTGCTGGAGGGGCCAATTAATGCCGCAAGGACTCATTGTCAAAGCGCTTAGCGGTTATTATTATGTATTGCCTGAAGGAGCTGCTCTTCTGGAGGGGAATACGGTGACCTGTCGTGGAAGAGGCGTGTTCAAAAATAGAAATATAACGCCGCTTGTTGGAGATCGTGTTGTGTACGAAGCCACAGAGAATGGGGAAGGAACCGTTACGGAAATCCTTCCTCGCTCTTCGGAGCTTATTCGTCCGCCGATCGCGAATGTGAACGTGGTTGTGCTTGTTTTTTCGGTGACAGAGCCTGTTCTGAATACGCAGCTATTGGACAAGTTTCTCGTGCATATCGAAAATACGGGGATTGATGTCCTGTTATGCTTTACCAAGAGCGATTTGCTGACGGATACGGATGACAATGCCTCTCATGCCAAAGAAATGACTTCGACTGAATTTAAGCGAATTACGACTCTTTATGAGGGAATTGGTTATCCCTTCGTTACGACGAGCTCTAGACTAGAAGAGGGCGTAGCGGCGATTCTACAGCATTTGGATGGCAAAGTGAGTGTGTTTGCTGGACAATCCGGTGTTGGCAAGTCCTCTTTATTGAATAAAATGATTAGCGGTCTTGATCTGGAGACGAATGCGATCTCTCAGCGATTAGGAAGAGGCAAGCATACGACTCGTCATGTGGAGCTGTTGCCTCTTGCTAATGGGGGCCTTGTTGCCGATACACCGGGCTTCAGCCAGTTGGACTTCATGGAGGTCGACGCGGAAGGCTTGAGCAGTTGTTTCAGAGAGTTCGCGGCTGTTGCTGAGGGCTGTCGATTCAGAGGCTGCTTGCATTTGCATGAACCGGACTGTAAAGTGCGGGACGGCGTTGCGAGTGGGACGATCGCAGCTTCTCGTTATGATCATTACCTGCTATTTCTAACTGAAATCAAGGAACGGAAGAGGAGGTATTAGGCGTAATGGTATATGTAGCACCTTCTATTTTATCTGCCGATTTTGCCAAGCTTGGCGACGAGATTAAGGCAGTGGAGCAGGGCGGAGCAGATTGGATTCATGTCGACGTTATGGATGGGCATTTTGTGCCCAATATTACGATTGGTCCATTGGTTGTTGACGCGATTCGTCCAGTCACCAAGCTGCCGCTTGATGTTCATTTGATGATCGAAAAGCCGGACCGCTATATTCCTGATTTTGTCAAGGCTGGCGCGGATCTGATTTCTGTACATGTTGAAGCTTGTACGCATCTGCACCGGACGCTCGACCTTATTAAGCAAAGCGGTATTAAAGCTGGCGTTGTGTTGAATCCTGCTACACCAATTTCGCTGATCGAGCATGTGCTTGATGAGCACTTGGATCTCGTGCTCATTATGACGGTGAATCCAGGCTTTGGTGGGCAGGCGTTCATCCCTGGTATGCTGAATAAAATTCGCGCGCTGCGTGAGCAGGCGAATGCGAAGGGGCTTACGGGGCTTCACATAGAAGTAGACGGCGGTATCAACGAGATAACAGCTCGTCAGGTCATAGAGGCGGGCGCTGATGTCTTAGTAGCCGGCAATGCCGTATTCGGGCAACAGGACCGTACTGAGGCCATTAGACGAATACGCGGCTAAAAGGGGACAAAGGACAATGAGATTTCTCTGGTTACTGATGTACAGTCTGCTTTGCGCGGTTTTATTGACGTGTTTTTCAACCATAGATGATTTTGTGAAGTACATTTTCTCGCTTGGCGCTCTCTACGTAGGGATGCGGTTCTTCCGTCGATTTGAACAAATTAGCTTCCGCGTATGGTTTATCGTTATTTCGGTATTCTTCTATTTCATATTCAGTTTAATTGTTGCATTGTACAATGAGGTGGGCATAACCGCTCCATAGCACGCATACATATAGTTACAAGAGTGATGCGCTCTTGTAGCTTTTTTTGCTTTCTGGAAGCAACTGAATTGTGGGAGGAAGTAAAAATAGAAGGCACTTTTTCTACGCTCTGGGCATACACTGTTGTAATGATGTTTTAGGAGCAGTCATGCACGTTGTGAAACGTTTGCTCAAGAAGGTCAGTGAACTGGGGCTAGAACAAGCAGAAGCTTGTGAATAAGGCGGCTGACGGGCCGCGAAGTGAATGCTTGAACGAGGTCAGTGGACTGACGATCATTCTAAGCTGATGCTTTCGAACCCAGTTTTCTGACGAAAACTCTAAGGAGGGGTAGAGAATGAAATTCTACACAATCAAACTGCCGAGATTTTTGGGAGGATTCGTGAAAGCCGTACTTAATACGTTTAGTAAAAACTAGGGTTTGCCCATACCTTACGTCATTCTCCCCAGGAATGCAAAAAAAGCACCGATTAAGGTGCTTTTTGTCATTCACATAAGTAAGTTAAGTATCCGTAGCTACGAATTAAACGCGAGCCACTTTTCCGGATTTCAACGCACGAGTACTTACGTAAACCCGTTTCGGTTTACCATCAACGAGGATGCGAACCTTTTGAACGTTAACTCCCCAAGTACGCTTGTTTTTATTGTTAGCGTGGGACACGTGATTTCCTGAACTAGGACTTTTACCTGTAATGAAACATTTGCGGGACATGTTTGACACCTCCTTCGGCAGTATACAAAGAAGCCTGGGTGGCAAGCCTAAGCTTGACATGACAGTATTCCTCAAATTTTTACTTGTGATACGTGAACGTAACCAGCAAAAACACACTTAAACATAATAGCATAGCAAAAGGAGCCTAGTCAACGAATTAGCTTCATTTTTGCCGTTTATTTATGAAGTATGTTATAGTACAATGAAGATTAGTCTTGGTATAGCGAAACTTGAAGGAGTTGTTACATAATGCCGATTGAACTCACAACCGAGTATGGAAAAGTGTATATTACCAATGAAGTGATTTCAACTCTGGCCGGATCTGCTGCATTAGATTGCTATGGTCTTGTAGGCATGGCAACGAGAAAGCAATTGAAGGATGGTATAGCTGAGCTGTTAGGTCGAGACAATTTGAGTCGTGGTGTCGAAGTTCGTAGAGAGAACGGCCGACTTGAAATTGATCTTTATATTATTGTCAGCTATGGAACCAAAATATCCGTAGTGGCAGGTAATGTCCAAACGAAAGTCAAATATATTTTAAATGAAGTTGTAGGGCTGCAAGTAGACGACGTGAACATCTTTGTTCAAGGCGTGCGAGTGGCCAAATAAAAGCCCGATAACCAGGAAGGGGAATCACTTTGAGTAAGCGCTTTATTTCAATAAATGGAAATGACTTCACTGCCATGGTCTTGGCGGGTGCGGATAACCTTCGCAGGAATGTAGATAAGGTTAATGGATTGAACGTATTCCCTGTACCCGATGGAGATACTGGCACCAACATGAATTTAACACTCACAGCAGGCTGTGAGGAACTGAAAAAGAAGCCATCTTCTCATATTGGGAAAGCAGCTGATGCATTGTC
Organism: Paenibacillus sp. 01T442; assembly: GCF_056398345.1. Lineage (NCBI taxonomy): Bacteria > Bacillati > Bacillota > Bacilli > Caryophanales > Paenibacillaceae > Paenibacillus > Paenibacillus sp. 01T442. Next base: position 37,443 of record NZ_JBFTPF010000054.1, read on the forward strand.
CAAAGGGTTACTGATGGGTGCAAGAGGCAATTCCGGTGTGATTTTGTCACAATTGTTCCGCGGTTTCGCGAAATATGTGCATGATTTAGAAAGTGTGAATGGCCAACAATTTGCGGCTGCCTTGCAGCAAGGCGTAGAAACAGCGTATAAGGCTGTTGTGAAACCGGTTGAGGGCACGATTTTAACAGTATCGAAGGAAGCGGCTAAACATGCCGTGCAATTCCGCCGCAGCAGTGATGTATTGGATTTGATGAATGAGGTGTTGGGCAGAGCCAAGGAAGCACTGGCCAAAACACCAGATCAACTTGCGATTCTTAAACAGGTCGGTGTTGTTGATGCGGGAGGCCAAGGTCTTGTCTGTGTCTACGAAGGTTTCGTAACGTCGTTAAGTGGCGGATTGGTACAAGTCGATGAGGACTTTGCTACGATGGATACGAATCTAGGTGAGGTGTCTCTTCTTCCTGGTATGAATTTGGCCAAAGAAGTACATGCTCATATGCCAGCACAAGCCCATTTAGCTACGGAAGATATCGAGTTCGGCTATTGTACGGAATTTATGTTGACGATTGCTCCAGGCAAGGTCAAGGGCTTTACGTTTGATGAAGGCGTATTCCGTGAGCAGCTTAGCAAGCTKGGAGATTCGCTCCTTGTTGTTGCTGATGAAGAGCTCGTGAAGGTGCATATTCATGCAGAATACCCTGGCGAGGTTATGAATCAAGCGATGAATTACGGCGCACTCAGCCGGATCAAAATCGAAAATATGCGTGATCAGCATTCACATATATTAGAAGACGTGACGCATGGATATGAGGCTCCTGTTGTGAGTCCTGCTGCTGCAGTTGCAGTTGCTGTGCCCAATAAGCCGTATGGCTTCGTTGCAGTTGCACTGGGTGACGGAATTACGGACATTTTATCCAGTGTGGGTGTGGATGTCGTGCTGTCTGGCGGACAAACGATGAACCCAAGTACAGAGGATATCGTGAACGCAGTGAACAGTATTGATGCGGACACGATTTATGTGCTTCCGAACAACTCGAATATTATTTTGGCCGCGCAGCAAGCGGTTGATCTCGTCGATAACAAAACACTGATCGTCATCCCATCGAAATCCATTCCGCAAGGACTAGCAGCCATTCTGGCTTTCCAGGAGAAGGCGGATGCACAGACGAATACGGACGCGATGAATGAATCACTGCGACGTGTGAAATCCGGTCAAGTGACGTATGCGGTGCGTGATACGAACATGGATGGGATCGATATTAAACAGGGCCATTTCATCGGTATTCAAGATGGGCGGATTGTCTCTTCGCAGCCAAGTCTGATGGACGCTTGCAAGAAGCTGCTGGAGGAAATGATCGATGAAGGCAGCGAAATCGTAACGATCCTGACGGGCGAAGATGCGACGGAGGAAGGCATGGAAGAGTTGGAGAATTTTATCCAGTCGATGTATCCAGATATGGAAATTGAGCTTCATCCTGGTGGACAACCCTTGTACGCTTACCTATTCTCCGTTGAATAGGATCGTACAAGCAGGTAGTGTAAATTCGTGATTGGAGTGAGCCCTGTGACAAATATTCGTATTGTAACGGATAGCACGGCCGATATTCCATTGGCTGTCAGAGAATCGTTGAACATCGAAATGGTGCCGCTCAAAATTAATTTTGGCGAAGAACAGTATTTGGATGCGGTGACGCTGCAGTCGGAGGATTTCTATACGAAGCTGACGTCATCCTCACACTTCCCAACAACGTCAACGCCTTCACCTGGTGAGTTTCTGAACTTCTATCAGAGCTTATTGGAGGAACCTGATGCCGAGGTGATCTCGATTCATTTGGCTTCCGTGTTGAGTGGAACGTACAGGACAGCTGAATTGGCTGCTTCAATGCTTGAAGGAGATCAAGTCGGCAGGGTTCACGTCATTGATTCTTGTTCGGCCTCGTATGGGATAGGTGCGCTTGTTGTAGCTGCTGCCGAAGCGGCTCGAGCTGGGAAAAGTGTGGACGAGATCCTAAAGCTCATTGAGACGATGAGAGCGCAATATTATATTTATTTCCTTGTAGACACGCTTGAGTTTCTTCAGAAAGGCGGTAGGATTGGCAAGGCTTCGGCCTTGTTCGGTTCCTTATTAAACATTAAGCCGATTCTTTCTTTAGATCGTGCAGGTGAAGTGACGGTTATTGATAAGGTTCGTGGTAACAAAAAAGCGATTGCACGCATTCTTGAGTTGTTAGCGGCGGATTTGTCCGACAAGACGATCCGCACGCTGCATATTGCTCATGCTAATAATCTGGAAGGTGCGGAGGGGCTGCGAGAGGCCATCGTGCAGCGGTTCGCTGTGGAGCACGTGGAATATATCACTTTAGGTCCTGTTATTGGCGCACACGCTGGACCAGGTACCATTGCAGCCTTCGTAGGTACGGTGTAAGAGATGGATTTAAATCAAGTTGAAGTACGTGAAGTCCATGGAGTTGGCG
>NZ_JBFTPF010000055.1:0-39392 GCF_056398345.1 Paenibacillus sp. 01T442
GATAAAACCTATGGGTCCTACAACGCTAACTGTAACTCCGGCAAGTAGAATGGCAGAGACAAGGGCTACCATCCGAACTATATTTACATTTTCACCTAGTGAAACAGCCGTTTCCTCATTTAAGGCAAGCATATCCAGCTTCTGACTGAAAAGTAAAGCTACGACAAGTCCAATGCATACCCAAGGGAGTGCATATTGGACACCTTGCCAATCGTTCTGTCCCAACGCACCTGATCCCCACATAAATAAGCCATTTGTTTCATTCTCATACATAATTTGCAGACCACTTGTGAAGGCAGATAGTACTAGCGTTACGATCATGCCTGCAAGTGCCATGCGAAGTGGCGAACTTTTGCGACCGCCTGACATGAAATAGGCCATGAACGCGGCGCCGCATGCACCTAATAACGCTAGAAGCAAGGAATGATCAGACTTTAGTGCAGGGAAAAATACCGCCGCCAAAACGATGATGAAATACGCACCAGCGTTCAGGCCAAGTGTTGATGCGGAGGCAAGGGGATTGCGGGTGACTGTTTGTAGCAGTGCTCCTGCAACAGCAAGGGCAGCACCAGCAAGCATACCAATGACAGCGCGCGGCATGCGAAGCCCCCGCACCATATGATGGTCGGGGGTATCTTGTGGAGATATCAAAGCTTGGATGACCGTATGAACAGTTATGTTCGCTTCTCCTTGTGTCAAATTGAGGAAAAGGAGAAGGCAGAGTGCGAGCAGTCCGCCGCCAAACACAAGAAGTGACTTCCATTCGATATAAGCGAAACGGTTCGTTTTCGATTTCATCGCGGGTTGGATCATTTTGTTAATGCAGTTGCAGCAAGTTCAGCGAACACTTTAGCTGATAATGGACCACCAAACGTCCATGTATTACCAGGTAGTTTGAAAGTCTTGTTTTCCTTCACAAAAGCAAGACCTTTCCAAACGGCATTGTCTTTCAGTTGTTTCTCAAATACATTGTCATTATCTTGAACGTTGTAGAAGAAGTTCGCATTTTGGACAGCTGGTAAAGCTTCAACAGAAGCTGTAGAGAATCCATAAAGCTCAAACTTGCTTGATTTGAAGACGTTTTTCAATCCGATACGTTGCAGAATTTGTACAACCATGGAGTTGTCTGTGAACATACGCAGATCCGCATTGTTTTGATTACTGTATGCTTGTGTTAAAGCGAATTCGGCGCCATCTTTTTTCGCTGTTGCTAATTTCGCTTTTGTATCCGCAAAGGCTTTGTCAAGATCAGCTACGACTTTGTCGCCTTCAGCTTTCTTACCTGTTACATCTGCAATTGTCTTGAATGTTGTTAACATGCCTTCAAATTGATCGCCTTTTCCTTCAGCTGGATAGGATTCGAAAACGATCGTTGGAGCGATTTTGGAAAGTGCTTCATAATTTTTACTCGAACGCAATGTGCTTGTGATAATAAGATCTGGCTTCAAGCCTGTAATCGTTTCTAAGTTAGGCTCTTGACGAGTCCMCACATCAACAACGGAGGCATCAAGTGCAGGCTTCACATTGACCCATGTGTTGTAACCTTTTGTATCAGCTTGACCCACAGGTTGAATTCCTAGAGCAAGAACATCCTCGGTATAGGCCCATTCTAATGTAACAATGCGTTTCGGTGTACCTTTAATTGTAGTAGTTCCTAGTGGATRTGTAATGGTTTTCACTGCATCTGCTGCAGGTGTAGCAACTGCTGATGCTGCAGGCTGAACAGATGATGCTGGAGTAGGTGTAGAAGTTGAAGTTCCGCAAGCTGCGGTGATGAAAAGTAACATGAGTGAAAGTGTAAATGTAACTGGTTTAATAAAGTTTCGCACAATAAAATCCCCCTGAATGTATGTATTCCAATGATAGGTGAATCGATGGCCAATTCGATATCACTAAGAGAATGATAATCATTATCAATGTGAAAGTCAACCATTAGTTATTATATAGGAATAATCTATCAAGCTTATAGTTATTATATCTTGGAACTATGACGTGATCCGTGCTAAAGTACTATATGAGGGTAAGACATTAGCAAACTAATGCGGATAATGACAAGAGGTGACTGGGTATGAGTAAAAAGACAATGTTCGAGAAGATTTGGGATAATCACGTTATTAACCAGGAAGATGGCAAGCCTAGCGTTATTTATATTGATTTGCATCTAGTGCATKAAGTAACTTCACCGCAAGCCTTTGAAGGGCTTCGTTTGTCCGGTCGTAAAGTTCGTCGTCCTGACTTAACTTTCGCAACAATGGACCACAACGTTCCAACGAAAGATCGTTTCAATATTACAGATCCAATTTCGAAGCAACAAATCGATACGCTTTCACAAAACTGCCGTGACTTCGGCGTTACACTTTTTGACTTGGACAGCTTAGATCAAGGTGTCGTTCACGTTATGGGACCTGAACTGGGTCTTACACACCCTGGTAAAACAATCGTTTGTGGCGACAGCCATACTTCGACACATGGCGCATTCGGCGCACTTGCTTTCGGTATTGGTACAAGTGAAGTTGAACACGTAATGGCAACACAAACTTTGCAACAATCCAGAGCAAAATCCCTTGAAGTTCGTATCACAGGAAGCTTGAAACCAGGCGTTACAGCAAAGGATTTGATCCTTGGTGTTATCGCAAAATACGGAACAGACTTCGCAACAGGTTATGTTATTGAGTACACAGGTGAAGCGATCCGTGGTCTTTCCATGGAAGAGCGCATGACTGTGTGTAACATGTCCATCGAAGGTGGAGCTCGTGCTGGTCTAATTGCTCCGGATGCTACTACTTTTAACTACCTGCGTGGTCGTGAGTATGTACCGCAAGGTGCTGATTTCGACGCAGCTGTAGCAGAGTGGGCGAATCTTGTTACTGACGAAGGCGCTACGTATGACTGGGTATTGGAGTTCGACGCAGATACATTGATCCCGCAAGTAACCTGGGGTACGAGCCCTGGTATGGGAACAAGCGTTACTTCCTTGGTTCCAGATCCACAAAGCTTCGAAACAGAGAATGAACGTAAAGCGGCTGAAAAAGCGCTTGAATATATGGATTTAACACCAGGAACACCTATGACAGAACTGAAAGTAGATTATGTCTTCATCGGTTCTTGTACAAACGGACGTATCGAAGATCTTCGTGCAGCAGCTAAGATTGCGCAAGGTTACTCCGTAGATCCAAGTGTAACGGCAATCGTTGTTCCAGGTTCTGGACGTGTTAAAATTCAAGCTGAAAAAGAAGGCTTGGATAAAATTTTCTCCGCAGCAGGATTTGAATGGCGCGATGCGGGCTGCAGTATGTGTTTGGCGATGAACCCAGACGTACTTCAACCAGGACAACGTTGTGCTTCCACTTCCAACCGTAACTTCGAAGGTCGTCAAGGCCGCGGCGGACGTACACACCTTGTTTCCCCAGCTATGGCTGTTGCTGCAGCGATCAAAGGTCATTTCTATGACGTTCGCGATTGGGAAATTAAAGAATATCAACAAGCTTAATTTCGGCTAATGAATGTAATGTTTAAATGCTAGTTTTGCTGTAGCAAAACTTTAAGGAGAATGAGAACATGGAAGCTTTCAAACAACATACAGGTCTTGTAGGCCCTGTTGATCGTGTAAACGTAGATACAGATGCAATTATCCCTAAACAATTTCTTAAACGCATTGAGCGTTCAGGCTTCGGACAATTCCTTTTCTTCGAGTGGAGATGGGATGAAGCAGGTAACGTAATCGAGAATTTTCCATTAAATCAAGATCGTTACCAAGGAGCTTCCGTACTGATTTCCAGAGCGAACTTTGGTTGCGGATCTTCCCGTGAGCACGCACCTTGGGCGATCCAAGATTTCGGATTCCGCGTTATCATCGCGCCTTCCTATGCGGATATTTTCTACAACAACTGTTTCAAAAACAGTATTCTGCCAATCAAATTGTCGGAAGAGCAAGTTGAAGATTTGTTCCAGCGTACTGCGAAGCACGAAGGATACAAATTAAATGTTGATTTAGAAAATAAAAAGCTGACTGATGAGTACGGTCTTGAAATCCAATTTGATTTGGATGAACACCGTCGTCAATTCTTGCTTCAAGGCTTGGATGACATCGGATTGACACTTCAACATGAAGCGAAAATCACAGCTTATGAGCAAGCTCACCAAAAACGTTTAGCTTACAAATAAGCAAAAACAAGAAGACGTATCCCAAGTGGGATACGTCTTCTTTGTTTTTGTTTTCAAGTTTTATATATAAATCTTGCAACTTTTGGCAATTTACTTCGTCTAATAGATTACTAGAATGTCGAAGTAAAGGAGGTTGTGCTGTCAGGTATAGGTTAATTTTGCTATAATATAATGGAAGCTGATAGTTTCGTAGAATTAGCTGATTGGTTGCGTTCCTACATCCCCCCGAATCCCCCAATTCCGACATTACATAGAGGTGAATGATGAAATTTCCTGCATTTTGTTTGTTTTTGCTCGCATGTTTGTTGCTGCTGCCAACTACCGCTTTTGGAGCTGAAGCGCCAAAGCCGATTAAGCTTTATATGAATGAGAAGCAACTTGAAGTCCAAGGTGTTCAACCCCGAATTGTGAATGATAATACGATTGTTCCCGTTCGAATCATTGTCGAACAAATCGGAGCAAAAGTGAGCTGGGACGAAGCTACAAGTAAAGTTACAATCGTGAAGGACAAAATCAATATCCAACTCGTGATAAACAGTGTAACAGCTCTCATTAATGGAAAAAAAGAAACGTTAGAAGTAGGACCTAAGATAGAAAATGGCTCAACAATGCTTCCGCTGCGTTTCATCGGTGAAGTATTGGGTATTGAATTTAAGTGGGATGGCGCTACTTCTTCCGTGCATATGTTCAAAGATATTGAAACGGATTCTAAACCAGTTACGGGTCCTGTAGAAGTAGTTCCAGATGGAGGTACAGCAAATCCAGAGACCAAACCTCCAGGAACGAAGCCTTCTACCGGGACAACCACAGGAAACGGTACTGGATCTGGTACAGGTACAGGTACAGGTACAGGTACAGGTACAGGTACAGGTACAGGTACAATCACACCTGACCCGTCTGTTCATGTGATTACTGCTATTTCACTATCCGAAACGGAGTTTACTGTCATTGCTAAGGATGGAAGCCTAAGTCCGAAGGTCTTAACTTTATCGAATCCTTCGCGTCTTGTGTTTGATTTCCCTAACACCACATTGGATGAGTCGCTGCAGAAGCTACTTGTTAAAAATTCTGGAGAATTGCCATCCAAGCAGCCGTTAGTGTCCAAAGTGCGATTTTCAAATTTCAATGATAATCCGGCAACAGTTCGAATTATTCTGGATTTGAACGCGCCAGCGGAGTACCAGACGATTACGTCTAAACTTCCTAATCAATGGAAGGCTTCGATTGGTGAGAGGAAATTAACGGTTATCATCGATGCTGGTCACGGTGACAATGATCCTGGCGCACTTTCTATTACGGGTAAGCATGAGAAGGAATTTACACTTGCTACAGCGAAGAAGGTAGAGGCACTATTAGCGAAAGATAAGCAGATCCATGTTCTGATGACCCGTTCTGATGATACTTTTATTCCATTAGATGATCGTGTTTCTTTTGCCAATGATATTTCAGCAGACTTATTTTTATCAATCCACGGAAATAGTGCCAAAGCAACTGTATCAGGAACGGAAACATACTATAACAGGCCAGAAAGCTTAGATTTCGCCAACGTAATTCATAAGTACGCTGTTCCAGCTACTGGGTTTGCTGATCGAAAGGTTCGTCAAGCAGATTTCCGCGTTATCACCAAAACTAGTATGCCTGCAGTCTTGCTTGAAGTCGGTTATTTGTCCAATAAGAATGATGAATCTGCGATGTACAAAGAGGCATTCCAGGATAAATTAGCTGCTTCACTTGTTGCCGCGATTAAGGAATATTTGAACCTTAAGTAAGCATGTTGACCATCAAGCGGATCAAAATAGGCTAGCCTGTCTAGGCATAACGCTAAGGAGTGAATAAGATGAACAAAACAAGTCGCCTAGTTCGAGGAGCGCTCCTTGTAAGTGCCATCACATTGTCTGTTACGGCTTGTGGCCAGAAAACTCAATTAACTGGGGCCGCTACGACGGTACCGCAAGCAACTTCTACACCTATTGCAACACCTTCCACACCAACGATCACACCAAAACCTACAGTAGCGCCTCATAAGCAGTTGCAGGTAAAAGCTTATTATAGTGATCAAGATGAAATGAAGCTCGTTGAAAAAGTGGTCACAGTGAGTGTAGAGAAGGACTCTGATGCCTATGAGGCTGCTCTTAAAGCTCTTCAGAAAAGTGATGATCCGAAGGCCATTCCCTTATTCGATGATTTGAAATTCACAAGTGTGAAATTTGATAGCGTCAAAGGCGAAATGAAGCTGGATATGACATTCGGTCCCAAAACGCAATTAGGTGCTCCAGGGGAAGAGTTATTCGTACAAGCACTGAAGAAAACAATTTTTCAATTCCCAGAAGTAAAGACATTGTACGTAACGAAAGATGGTAAGCAAGTAGATAGTCTAATGGGACATTTGGAGCTTCCTTATCCAATTAAACGACCTAACTAAATAGGAACTGAAGAGGAGTTAACTTTGATTATGAAAAATAAGAAATTGGCGAGTGCTATCGTAAGCTCAATGATCATCACAAGTCTAGCAGGCACGCCAGTCCTTGCAGCACCCGTGAATACATCAACAACTTCAACAACAACCTCCAACGCGAATGTTCGTTTATCTTTCAACGATGTAAGCAGTAACTACTGGGGGATTCGTCATATTTCCAAGCTTGCTTTGGAAGGCGTGATTGAGGGAGTAGGAGATGGCATCTATTCACCAGAAACGTCAGTAACGCAACAAGATGTGCTCATTATGGCTACGCGCATGATGGGTCTGCAATCGGATGTTGATACATTGGCTACTGAAACCGTATTTCCTGATTTCATGTTAGTGGATAAATACGCACGGAACTATGTGGCACTCGCGCTGCAAAAGGGCTTAATTTCAACAGAGCAAGAAAAATTGAGAAGCCAAGGTTCGAAGATTGTCGGCAATTGGGGACAACAAAAAGCGACGAGAGAATGGGTCGCTGAAGTCGTCATTCGCGCCATTGGCAAAGCATCTCTTGCACAAAGCTTATCGAGCAAGGCAACATCATTCACAGATAATACACAGATCAGCAGCAGTGCATTAGGTTTTATTAATGCAGCCGTTGCACTGAAGATTGTAGATGGTTTTGAGGATGGTTCTTTTCAACCGAAAGGCGCTGTAACTCGTGCGCAAATGGCGGCTTTCCTAAGTCGTTCTCAAAAGGATTCGATTACTTTGCCAGAGCGTGCCAAGAAGGGCTATTTGACTAGCCTAACGAGCGGCAGTATTGGTCTTATGGATAAAGATGGAAATACAAGCACTTATAAGATTTCGCCGAATACGGTATTTTTCGGAAACCATAATGATCTTGCTATTTCATCGAAAGAATTGCAAGAAACGTATGAAATATCGATTGTTCAAGTAAACGGAACAGCTTATTATGTTGAAATTATAAGTTATGTACTGCGCATGGACATTCACGAAGGTCAGTTGTTAAAGCTAAATCTAACAACGATGAAAGCTACTCTAGATGATTATGAAAGCTACGATTTGGCGTCGGATGTTGCTGTAACCGATATCGATGGGAGAGGTCTTAGCTTAGGTGAGATCGTTTCGGGCAGCACGATTCAAATTCGTAAAAGTCAACTTGTAGACAGCGACAAATATACATCTATCGTTGTGAAACAAGTTCCAGTGAACAAAACAGCGGTTGGAGATATTCAGACGTTAAATAAGGACGCTATGCAATTGACATTGCTGGATTCAGCAACTGGTGAGCCTGAGACGTTTGGTTTCTCAAGTAATTTAGTTGCGACACTCGCAGATAATACATTAATTAGTGTTGATGCTATCCATGTTGGTGATACGGTTGAATACACGGTTAAGAATAGTGAAATTGTTAAGATAATTGTTAAAAAACAAGCGGATGTTGGAACGAGTGTAGAAGGAACGTTCAAACAATTCACGGACGATMATTCTACGATTTTGATCAATAAAACTTCTGGTAAAACAGTCGATGCCTTTGAGTTGAGTAATAATACGAACGTTATTATTAATGGTTTAACGAACGCTAGTATTTATGATTTGGCTGCAGGAGATCAATTAAAGCTAGACGTGTTGAATAATAAGGTTACAACGATTACTGTAATAAATCGATCCATTGAGAATTTATATTTTGCTAAAATCATTGATTATAAGGACTCATCAAAAATTCTAACAGTTACAGATAATGCAGGAAATCCAAATGCTTATATTTTAAATGATGGTATCTCCATCACGTTTAATGGCAGTAAATTGCCGTTTAGCTCTTTTAATGGTATTTTTACCCCTGGTAAATATGTAGATGTACTGGTTTCTAATAAAAAAGTGTTGAGTATTCAAATGTCCACTCAGTTAGATGGCGGATTGACACAATTGAATTTACAGACGAATGATGTCACGTTGAAAACAGATAGTGGACAAAGCTTAACATTTAAACTGAACTATACACCTATCGTTGAAGTTGCAAATAAGCCAAACAGTACGATTTCCGATTTGAAAGTGGGAGATAAGGTAAGTCTTCTGCTTAGTTATGATCAAACGACAGTAACTAAAATCGTCACAACGAACACGACCATATATAAAACTCTTCTAACCAATGCGAACTTGAAACAAGCTACGGTTATGGATGGCACGAATACGAACTATACAATCGCATTAGATGGTGTTTCCCTTGTGAAAGCTGATGGTACAAGTGCAGTGTTCGCTGACTTGGCGATTGACGACTATGTGAAATTAACATTCAAAGGACTCGCGATCACGAAGGCAGAGTTGATTACGCCGATTCGTGGTAAAGTAACCGCTGTGAATGCTGCAGGGACGAGCTTGACTGTTCAAGATTTTACGGGTAAAAGTCAAGTCATTAATGCAGGCAGCAATTACAGTGTGAAGTTGAATGGTGGTGTGGACTTGAGCTTCTCTTCGATTAAAGTGGGGGATCGCGTTCAATTGATGAAGGATATCAATGATAAATTGCTTATCCAAGTAGCTGTTGCTTCTAAACGTGAGTTTGATCAATATAGCTCTACATTGAACCAAGTGTACATGAAAGCTACTAGTGTAGGTGATCGGACTGCGTTCAATTTGTTCCCGAGAGGCTACTTCCATACGGGTTCCACAGTTGTACCGCTGACCTCCTATACAGCTGGTGATCAATTGAATTTGTATATCCTTGACAATAAAATTGTTGAGATTGAAAAGTAGAAATTTGAACAAAAGTTAAGTGACAACCGTCTGTTTGAAGAAGCTAATCTTCTCTTACAGACGGTTTTTTACTAATTTTCAAAAAAAAATGTTTATTTTTTAGAAAATGTTCGCATTTTGACGCTTTCAAGGATTGATTATGACCTAACAATTCGCTAAACTGGAGAATATTACGACCCTAAGGAAGATCAGCTATGACACAGAAGACAGTAAGACATATTCTGGATACAATCGGTGAGCTATATCCGGATGCGCATTGTGAGTTGAACCACAGTAATCCATTTGAATTAACGATTGCTGTATTACTATCGGCTCAGTGTACAGATGAAACCGTGAATAAGGTTACTAAAGACTTGTTTGCGAAGTACAAACGCCCTGAAGATTACTTGGCTGTTCCGTTAGAGGAATTGGAGCAAGATATTCGGAGGATTGGACTATTTCGTAACAAGGCTAGTCATATTCATAAGCTGTGTCAATTGCTACTGGACAAGTTCGGTGGTGAAATTCCTGAGAAGCATGAGCAGTTGGTTGAATTGCCAGGTGTAGGACGTAAGACAGCAAATGTCGTTGTATCGAACGCATTCGGCGTGCCGGCCATTGCGGTTGACACACATGTGGAACGAGTCTCTAAGCGATTAGGACTTGTAGGCTTGGATGATTCCGTGCTGGAAGTTGAAAAGAAGTTAATGAAGAAAGTTCCTCGAGACGAATGGACGCTAACACATCATCGACTCATTTTCTTTGGTCGATATCACTGTAAGGCACAGAACCCCAACTGCACCTTCTGTCCTCTTTTGGACAAATGCCGTGAGGGGAAGAAGCGTATGAAACCACAGCCAACTAGGAAAACTATTACAAACAAATGAAATGCTGACAAAGGATGGGATTGAAATGAAATGCATCGCCGTATATACGAATAGTTTCGAATTGTTCTCCGATATTTATGAGCAAGTTATCAACACACCGTTAGCCGATAATGAGGAAAAAGTCATTGAAGGTGTAACTGTCAGTGAATCAGGTGAGGTTCCTCAGAATTACATAGACAAAATGAAAACAAAATCCGAGGTTGTTGTGATGAAAGTGAAGGATTCGGATATTACGATTCTTCAACATCGTGACGTTTTTGAAATTTTCCTACCGGAAAAAGAAAAAATCGCCCTCACGTAAGTCCAGAATCTCCCTTTGGGAGATTTTTTTTCTGTATAGCTGAGAGGAAGTCCTAAAGAACAATTCATAGAGGAGCGGAATGAACGAATGACGCAATTAGTAGCTGGAAGCATCACGGTCATGCCGGATGCACTTAAGAAGATGCAGCAAGTGCTTGGGCATGCAGGTGATGGTGATAATGCCACGAAAATGGGGCAATTGCTGGATAAGCTCGATAGTGGACGGATGAATATTGCGTTCTGCGGGCATTTCTCTGCTGGAAAATCAACACTTATTAATCAGCTGTGTGGCCAAGCGTTGTTACCATCAAGTCCAATTCCAACGAGTGCTAATATTGTTAGTATTCGTAATGGGCAACCTGGAGCGCATGTCACTCATCGCAGCCATGATGGGAAGGTTAATCCACAAGGGAAGACGACAACCATTCCACTAAGCGAGCTAGAGGCCTATTGTGTGAACGGAACGGATATCGAAACGGTTGAGATTACTTACCCTATTCCTTTTCTCGGTGAAGATACAGCCTTGCTGGACACTCCGGGCATTGATTCTACAGATGATGCGCATCATCAATCTACCGAGTCTGCTTTGCATTTAGCTGATGTGGTGTTCTATGTGATGGACTATAACCATGTGCAGTCAGAAGTGAATTTAGCGTTCACGAAGAAAATGAAAGAGTGGGGGAAACCGCTCTATCTCGTTGTTAATAWGATTGATAAACATAAGGAGTGGGAGCTTCCTTTCGAGCAGTACAAAAGTGGAACGAAGCAAGCCTTCTTAAATTGGGGCATTGAGCCTGATGATTTGTTGTTTGTGACGATGAAGGAGCCAGCTCATCCACATAATGAGTATGCTAAGCTGCAGTGGCTGCTGAGCCGTCTTATCGAGCGTGGCGATATCTTGCGTAGTTATAGCATTGATGCTTCAGCACGCTATTTGGCTGCGGAACACAGCAAATGGATGGCGGAGCAACATGAACCGCAAAAGGCGGAGTTGCTGGAATCGATCAACGAGGAAGGCGATGTTGAGGACGTTCAATTGTTGGCTGTTACAAAGCAGAATGAGCTAAACAACTTGAATAACTTGCCTGAATTGTTAATTACAGACCTTCGTAAAGATGTTGGCGCCATAATTGAGAATGCGAATATTACGCCTTCGCTAACTAGGGATTATGCGAATGCCTATCTGGATAGCCGTAAGCCCGGATTTAAGGTTGGATTTTTCTCAAGCGCAGCAAAGACCGCTGCAGAGCAAGAGAAACGGCTAACCGCGTTTCAGGCCGAATTGGCAGAGCAAGTAGAAGCACAGCTGGATTGGCATTTACGAGATGCGCTGAAAAAGGCAGCAAGCGAGCAAGGCCAACATGACGCTGCGCTAATTGCACAGATTGAAGCGCTGAAGGTTGAAGTTACTGGCGAGTTGATCGGTTCACAAGTGAATACAGGAGCGACGTTTGGCGGCGAGTATACGCTGAACTACATGAAGCAGCTTGCTGGGGAACTGAAGCTGCAGTACCGCAAACTGGCGTTTGCGGTGATTGACATCATCGCGGCCTCGGTCCGCGAGAACTCGCGCCCAGCCGCCGCTGCGCTCGCGGCTGAGCTGCAAGCCCTGAGCGGCCGGCTGAGCGCCTGCCGCGAGCTCGCCCGCCTCGAGGAAGCCGAGGCGGCGGCAGAAACCCAGCTGCTGCGCATAGCCAGCTGGGAAAGACCTTCTGCGCCGGCGCTGCCGGATGCGCAGCAGTACACGGCCATGGAGGAGCCGGCAGCAGCCCCGCTGAGCGGGGCTAACCTGCACGTGACCTCCATGGGCACGATCCTGCAGGCGGCCGCGACAGCATCGGCGGCAGCAGGCACGGACGCGGCCGCCCCTGCGGCGGCAGCGGAGCCGTCCGCAGTGCCGTCATCCGTGTTCACCACGGGTGAACACGGCAGGCGCATGGAGCGCAAGGCCGCTGACTTGCAGGCGGCCTCGAGCCTCATCGACGGGCTGCCGTCGATGCGGTCGCTCGCGCGCTCCATGCGCGAGAAAGTGGAACGTCTGCGCCAGCGGACGTTCACGATTGCGCTGTTCGGCGCGTTCAGCGCTGGTAAATCTTCGTTCGCCAATGCGTTGATTGGTGAACGGGTGTTGCCAGTGTCGCCGAATCCGACGACGGCGGCGATCAACAAGATCATGCCGCCAACGGAAGGCTGGCCGCATGGCACGGCTAAGGTCAAGATGAAGAAGGCAGACGCCATCTTGGAAGATGTCCTGTACTCGCTTCAAATTCTTGGCGTAGAGGCGACGGATATGACTAGCGCGTTGAAGCGGATTAGTCAGCTTTCACCTGCTGACGTAACAGCCAAAGGAAAACCGCATTTCTCGTTCCTGAAAGCCGTTGAGAAAGGTTGGGAAGCAGCCTCCGATCATTTGGGGACTGAACTTCGGATCACTAAAGATGAATTTTCAGGTTATGTGGCGGAAGAACATAAATCCTGCTTTGTAGAATTTATTGAATTATATTATTCCAACCCACTGACAGATCAAGGTATCATTTTCGTGGATACCCCAGGGGCAGATTCCATTAACGCTCGACATACGGGTGTCGCTTTTAACTATATTAAAAATGCAGATGCCATTCTTTTCGTCACTTATTATAACCATGCTTTTTCCCAAGCGGATCGTGAGTTCCTGCTCCAGCTTGGCCGTGTGAAGGATAGCTTTGAAATGGATAAAATGTTTTTCATCGTGAATGCAGCGGATTTGGCGGCAAGCTCAGAGGAGCTGGCAGGTGTTGTAAAGCATGTGGAAACGAATTTGGTTCAGCATGGTATTCGTCATCCTCGTATTTATCCGATTTCCAGTTATTTGGCAGCTGAAGGAAAAATCAATGGCAACGAGAACTTAGTTGCACAATCGGGCATTCAACCATTCGAACAGCAATTTGTTCAATTTACTTTGAATGAGCTCAGTGATGTAGCTATTCATTCGGCTAATCTGGAGCTGCACCGAGCCATTGGCACGATGCAGAAGTGGCTGGAGCGAGCACAATCCGGTGAGGAAGAACGTAGACTACAGCTCATTATGCTGGACGAGTCGGAACAGCAGGGCTTAGAACTGCTAGATGACACACGGTATGATGCTGAGCTTAAGGAATTGAAAAAAGAAATTCAAGAATTGATGTATTACGTCAAACAACGAACGATGTATCGGTTTGGCGAGCTCTATAATTTCGCTTTCAATCCATCTACGTTCCGTGATGAGGCCAAAGATCCGAAAGCTGCACTCCAATTTGCATGGAATGAACTGTTGCGAATGATCGGCCATGATTTATCGCAAGAAGTGCTTGCGACTACACTACGTGTAGAGAATCGCATGAATCTCATCAGCACCAAACGGATGAATCGCTGGGGCGAGGAGCTTAGCTTGCTGTTAGAAGGTTTTGAGAAGGCTGCCTACGAGTCCAATGCGTTTGCGACGCCTGAAGTGACAACGAAGCTTGAAGCTTCGGAAGTGAACTTGAAGTTGCTTCAGAGTTATTTCAAAAATGCCAAGCAATTTTTTGAAGGTGATGGGAAAAGTAAGTTAAAGGCTGAATTGGAAAATCGGATCAATGCGCCGGTTGTTGCTTTTATTGAAAATCAAACATCAGAACTTGAACAAGCGTATGGCATCCAATTAGAAAATTGGTTAGCCCAGCAGAAATTCATTATGGAACAGCAGGTCAAAGAGCATGCAGAAGGGCTTCGTGATGCACTCCAAATGAAGATTGATTTGGATGAACTCATATCCAAACAGCATCAGTTGAAAGCATTTGTTTAGCCATTTAACAAAAGGGGGACTAGGTTCTGAGGAACTTAGTTGCCCCTTTTTTTGGATTGCTCATGTAAGGGCTTTCAATGGCGGTTATCCCGATGATTTAAAAGAATAGGGGGGATTACTACATGATTTTGTGAATTTATGCCTAATTAAGCGTTTAAATCCGAGTATCCTCGAATTGCTCACATATAGTGATGGTGTTAAGATTCATAAAGTGTTCACACATTATAAGCGTTTCAAATCTATCCTTTTAAGGAGGGCCCAAAGTGGATGTATTCAGGCAACTGAAGCCATATTTTTGGCCAGAGAAAAAACTGTTTTTTGGAGCTATTGCATGTCTTGCAATCGCTACCGCGCTCGGCTTGGTGTACCCCAATTTGCTTCGGTATCTGATTGACGAAGTTATCACCAAGAAGCAATTTGACCTGGTGCCTCGACTGGCACTAATCGTTGTTCTAGTCGTTTCTACGAAAGGGATGTTTCAGTTCTTACATGGTTTATGCGGGGGACGCTTAGGAAACCGTGTTGCATTCCACTTACGGAATGCGCTTTACCAAAAGCTGCAATATTTATCTTTCCAGTATTATGATCAAGCTAGAACAGGAGATCTCATGTCCAGGTTGACAGCTGATCTGGAGGCGATTCGCCAATTTATTGGTTTTGGCTTCGCACAAATGCTGAATGTGTTGTTAATGCTCGTTTTCGGCATGGGCATGATGTTCTCTATCAGTTGGAAGTTAGCTTTACTTACGATGATTACAATGCCATTTCTGGCATTTACGGCAGTACGCTTTGAAGGTAAAATTCACCCGGCTTTCCGGATGGTACGTCAGTCACTAAGCACGATGACGACGGCTGTACAGGAAAATATTACAGGTGTACGAACGGTTAAATCTTTTGCTCGCGAACCTCATGAGGTTGCCAAGTTCGCAGCACGCAATGAAGATTACAAGTCCATGAATATTGGATCGTCAGGAATTTGGGCGAAGTATTTTCCGATCATGGAAATTCTAGCGAACTTGAGTGTTGTAATTTTACTCGGCGCTGGCGGCTACATGGTTATTGACGGGACGATTTCACTAGGTGAATTGGTAGCCTGCTTTAGTCTCATTTGGTACATAATCGGTCCAATGTGGGGACTTGGTTTTCACATTAATAACTTTACGCAAACGAAAGCTTCTGGTGAAAAAATTCTAGAAGTACTACATCAATACATGCATGTCAAAGATAGCGAAAACGCTGCAGCTCTGACTAAGGTTGATGGGCATGTGAGATTCGATCATGTCACTTTCGCGTATCCTGAGAAACAGCCGGCACTTTATGATTTTACTTTGGATGCGCCTCCAGGCTCGGTTATTGGGTTGTTAGGAAGCACAGGGTCTGGAAAGACGACCGTGATTTCACTGCTCATGAGAGCTTATAACGTGAAAGAAG
The DNA here is from genome assembly GCF_056398345.1 of Paenibacillus sp. 01T442. Classification (NCBI taxonomy): domain Bacteria; kingdom Bacillati; phylum Bacillota; class Bacilli; order Caryophanales; family Paenibacillaceae; genus Paenibacillus; species Paenibacillus sp. 01T442. The sequence goes on from NZ_JBFTPF010000055.1 coordinate 15,746, forward strand.
GTAAGGTCATGCTGGATGGGAAAGATATTCGTTCCTTGCAGCTTGAAAGCTACCGCAGCCAAATTTCAACGGTTTTCCAAGAAACATTCTTATTTTCATCTACAATTCTTAACAATATCGCTTATKGGCGCAAGGATGTAACGATGGATGAGATTATCCGCGCAGCTAAGCTTGCGAAAGCGCATGATTTTATTTCAGAGCTGCCAGAAGGATATAACACGCTAGTTGGTGAGCGAGGTCTCGGACTTTCCGGTGGTCAGAAGCAACGGATTGCTATCGCAAGAGCCTTGATCAAAGATCCAAAAATTCTCGTTCTAGATGATGCTACGAGTGCGGTTGATATGGAAACTGAGCATGAGATTCAAGCAGGCTTCGGTGAAGTTATGGCAGGTCGTACGACGTTTATCATCGCTCACCGAATCTCTTCGTTGAAGCACGCGGATGAAATCATCGTGCTTGATAAAGGGCGTGTCATTCAACGAGGTACGCATCAAGAACTTTTACAGCAAGAAGGCCTATACCGTCAAACGTATGACATTCAGTACGCGGATGGACCGCAAAATCAAACGGCACAGAACCAAGCTGCTGTTGCCCGTGAAGAAGGTACTTCTCAGGAATCGGTTGATGCCAAAATAAATCCAATCGCTAAGCCAGAAAGAAGGTTGGCAAATTGAGTACTACATCGAAGCAAGCTGATGCAGCTTCAACCAATCCAGATTCTCAAACAGGGCATCGCTTCGTATATCAAGATGATGAACTGATCGAAAAGCCTTTTGACTGGGGCCAATTAAAGCGCTTGTTTGGTTATATGAAGCCTTATCGTAAACAAATGCTCCCGATCATCATCATCATGATGCTATTGGGCGCGATTACCAAATTGACTGTTCCACTTCTCATCAGTAAAGCGATTGACAATGCCATTATACCCAAAGATAAGAACCTACTCATCCTGATCGTTGGTATTATGCTTAGTGTTTATCTCATTCAATGGATTGCTAACACCTTCCGCATCAAATATACGAACATGATAGGGCAACGCGTAATCTACGACCTCCGGCATGACCTTTTTAGCCATATTCAAAAGCTTTCATTCCGGTTCTTCGATACAAGACCAGCTGGATCCGTACTTGTTCGTGTAACGAACTATGTCAATTCGTTACAAGATTTGTTTACGAATGGTGTCGTCAACTTATTGATCGATATTGTACAACTGGTAGGAATCATCATCATTTTGTTATCTTTTAATTTTAAACTAGGTGCTTCGATCATCGTTACAGTTCCGATTATGTTTTTCATATCGACGAAGCTTCGGACCAAAATTCGCCGTTCCTGGCAGGACGTTACGATGAAGCAATCCCRATTAAATGCCCATTTAAACGAGTGTATTCAAGGTATTCGTGTCACACAGGCGTACACACAGGAGAAAGAGAACATTCAATTTTTCACGAAAATGAATATGACCAACCGGTTATCCTGGAACCGCGCATCCATGTTGAATCAATCTTTTGGGCCACTCATTGAAATTACAGGCGCGATAGGGTATTGTATCTTGTTCTGGTTAGGTGCCCATTTGGTTCAAACTGGGGAAATTTCCATTGGTTTGCTTGTTGCTTTTGCAACCTACATTGGGTACTTCTGGGAGCCAATTACGCGACTCGGGCAGATGTACTCCCAGTTATTAATTGCAATGGCTTCCGCAGAACGGATTTTTGAGTTCATCGATGAGAAACCAACGGTTTCCGAAATCGAGGGAGCCAAGGATTTACCACATGTACAAGGAAATGTGAAGTTCAAAGATCTCGTGTTTGAGTATGAGCCAGGACGTCCTGCGCTGAACAGGATCAATTTGGATGTAACCGCTGGACAATCCATCGCACTAGTGGGACATACAGGTTCAGGAAAAAGCACGATCATGAACTTGCTTTGCCGGTTCTATGACCCGAATGAGGGCGTTGTAGAAGTCGATGGTTACGACATCCGTCAAGTGACGATTCATAGTCTTCGCTCCCAAATTGGTGTCGTGCTCCAAGATACGTTTATTTTCTCGGGCACGATTCGCGATAACATTCGCTTTGGCCGTCTAGACGCCACAAACGATGAGATCGAGCAGGTAGCGAAAGCGGTTCATGCGCATGATTTTATTAGTAAGTTGCCCAATGGGTACGATACAGAGGTGCAAGAGCGCGGTAACGTACTATCGATGGGGCAGCGCCAATTGATTTCATTCGCGAGAGCGCTGCTTGCTAATCCGCGTGTGCTCATTTTGGATGAAGCGACTGCAAGTATTGACACAGATACGGAGCTCAAAATCCAAGAGGCACTGAAGACACTTCTAGCAGGTCGTACGTCCTTTATCGTGGCACATCGTCTATCAACGATTCGTAATGCCGACAAAATCGTCGTGCTTGATCATGGACGCATGATGGAAATTGGTAATCATGATGAGCTCATGAAGGAACAGAAGATCTACTACGGTTTGATCCAAGCTCAGTATAAATTTTTGCAGGATGCTGTGTAAACATAAGAAGAGGAGCTGCTTAGCCACTTGAATGTGGTTGGGYAGCTTTTTTATGTATTTAAGTGCTAGCCTTTGAAAGGATAATCGAGCCCCTTGGGCACAATAGCTGGAAAATATACATCTAATCTAGCGTATATCATCGAAAAAATGCGATTAGATGTATAAAGTACAGTTAATTTCAGGATTTTACGTCAAATAGGGGAAAGGCTAGTGAAATAGCTGTATTTTTTCCATTTAAATTCCAAAATGAGATGAACTAGGCGAAAATAGATGGAGTTTTTCCAGTTATTTGATGTAGCTGAGATGGAATATAGCATTTGAAGGATGCTGTACTCTCTCCGTGCCATAACGCACGCGACTTAGTCCCTATGTGATTATGCTGCCGACTACCAACCGTCAACCTCCATTTAACCAGTCACTGCAGTCAACTAGCAACCCGATAAGTGGAATGAAGCATGCTGTAAGTCGAAATAATCGATTTACACGATAGAATTGGCGAGTATCGAGTGCTGCAAGTCGAAAAAATCGACTTAAACTACTCCAAAACGTGTCCGCCGCAGCCTCCTCATTCATCTAGAACCCCGCACACATGCGTCTAAAGCTCATGTCACATCCCGAAAAACAGACGAATCTGTACAATGTTTGCAAATTTTGACGAGAAGCTATACTCTTAAATTGGAAATATGCCAATTATTCGCAGGAGGGGACAGCATTGAAATCATCTCGCTTCATCTGGGGTGCCATTGGTTTGACCGCGTCAATTTCTACGATTGTTTTCGCTGTTGGCTTTGCGTACGCGGCGAATCAAATATGGTTCCCTAAAGCTTCTGGAGATTTGCAACTCGCTACTCCAGCACCTACGAAACCATCGATTATTGAAAGCAGCAGCAAGCTGCAAATTGTCGCTCTGGGGGATTCACTCACAGCTGGAACTGGCGACAATACGGGCAAAGGCTATGTCGGACGTGTCCGTGAGAAGCTGGAAAAAGCAAGCGGTAAACCCGTCTTTGTGCTTAATAACCTCGCAATTCCTGGCTACAAAAGCGATCAGCTTCTTGCTGATTTAGCATTGAAAAAAACACAAGATGCACTAGCTCAAGCAGATATCATTTTGCTTACGATCGGTGGAAATGATATTTTTGCTGGAGGGGATGGGCTCTTCAAAGGAGATAATCAGACCGAATTTAATCCTGAAGCAGCAGAGAAACGGGTAGACCCAGCACTAGCCAAAATGGAAAAAATCATCTCGTCCATCAATCAAGCGAACCCGAAAGCAACGCTCTTATATATCGGTTTGTATCACCCTTTTCTTGATCTTGATCCATCGAGACAGGGTTCCTTAACCGTGCAACGCTGGAACAACGGCGTGTTTAAACTGACGAATCAATATCCACAGATGCTCATTGTTCCTACCTACGACCTATTTGAGCAAAATTTGATCAAATATTTATCATCTGCCGATCATTTTCATCCAAATGGGGATGGCTATGAGCGAATTGCGGATCGGATCGTCCAGATTTTAAAATAGGGAGGACATGCTATGGCTATAGCAGCAACGCCTAAAATCGTTTTATCTGTCAATAATCTTAAAAAAAACATCAAAAACAAAGAGATTATTAAAGGCATTTCTTTTGATGTCTATGCTGGCGAAATATTTGGTTTTCTTGGGCCTAATGGATCAGGCAAAACGACGACAATTCGTATGCTCGTGGATTTGATTCGTCCAACGGAAGGGACCATTCAAATCTGTGGGTTTGATGTACATAAAGAGCATGACGAAGCGATGAGAAAAGTGGGCTGTATTGTTGAAAATCCAGAGCTTTATTCTTATCTGACTGGATGGGAAAATCTCGAGCATTTTGCCCGCATGCTGCCTGATGTCGATGATAACCGGATTAAGGAAGTCGTGGAAATTGTCTCGATGGATCAGCGGATTCATGATAAAGTGCGTACCTATTCACTTGGCATGCGCCAACGCTTAGGGATTGCTCAAGCGCTATTAGGGCGACCAAGTCTATTGATTTTGGACGAGCCCACAAATGGACTTGACCCGCAGGGGATCAAAGAAATGAGGGAGTTTATACAACGATTAGCTGCGGATGGTCTTAGTTTATTCGTCTCTAGCCACTTGCTCAGCGAACTTCAGCAAATGTGTCACCGTGTAGCGATTATTAGTCATGGCGAAGTGATTCAAGTTGGTGCTGTTGATGAACTCATTGCGCAAGGCGGTAGGGTGGTATGGACGGTTTCACCTGGTGAACAAGCGGAGGGCATCTTGCAATCTTCTGAGTTTGTGAGTTCAGCCATTGCGGTAGACACGGAAAACCTTTCTAACTTGCCGACAACGGTTAGGCAGATTTCAACACAAATGAATCAAGAAGACATTCCTAAGCTAAGTCATCTCCTTATCGAACAAGGAATTAGCTTATATGCTGTAGAAATCAAAAATCCAACACTTGAAGATTTGTTCTTGCGTCTAACCGAAGGGGAACGAATCGAGTAGGAGAAGGTGAATGAATTGACAGGACTCTATGCTTTAGTTAAAAATGAAATGATCAAAATGATTAAGAAAAAGCGATTTTATGTCATTCTACTTATTCTTCTTGCTTTAATTCCCATGTTCACTTATGCTCAAATGCGAGTTGCTCAACATACACAGAAGCAATTTGGTACTTCGGATTGGAAGGCAGATCAGCGTCAGAAAGTGACTGACTGGGAAAAACGTCTTAGCTCCGCACGAACGCCAGATGAGTGGAAGCAGCAACTTCGCGTTCAAATTCAGATTGCAAACTACTATCTGGATCAAGACGTGAATCCAAGTTCGCCGAATGCGGTTACATTTACACGTGAATTTGTGAAAAATGCCGTGGGTTTATTTATTCCGTTGATTATCATGGTCATTTCAGCAGATATCGTATCATCCGAGCATTCTACGGGGACTATTAAATTATTGTTGACAAGACCGGTCAGGCGTTGGAAAATCCTATTGAGTAAATTAATTACCGTTATCTTCTTCACCTCACTGACTGTTTTGTCGACGGGATTGATTTGTTACTTGATTTCTGGCGTTGTTTTTGGTTACAACGGATGGCACATGCCGATCTTCACAGGCATACAGTTGACAGGGGCAGATGTCGATTTCAGTCGTGTTCGCGCCGTGGATCAATGGTTCTTTCTCTTGATGGAATTCGGCTTAGTATGGTTTACTGCAATCGTAGTAGCGATCATGTCGCTGATGCTTTCTGTACTAATTCGATCAACCGCAGCAGGTATGGGGGTCATGCTTGCCGTATTAATATCAGGAACCATTTTATCGAACATGGTTTCCTCATGGGAAACGGCTAAATATTTGTTTATGGTCAATTTGGACCTGACAAAGTATTTAACTGGAGGGATCCCACCTATTCAAGGTATGGATTTAGGGTTCTCGCTTAGTGTTCTAAGCGTATGGACTGTAGTAGCGCTTATCGTCTCGTTTACGGTATTTTCGCGCAAAGATATATTAAATTAGAGATTAAATAGATAAAGGAGGGCTCCAATGGCTGAGCAGCTAGAATTTGCGAAAGGGAAAGCCCCGACACCCACGACAGATTACGAAGCAGACGATATTCAAGTCCTGGAAGGGCTTGTTGCTGTTCGTAAAAGACCAGGGATGTACATTGGCAGTACCAGTTCTTCAGGTCTTCATCATCTGATCTGGGAAATCGTAGATAATGCAGTCGATGAGCATCTGGCAAAGCATTGTTCCAAAATTAATGTCACGATACATAAAGATCAATCGGTTACCGTCCATGATAATGGCCGCGGTATTCCAACKGGCATGCACAAGACTGGGGTTCCTACGCCACAAGTTGTATTTACCATCCTCCACGCAGGCGGTAAATTCGGCGGTTCGGGCTATAAGAAATCTGGAGGCTTGCATGGTGTTGGTGCTTCAGTAACTAACGCGCTTTCAGAGTGGTTGGAAGTAGAAATTAATCGCGATGGCAAAGTGCATAAGATGCGTTTTGAATATTGGGTTGATGATAAAGGTATAGAACATGTTGGTGAACCTGTAACAGGCCTAGAGGTTATCGGCAACACCAATCGCACGGGGACGAAAGTAACCTTCAAACCAGATAAGCGCGTCTTCCAAGGTGGAACGACAATCAATTACGATACACTAGCTGAGCGTTTGYAGGAAATTGCATTCCTGAACTCGGGACTGCAAGTCAATCTGAAAGACGAACGCACAGATAAAGTGGATTCGTTTCAGTATGAAGGCGGTGCGAGCCAGTTTGTAGCGTTCCTGAACGAAGAGAAGACCGTGCTGCATCCAGTCATTCATTTTGCCTCGGAGAAGGACGAAATTGAAGTTGAAGTCGCTCTGCAATACAATGATGGCTATACGGAGACGATTGCATCCTTTGTTAACTCGATTCCCACTCGCGGCGGCGGAACCCATGAGACGGGTTTTAAGACAGCTTACACACGTGTGATGAATGAATATGCCCGTAAAGGGGGCATTCTCAAGGAAAAGGATAAAAACCTTGACGGAACGGATCTCAGAGAAGGTATGATGGTCGTCATCAATATCAAGATGGGTGATGTCGAATTCGTAGGTCAAACCAAGGACCAACTAGGAAGTGCTATTGCACGAAGTGCGGTGGACGCCGTTGTATCCGATAAAATGACGGTTTTCCTCGAAGAGAATCCGCAAATCGCGCAAATGATGCTGAAAAAGGCCGTACAAGCATCCAGAGCGAGAGAAGCCGCACGTAAAGCACGCGAAGAGATTCGCAGCGGCAAGAAAGGGAAGAGCGAGAGCTCGAACCTGAATGGGAAGCTTACACCTGCGCAATCGAAGGATTTGCAACGGAATGAGCTATTCATCGTGGAAGGTGATTCCGCTGGTGGATCGGCGAAGCAAGGGCGTGATTCGAAGCATCAAGCGATTTTGCCGCTCAAAGGCAAGCCGATGAATCCCGAGAAAGCGAAGCTCCTTGATATTTTGAAAAATGAAGAATATAAAGCCATCATCGCTGCGATCGGAGCTGGAGTAGGTTCTGAGTTCGAAGCGGAAGAGACGAATTACGGCAAAATTATTCTGATGACAGATGCCGATACAGATGGCGCACACATTCAAGTACTGCTGCTAACCTTCTTCTATCGTTACATGAAACCATTGATTGATGCTGGCAAAGTGTATATTGCTCAGCCTCCCCTGTATAAAGTGACGAGAAAAGGAAAAAATGGTGGTCATAAATACGCGTGGACGGACGATCAATTGAACGTTGTAGTCAAAGAACTCGGCAAAAATACCGAGCTACAGCGCTATAAAGGATTAGGCGAGATGAATCCGGATCAGCTGTGGGAAACGACGATGAATCCGGAAAGCAGAACGCTGCTTCAGGTGCAGATTGAAGATGCGGCCAAAGCAGAACGTCGTGTGACGACGTTGATGGGCGATAAAGTAGATCCACGTAAGAGATGGATTATCGAAAACGTTGATTTTACGGAATATGTTGAGTAATCAAAAAGAGTGGTGACGAGAAAGTGAGTATTATAGAAGAGTTTTTACCAGCCTTTCTGGAGGAGATCGTAGGGGATCGCTTCGGTCGGTATTCCAAATATATTATTCAAGATCGCGCGATACCTGATGTGAGAGATGGCTTGAAGCCAGTTCAACGTCGTGTGTTGTATGCGATGTATGACTCCGGCAATACGCCAGATAAGCCTTACCGGAAATCAGCCAAAACCGTTGGGGATGTTATGGGTAACTATCATCCACATGGTGATGCTTCGATTTATGATGGTATGGTTCGTATGGCACAGCCATGGAAAATGGGGCATACACTTGTCGATGGTCACGGGAACTGGGGTTCCTTAGATGATGATCCACCGGCAGCAATGCGTTATACAGAAGCACGTTTGTCAGAAATCGCAATGGAATTATTGCGCGACATTGAGAAGCGTACGGTCATGTTCAAAGATAACTTCGATAATTCAACCAAAGAGCCAGTTGTATTACCTGCTCGTTATCCAAATTTGCTCGTTAACGGGGTAAGTGGGATCTCTGCAGGCTTTGCAACGGAAATTCCGCCACATAACTTGCGCGAAATTATTGATGCTTGTACAGCTATGATCGATAAACCTGAAATTACGGTTGACGAATTAATGTCCATTGTCAAAGGACCTGATTTCCCGACTTCAKGGATCATCATGGGCGAGGATGGCATTCGTGAAGCTTACCGGACAGGTAAAGGTCGTATCTATATCCGCTCCAAAACCGCGATCGAAGAAATGCGCGGCGGCAGACAGCAAATTGTAATTACAGAAATTCCCTATCAAGTGGTTAAATCTCGATTAGTAACGGCGATGGAGAACATCCGTCTGGAGAAAAAAATCGAGGGAATCGCGGAAGTACGCGATGAAAGCGGACGGAATGGGCTTCGTATCGTGATTGAGCTCAAGAAGGAAGCGGATGCACAAGGGATTTTGGCCTATTTGCTGAAGAAGACTGATTTGCAAGTGACGTATAACTTCAACATGGTTGCTATCGTGAATAAAGCGCCTCGTCAACTCGGTATCCGCGAGATCCTGGAAGCTTACATTGGGCATCAGAAAGAGGTCGTGACGTTCCGGTCCCAATATGAGCTTGAGAAAGCGGAAGATCGAGCACATGTCCTCGAAGGGCTTGTGAAAGCACTGAACATTTTGGATGAGGTCATTGCTACGATTAAAGCTTCGAAAAATCGGCAGGACGCTCAAAATAATCTCGTAGAGAAGTTTCATTTTTCAGAACGACAAGCTGATGCGATCCTTGTCCTGCAATTATACCGTTTAACGAATTTGGAAATAACAACGCTGGAGAAGGAATTGAAGGATGTTGAGAAAACAATTGCGTACTTGCGTGGGATTCTTGGCAGCTTGAAGAAATTACTAGGCGTTATTAAAGATGAGATGGGCGAGATTCGCAAGAAATATGGAATCGATCGCCGCTCCGAGATTCAAGGAGAAGTCGAAGAACTGAAAGTGAATCTAGAAGTTCTTGTAACGGCAGAAGATGTGCTTGTCACCTTGTCCAATGAGGGTTACTTGAAGCGTACAAGTAAGTTATCCTTCACACGTTCGGGTGGAGAGCTTGAGAATACTGGCTTGAAGGATGGCGATTACCTTCGTTTCTTGCTGGATGTCAATACGATCGAGAGCTTGCTGATCTTCACGAAGAAGGGGCAATACTACTTATTGCCTGTCCATCAAATTCCAGAGTATAAGTGGAAAGAGAATGGAACAGCCATCGTAAATGTCATCCCGATTGCGAAGGAAGATCGTATCGTGAATGTCATTCCTGTCAAGGGATTTGAGGATCCGACGAAGTCACTCGTGTTCGTTACACGAAAAGGTCAAGTGAAGCGGACAGAGCTGAAGGAATATATGACGAACCGCTCCAATGCGATTGTTGCGTGTAAACTTGGCGAGCAAGATGAAGTGCTTCATGTTCAAATGAGTGACAATACGAAGGAAATTCTTCTCGTCACGAAGCAGGGCATGAGCATTCGTTTCCGTGAGGAAGAAGTAAACCCGATGGGCCGTGCAGCAGCAGGTGTACGCGGCATCCAGCTCAAGGAAGACGATGAAGTCGTGTCAGCTGAGTGGATCTATGGGGATGAAGGGGAAGTACTGGTGATCTCGGACCTCGGGTATGCGAAGCGATCTCTCGTTGTAGATTATCCAATTCAAGGTCGCGGCGGGAAGGGGATTATTACCTTCGAATTCAAAGAAGGTAAGCGTGTCAGACCGAACGGTTCAGCTTTAATCCGGACATTTATTGTGAAAATGGATTACTTGATTACAGCTGTGATGAGTAATGGCGAGAAGCTGCGATTCTCAACGGAAACAGCTCCGTTAGAAGATCGCAAAGCCCAAGGCAAATCACTAATTCCTGTGACGAAAACAGAATCGATTGTTGAGATTTTGCGCTTTCCTCAATCGTAACTAATCGTTGGAGGATCCAGTCTTTCAATTAATGCAAAAGCTATTTCTAATAAGACCCACAAAGGCATCGGTTCATCTAATCGATCAAGCCACTGTGGGTCTTTTAGCATACCGGCTTCCAGCGCTTTTTTGCCTAGCTCCACTTTCCATGCTTCCAATCCAATCACTCCTTGAAAGTAAGTTAACAGCCTTGCACGTCAAGATTCTCCGAAAGTAAAGGGACTCCTTGTTGATTACAAGGGTGCATGACACCTTCGATCAGTATATGTAAGTACTGGGCAACTTGTTAAAAGAAGTCGATTCGCTTGTCATTCCACACAAGACTAGACAAACTGTGTGAAAGCTCGACATCAGGTATCAGCAAACCACAGCATGTCTATGAATCTCGCAATTTTTGTAAGAAAATATTAATGGCATTAATCTTTAAAGTAGAGAAAAGGCATGCTATACTTGCTGTAAATAGGTGAAAATGGAAGCGAGTTGATGAGGATGTATTCCGATGAATTCGGAAAGCTATGGCTAAAATTATCGAAGGAATTGAAAAATCAGATGGAGGTAGGCTTAGCCCCTACGATTACGGAAGGACAACTGAATGTGCTTGAATTGCTCCTAGTCCATGAACGTATGAAGCCTTCGGATTTAATCGAGTATTTATCCACGACACCTGCTGCCGTTACAACCTTATTAGACCGGATGGAAAAAGCGGAGTTAATTAACCGTGTGCGAGATGAGAAGGATCGCAGAATTGTTTGGATCCATGTGACGGATAAAGGAAAAGCGGAATGCGAGAGAGGCCGTGGAATCCGTGAAGAACTGTTGGATTCATACCTGAATCGCGTTTCCGCTCATAATCAGAAATTGCTTATTTATTTATTGGGCAAGGTTGCGAATTAAATGGTGTAGAACTTCATTCCCTCATAACTCGGGAATCGTGAATTCGTTCCAAGGCCGCTGCACAGGTGGCAGCGACCGGAAGTGCATCTTCTCTTTGAGCACAGGATGCTCAAAGGCAAGTGCCGTGGCCCACAGCGCGAGCTGTTGGCCTGGTTTGTTGACAGCGCTGCCGTAGCGCTGGTCCCCGTACAGCGTGCAGCCAATGGCAGCCAGCTGCACGCGGATCTGATGCGGCCGCCCGGTGTGCAGCTTGATTTGGATCAAGCTGAGCCCGTCTTGGCTGCCGAGCAGCTTATAGTCCAGCACCGCCTCCTTGGCGTCCTGCTGGCCTGCCTTGACCACGCTGACGGTATTCGTCCGCGTATCCTTCCACAGCCAGTGGCGCAGCGTAGCGGCCGGCTGGGAGGGCTTACCGTGCACGACAGCGACGTACGTCTTGTCGAGATGCCTTGTTCGTACCGCATCCGATAGTCGGGACGCGGCTTTTGACGTTTTGGCGAAGACCATCACGCCGCCAACCGGACGATCCAAGCGATGAACAAGCCCGAGGTAAACATTGCCGGGCTTGTTGTACCGCTCCTTGATATCCGCCTTCAAGGCGTTCAGCAAGTCAAGATCACGAGACTCGTCTTCCTGCGTAGGCATGTTGACGGGCTTCTCAACCACAAGAATGTGGTTGTCTTCGAAAATAATCGGTATCTGCGATGCGCCGTATTCATCCTTCAATGCCACCGCTTACGCCTCCCAGCGTCCCAGAATACCGCAAGGGAGCATAAGGCCGGAGTGGGTGATCGGCAGGCCGATTTCACCGCTGGAGATCGTGCCGCCATGCTTGTCTTTCATCGCCATTGTCAAAATGTTCTGAAGCACAGTTGCCGAGATGCCTGTCGTGTAGGAATTGATTAACAGGAACAAGGGGTTGTCCGTCAGAATAGATTGGCAAGTCTGGATGAAAGGGAAGAGATCATCTTCCAATTTCCAGGTTTCACCGTTAGGCCCACGTCCGTAGGATGGTGGATCCATAATGATCGCATCATACTTGCTGCCGCGRCGCTGTTCTCTCTGTACGAATTTGAAAACATCATCCGTAATGAATCGAACAGGTCTAGAACCCATGCCGCTTAGGTGCAAATTCTCCTTGGCCCATTGTACGACCCCTTTAGATGCATCCACATGGCATACTTCTGCGCCAGCATGCGCGCATGCAAGTGTTGCTCCACCTGTGTAAGCGAAGAGATTGAGTACTTTGATCGGACGACCAGCACCCTTAATCTTGTCCATCATCCATTTCCAATTGACCGCTTGCTCAGGGAAAAGACCCGTATGTTTAAAGCTAGTTGGCTTAATATAAAAGGTCAGTTTCTGATCATACGTAATCGTCCAACGCTCGGGGAGCTCTGCATTCTGTTGCCATTGGCCGCCGCCGCTGGAGCTGCGGTGATAATGCGCATCAGCTTGACGCCAAGCAGGCGTTTCTTTCTGTAGTGGCCAAATAATCTGTGGGTCGGGTCTGCGAAGAACAATCGTCCCCCAGCGCTCTAGCTTTTCGCCGCCGCCTGTATCGAGCAGCTCATAATCGACCCAATCTTTTGCATAAAACATGTTGTAATCCATCCTTCAACTGTTTACTAGACTAAACATCCATTGTACACCATTTATTGACCTAAATCGATCTTTTCAATCAGACCAGGCAGTTCTTTTTCAGTAAATTGTTGGAATTGCGCCTGTTCAAGTGAAGCACGCAGTGATTCTTTTACTGCAGCAAAAGGTTTAACAGAACGAGAGTCAACTTTGATCACGTGGTAGCCAAACTCGGTTTCAACGGGATCACCAATCGTTCCAACCGCTTGAGAGATCGCTGCGTTTTTGAATCCTTCAACCCATTGGCTCACATCGGCATCAGCATAAAGACCACCATTATCCTTTGAACCTGGATCTTCGGAGTATTGCTTAGCAAGCGCTACGAAGTCTCCGCCATTTTTGAGCTTGGTTTGAATATCCTTGGCAAGTGTAAGTGCTTCTGCTTTTGTACGAAGGGTTTTGCCTTCGGCGTCGTTAAGTCCGATCAAAATATGACGTACGGAAGCGATTGTAAACGCATCTTTATTCGCAGCAAGTGCAGCATCATATTGTGCTTTCAACTGAACGTCTGTAATACTCGATTTCACATAGTTAATCCCTGTCATGCTGCCAACGAGGTAATATTGAAGATAAATTTCCGTTGAATTCGCTGATTGCAAGTCCGCTTTAAATTTATCTTCCCCAAACTGTTGCTTCCAAGCTGCTACTTGTGCAGCTGCGGCTGTTTTTGCAGCAGCCTGATCTGCTTCTGATGAACGACTATAAAGAATTCGATTCGTCACTAATTCTTTAAGGACACTAGTCTGATAGTCTAGGTTGTCCTTCGAAGCCGCATGCGAACTATTGAACAGGGCTTTGAGATTAAAGAACGTATCGAATTCTCCCTTCGTTACCGTTCCGCCTGTGTATGTTGCAACGACTTGATTCGGATTATTTCCAACCCAAATTGTACTTGTTGCATCATCCCACGTAACTTTCTTGCCAAGTGAGTCGCTCATAAAGCGCAGGGGTACATACGTATTTCCTTCATAGATGAATCCTTTGGCGTCCGTTGGCGCTTTTTCCACACCATCAAACATATACGTCAGATTACGGAAAGCTACTTCGATTTGTGTCCCAGCTGCAAATGCTACAGTTCCACTTAAAACAGAACCAATAGTTAAACCTACGATAAGTCCTTTTACTTTATCTTTCATTATGAGTGTTCCACCTTTCATTTCTAGTCCTATCAATAATTCACCGAAGGTTGAGAGATTTCCTTTTTTTTATTCGAATCGAATTGAAGGAATTCCTTACCTGTTTGTTGTATTTGTAGAGGTAGAGACGATTTGTTACACGCATCTTAGAGTATAGACATGTCGAAATAGGGAGGGATAATGTGGGAGCAAACGTTGGTATACCCAGCTCCGAGGATTTGTTTCTGCTTCATGAAGGATCCCTGTTCCACAGTTATCGTATCTTAGGGGCACATGTTAGCAAAGAAAAAGGGCATGAAGGTGTTCGATTCGCCGTATGGGCACCGCATGCAAGAACCGTGTTTGTACTTGGAGATTTCAATGAATGGCAATCCGGCGAGCATAGGATGGAAAAAATTAGTTCATTAGGACTCTGGATGATCTTTATTCCCGAAGCACGTGAAGGCGACTACTACAAGTTCGAAATTCATAGTCAGACAGGGCAGATTTTGTTAAAAGCTGATCCCTATGCCTTCTATTCTGAATTAAGGCCCGGTACGGCATCGCGGGTGGTAGATTTAGATGGTTATGATTGGCAGGATCAAGCCTGGCAGCAGCAGAAGAAAGAAGTCCCCGCTTATAACAAGCCGCTGTCCATTTACGAAGTGCATTTAGGCACTTGGCGTAAAAAAGATCGTACAAGCGAAGAGCAGTACACGTACGAACAATTAACGACTGAATTGGTGGATTATGCGGCTGATATGGGGTATACGCATATTGAAGTCATGCCGCTAGCGGAGCATCCTTTCGATCGTTCGTGGGGTTATCAAGCAACAGGGTACTTTTCGGTAACTAGTCGTCACGGTGCCCCTAAGGATTTCATGCGATTCGTAGATCGCTGTCATCAGAAGGGAATTGGGGTCATTATGGACTGGGTCCCAGGTCATTTTTGCAAGGACAGTCACGGTCTTCGTCAGTTTGATGGCAAGCCTTTGTATGAATATGAAGACCCTCGCAAAGCAGAGAAGCTGGAGTGGGGGACACTTACCTTCGATTTCGGCAGGCCGGAGGTTCAGAGTTTCTTAATCTCAAATGCCTTATTTTGGATGGACATGTATCATATGGATGGGATCAGAGTAGATGCTGTTGCTTCTATGCTGCACCTTAATTTCGGCAGATGGAATGAGGAGCCCATTCGAAATCAACTCGGTGGCGAGGAGAATTTGGAGGCCGTTGCGTTCATCCGCAAGCTGAATCAAGTTGTATTCTCCTATTATCCAGACGCGCTGATGATGGCGGAAGATTCGACGGATTGGCCGCTTGTTACGGCACCTGTGCACGAAGGTGGACTTGGATTTAACTACAAGTGGAATATGGGTTGGATGAACGATATGCTAAAATATATGAAACTGGATCCCATCCACCGCAGATATAATCACAAGTTGATTACCTTCTCGTTCATGTATGCATGGAGCGAAAATTATGTACTGCMTTTGTCACATGATGAAGTCGTGCATGGTAAGCGTTCACTCCTGCATAAGATGCCAGGAGACTATTGGCAGAAATTTGCTAATCTCCGTGTATTATATGGCTATATGTCGGGGCATCCAGGGAAAAAACTGCTCTTCATGGGAAGTGAATTCGGTCAATTCGACGAATGGAAGGATCTCGAGGAGCTGGATTGGTTTCTATTAGACGGTTACGAGAAGCATGAGCAGATGCATCACTACGTGAAGTCGCTCAATCAATTTTATTTGAACGAATCAGCCTTGTGGCAGCTGGATCATGATCCAGAAGGCTTTGCATGGATTAATCCCCATGACGAGAGCCAAAGTGTTGTCACATATATGAGAAAAGGGAAATCGCCGGAGGATGAACTTATTCTTGTGTGTAATTTCACACCTGTTGTTCATCCGGATTATCGGATCGGCGTTCCGAAATTAGGTCTCTACGAAATTGTATTTAATAGCGATGCTACAGAATTTGGCGGTTCCGGACAAGGAAATACGCTGCCAATCACAAGCAAGGCAAGTCCCATGCATGGTATGCCATACAGTTTATCGTTATGTATTCCGCCGCTTGCGGCTGTCTATATCAAGTGTGTGAGTGAATTCCAATCAGAGATTGATGAAGGTGAAGGGGGAAATCAAATATGCGCAGTAAAGAATGTGTTGCTATGCTCCTCGCTGGAGGAGAAGGGCGAAGATTAGGCGTACTGACGAACAATTTAGCTAAGCCAGCTGTTCACTTTGGCGGCAAATACCGCATCATTGATTTTACTCTCAGCAATTGTACGAATTCTGGGATTGATACCGTAGGCGTTCTTACGCAGTATCAGCCTCTTGTTCTCAATACGTACATTGGTATTGGAAGCTCTTGGGATCTTGACCGCAAGCATGGCGGTGTAACTGTACTGCCACCGTTCATGGAGCAAAAAGGCGGAGATTGGTACAAAGGAACTGCAAACGCGATTTATCGCAACATCGGCTTTATCGAACAGTATGATCCAGAATACGTCTTGGTCATCTCGGGTGACCATATTTATAAAATGGATTACGATCTCATGCTTTCTTATCACAAAGAGAAAAAAGCGGACGCAACGATCGCTGTAATCGAAGTGAAATGGGAAGAGACTAGCCGATTCGGCATCATGAGCGTAAATGAGAAGCAGGAGATTACTGAATTCGCTGAAAAGCCGAAGGAAGCAAACTCCAACCTGGCTTCTATGGGGATTTACATTTTTAACTGGAAAGCATTGAAATCGTATTTGCTTGAGGATGAAGCGAATCCTGAGTCTAGTAAAGACTTTKGGAAAGATATCATTCCGATGATGCTGAAGGATGAAGCGAGAATGTTTGCTTATCCATTCGAAGGCTATTGGAAGGACGTCGGAACCATTGATAGTTTATGGGAAGCGAATATGGACCTTTTAGATGACAATAATGAGTTAAACTTAAATGATAAAGACTGGCGTGTATATTCACAGAATCCGTACCAACCTGCACAATACGTGGCGCCTACGGCAAATATTAAACGTTCATTGGTGAATGAGGGCTGTGCGATATTTGGAGATGTTGATCATTCCGTTCTCTTTTTCGGTGTTCAAGTAGGTGAAGGCAGCCAAATTAAAGATTCTGTCATTATGCCGAATGCTAAGATTGGTAATAACGTAACGATTATCAAAGCGATTATTGGTGAGAATACGGTCGTTGAAGATGGTGCGGTTGTCGATGGCGATGGTGAAATTGTACTTATTGGCGGTAACGAACGGGTAACAGGCTACGCTAATCAGAAGGGATGATGTCAGATGAAACATGTGATGGGAGTCATTAATTTAGTCAATGAACCGGATGATTTGGAGGAACTGACTTATTTCCGCTGCCCGGCATCTGTGCCTTTTGGTGGTCGTTATCGGTTAATCGATTTTGCACTCTCGAATATGGTGAATTCAGGGATTGACAATGTAGCTGTATTCACTCAACACAAATACCGTTCGCTCATGGACCATCTGGGATCTGGAAAAGAGTGGGATTTGGATCGTAAGCGTGGGGGACTTTTCGTCCTACCTTCCGTACTGGATGAACCGACGGGCATCTCGCGCGGTGATTTGTATCAGTTCTATAGCCATCGTGACTATTTCTACCGCGGTAAAGAAGAGTTCGTCATTATTTCCCGCAGCCACATGGTGTGCAATCTGGATTTGAACGATGCAGTGCGTTATCACGAAGATATGCAAGCGGATATTACCGTGATATATAAGCAAACCGATGAAGAAGTCCATKGGAAATTCCGCCGAATGGCAGTGAAAGACACAGGTCAAGTAACATTGATGGAAGATCACACGGGCCGACTGCGGACAAATAACATTTCCATGGAAATGTATATTATGAGCAAGGCTTTACTGCTGGATATGGTCGAATCCTGCTTAGCGCAAGGATATGATCATTTGGTGCGTGACGGCATTATGAAAAACATTGATAAGCTTAGCGTGTATGGCTATAAGTTTGAAGGGCATCTGGGAATTGTGAACTCGATTCAAGGCTACTACAAACACAGCATGCAGCTGTTGAATCCTGCGATTTGGCGCGAGCTGTTCTTCCAGAAGAATAATCTGATCTATACCAAGGTTAAGGATGAGCCGCCTGCCAAATATTTGGA
The DNA here is from genome assembly GCF_056398345.1 of Paenibacillus sp. 01T442. NCBI lineage: Bacteria > Bacillati > Bacillota > Bacilli > Caryophanales > Paenibacillaceae > Paenibacillus > Paenibacillus sp. 01T442. The sequence goes on from NZ_JBFTPF010000055.1 coordinate 34,049, forward strand.
CTCCGCTTCCGCTAAGAACGCACTTATCGCAAATGGCTGCCAGATTGAAGGAAAAGTGGAGAACAGCATTCTGTTCCGCGGGGTGAAGATCCGCAAAGGCGCCTACGTGAAAAACAGTATCATTTTGCAAAACTGCGAGATTGAGGAAAACGTAATTATCGAGAATGCGATTCTGGATAAGGACGTCTTCATTAGTCGCGGCCGTGTATTAACAGGTGACAATAAAGCACCATTCATTGCAGCGAAAACCAAAGTGATCTAATCGCAAGTTCGTGTGATAGGTCAGGTTCTAGCAAAGTTGGAGGAGTGGMAAGATGAAAATACTGTTCGCGGCTTCGGAGGCCGTTCCTTTTATAAAGACAGGCGGATTGGCGGATGTGATCGGCTCCTTACCTAAGGAGCTGACGCGTCAGGGACTTGATGTACGTGTTATTTTGCCCAAATATGGTGATATCCCGGCTAAGTTTAGAGATCTGATGACACATGTGACATCATTTGATGTGCAGCTCGGCTGGCGCAAGCAATATATCGGAATTGATATGTTGGTGCATGAAGGGGTTACCTATTATTTCGTCGATAATGAGTTTTATTACAAGCGATCTGGTATTTATGGCTTTGGGGATGAGGCGGAGCGATTTGGCTTCTTTTGTCGAGGTGTCATTGAAGCCCTGCCTTATCTGGATTTCCAGCCGGATGTGATTCATTGTCACGATTGGCAAGCAGGTATGATTCCTGTGTTGCTGAAGGCTCATTATCAGCATTTGCCTTTCTTTAGCGAGATCAAGACGATGACAACCGTTCATAATTTGAAATACCAAGGTGTTTTTGGCCAACAAGTGTTTAAGGATTTGTTTGGTTTGTCAGATGACCACTTCTCAGGAACAGCGCTAGAGCTTCATGGTGGCGCAAGCTTCCTGAAGGGTGGACTGTTGTATTCAGATCAGATTACAACGGTTAGTCAGACGTATGCGGAGGAGATTCAAACACCGTATTACGGTGAATTCTTGGACAGCCTGTTGCGTCACCGCAAGGATCAATTAACGGGCATCGTGAACGGAATTGATTACGACGTGTTCGACCCTATGACGGATAAGAATCTGGTTGTGAATTATCGGGACTCTTTACCGAAGAAGACGCAGAATAAGACGGCGCTTCAGGAGCGTCTAGGACTTCCTGTGAACGGTGATATCCCAATGATTGTACTGGTTACTCGTCTTGTACAGCAGAAGGGTTTAGATCTGATTCAGCACGTGCTTCGCGAAATCTTAAGCTTGGACATCCAGCTAATTGTTCTTGGTACGGGCGAGCCTGTCTATGAGCAAATGTTTCGGAACGCTGCAGTCACACATCCGACCAAGGTGTCGGCGCACATTTACTTTGATGAAGCGTTAGCACACCAGTTCTACGCAGCTTCAGATCTCTTCTTAATGCCATCACAGTTCGAGCCATGTGGCATTGGGCAGTTGATTGCGCTACGCTATCGTTCCGTACCCATCGTTCGTGAAACGGGCGGTCTGAAGGATACGGTGCAGCCGTATAATGAGTTTACAGGAGAGGGTACAGGTTTCTCCTTCACGCATTACAATGCCCATGATATGCTTCATATCATCAGGCGAGCGGTTTTCTTTTATAAGAATGACCGTGACAGTTGGATGAAGATTCAGCAAAATATGAAAAAAGGTGACTTTAGCTGGCGCAAATCTGCGCAGCAATATATTACAATTTACAATGAAATGACCTCTTAAATACTGGGAGAAAGCCTCTTGATTCGAAAGAATGAGGGGGCTTTTTTCGTTATTTTGAAAATTCAGGTATAATAGATACAGATGAGTAAAGAGGGTTGGAGTGGTACAATGGGCATGGATTGGATTTCTCATATGTTGACCGTGTTGTTTGTTGTAAATATTTTATTGGCGCTCACGGTGGTTTTCTTAGAAAGACGTAATGTGGCTGCAACATGGTCATGGTTAATGGTGCTGCTATTCATTCCTATTCTAGGCTTTCTATTGTACGTGATGTTGGGTCAAAACTTGAGCCGGCGCAAGCTGTATAAATGGAATAAGCGCATGCAGGAACGGATGCAGACTGTGATTAGTGAGCAGCGGCAGCAGCTCATGGACGGGACTTTTCCCTATATCGATCCAATGGTGATGGAGTATCGGTATTTAATTTATTTGAATGTCGCTACGAATGATTCATATTTGTCACAGGATAACGATGTACATATTTTCACAGATGGGGTCGAGAAATTTAATGATTTGATTAGTCGAATTGAGGCTGCCGAGCATCATATCCACATGCAATATTATATTGTCAAAAATGATAACTTAGGTCAGCGGATCATGGAAGTGCTCACACGGAAAGCTAAACAAGGGGTGACTGTTCGTTTTCTATATGATGATATCGGCTCACGTACGTTGAAAGATTCGTTTTTCAAGGATTTTCTACTGGCAGGTGGACACAAAGCGGCATTCTTTCCCTCACGTATTCCTTTTCTTAATTATCGTGTTAACTATCGGAATCATCGCAAGCTCGTAATTATTGACGGGCAGATCGGCTATATTGGCGGATTTAATATTGGCAATGAATACCTGGGATTAAATCCAAAATTTGGTTACTGGCGGGATACACACCTTCGATTGACGGGCAGCGTCGTGCGAGCGTTGCAATCTCGGTTCATACTGGATTGGAACCTTGCATCAACAGAATCATTGGAAGTAAATACGACGTATTTCCCGGCAATCTTGGAGAATGCCGTGCAAGGTAGGGTCCCGATGCAAATTGTCGCAAGTGGCCCGAATGAAACTTGGCCGCATTTCGTATATACGTTCTTGAAGTTGATTCATTTGGCCAAAAGCCGAATTTTGTTGCAAACACCCTATTTTATTCCTGAAGAAAGTATGCTGAATGCTTTGCGAATTGCGGCTCTGTCGGGGATTGATGTAAGGATTATGATACCTGAGAAGGYGGATCATTTATTCGTCCATTGGGCTTCGTTGTATTATGTGGGTGAACTGCTGCGTGCAGGTGTGAAATGCTATCTGTATGATTACGGCTTCCTACATGCCAAAACAATTATCGTAGACGGCAAAGTGGCCTCAGTTGGTACCGCGAATTTCGATATTCGCAGCTTAAGGCTTAATTTTGAGACGAATGCGCTGATGTTTCATGAAGAGACAGCAGCAAAGCTGGAAAACACCTTCTGGAAGGATATGGAGGGGTGTATGGAGTTAACGCTGGAGGAATATGAGAAGCGCTCACTTCGCATCCGTTTCCTGGAGTCGATTTCGAAGCTGATATCACCAATCTTATAGTGCAAATAAAAAGGATTCCGTAAACTCACTTGAAGGAAGTGAGCTTTGGAATCYTTTTTCGTTAGAGAGAACTATTTGTAATGTCTAGAAGCTTTCGCCACTATCAAGATTGAACTGCCAAAGAATGCCAAACTTGTCCTCAATTTGACCGTACAATTTACTCCAGTCCGTCGCTTGAAGCTCCATGGCAATTTTTCCGCCCTCTTTGAGCTTATGGAATACGTTTTGGATTTCATCGGCGTTTGCGCTAACGTAGGAAAGACTGATGTTATTTCCTACAACGTAAGGCATACCTGGGAATACGTCAGAGAACATAAGCGGGCTTCCGTTAATATCTAGACGAGCGTGCATAACGCCATTTTTGGCTTCTTCAGGAAGCGGATAGTCGGGGTGAGCTGGCATATCGCCAAAAGTAATGATTTTGGGAGTGGGCAGATTAAATACTTCTGCATAGAAAGTCACAACTTCGCGAGTGTTTCCTTGGAAATTTAAATAAGCATTAATTGACATGACCATTCTCCTCTAATTGTGAAATTGGGACAATCTCCTATATTCTACCACTGGTTACATAGAAAATCCACCAGACCTATAAGCGGAATAACAATGTCTGGAGTTGGCTTTTGCCTACGGCGGATAAAGATTGGAGTACCTGATCGGAGGCTTGGCTCATCGCGGCACGAGCTTTGGCAAGTAAGGGAGGTGCTTCATCCGTCAACACATTAAATATACCATACATGCGAAGAAAAGAGGAGAGAGCCAAGATGAGCGATCATATGGATAAGAAAGAGGCTAATCCCATGCGTGCTGTGCGTTATCATGCTTTTGGTGAGGCTGAGGTCCTGCAAGTAGAAACAGTCCCTATTCCACAGCCACAAGAAGGGAAAGTGCTTGTTCGCATACATGCCGCTGGTGTTCTACCTGTGGATTGGAAAATACGCCGTGGATTATTCCCGATGCCGGTCCAATTCCCACATATTCCGGGAACAGCTTTCACGGGTGTAATTGAGGCAGTTGGAACAGGGGTGTCCACCTGGAAGATTGGAGATCCTGTATTCGGCCGCAGTACGAAGGGCACATACGCGGAGTATACGACAGCGCCTGAGGATGTGATTGCTCGTAAGCCTGCTTCGATATCCTATGAAGAAGCTGCAACATTATCAGGAGGAGCCACAACTGCGTGGTGTGCCATTGTTTCGGAAGGTCAAGTGAAGCCGAACGAGCGTATTCTGATTCATGGCGCTGCGGGAGGCGTTGGGATGTTCGCGATACAGTTCGCGAAAGGGATCAGTGCTGAAGTCATTGGTACATCAGGGCCGACGAATGTGTCTTATGTGGCATCATTAGTCGCAGACATGGTGTTTGACTATTCGTCTGAACGATTCGAAGAGATCGTACAGAATGTCGATTTCGTATTGGATATGGTGGGTGGGGACACACTTGCACGTACATGGTCTGTTATGAAGCATGGAGGCAGATTGGCCTCGATCGCGGGCCAACCGCCGCTGATGAAAGCCAAGCAGCACGGTATTACCTTGATTCGTCCGGGCATCGCCACGAAGGGAGATTTGAAAGCCATTGCTGAGCTAATCGATGAGGGAAAGCTAAAAACGATTCACATCGAGCAAAGCTTTGCAATGGAAGATGTGCGTCAAGCACATGAGAAGAGCGAGACGGGGCACGGACGAGGTCGTATTGTGCTGCGGATGATCGATTGAGCTCTTTTCATGAATGCGTAACAAAGGACCTGCCGTCAAACCTTAACGACCTCACTAATACGCCACTTTAACGCACTAGAAGAGCTCAGTTAGAGGTTCCCCGGTCGACCATCGCACGCTCGCGCACAAAAATTGTGCGCAAGAGAAGAACCATGGTTGACCATCGCCCGCTAGCGCACAAAAATTGTGCGCAAGAGAAGAACCATGGTCGACCATCGCACGCTCGCGCACAAAAATTGTGCGCAAGAGAAGAACCATGGTTGACCATCGCCCGCTAGCGCACAAAAATTGTGCGCAAGAGAAGAACCATGGTCG
>NZ_JBFTPF010000056.1:0-38857 GCF_056398345.1 Paenibacillus sp. 01T442
GAATTATAGGAAGCGATATACATCACTTGTATGTCTAATGGCTCAACGCGACATGCGTGAAGAAGCCTGGAGCAAAGCGGAGTTGAAGATAGACACGTATTTGACGTTGTATCCTCTGAATGAAGAGATGCATCAAATGCTGATGGTTGTTTATGCGAAAAGTGGGAAAAAGGAACGAATAGCTAAGCACTATACCAATTTTAAAGCATTGTATTTGAGAGAACTCGGCATAGAGCCTCCTGAGGAAATGAGTGCCAGCGTAGCGGCATATTTAAATTAAAAGCATAAACAAGACGGAATGCGTTCAATCGCTTTCCGTCTTTTTGTGTATATTCGACACGATCTTCCTTTTTGTGAGAAATTTGAGAGAGCGGCTCTATATACTTGGCAGGCAGGTATATAGTGCTATTCATTTTCATGACAGCCGGCGACCAGAAATCAACGAGATTTTCATACATGGGGTGAGGGTATTGTTAACACACAAGAGCAAATATCAACGGCAGAGACAGAATTCTGATATCCGCACAGATCGTGAATGGCATGTCAGGTGACCCAATTTTAGAAAAATATGGGAACGTAGTAGGATGAATAGATAGGGATATTTGGAATAAATCGTTGGAAGGGAGTCTGTCCCATGAGAAGAATCATGATTGTCGATGATGCCGCTTTTATGAGAGCACTGTTAAAAGATTACTTAATCACCCTCGGTCACGAGATTGTGGCAGAAGGCAGCAATGGGCAAGAAGCGATACAATTGTATAAGCGATATAAACCGGAATTAGTGACGATGGATATTACGATGCCTGAGATGGATGGGATTTCAGCTTTGAAAGAAATTATGAAGTTCGATCCTCGGGCAAGTGTCATCATGTGTTCGGCCATGGGGCAGCAGCAAATGGTGCTGGATGCCATACGAGCTGGTGCCAAAGACTTTCTGGTGAAGCCTTTTAGCAATGAAAGAATAGTTGAGGCTGTGGATCGTGTGCTTCTATCAAGAAAAGGCTAGATAACTGAATTAACTTAACAAAAAGACGTTCACTTACAAAGTGAGCGTCTTTTTGTTAATGTTCCCAGCGCCTTTACAATTTATTTACATGAGCATTACATGGAATTGACCCTTGCAACTTGGCATCAAGTTACACTGTGTACAAGTAACAAAGGGAATGTAGATTGAGGTTGATTCAAGCTCAACTCATCCAATATTTTCGCTCAGGAGGTTGTTGGTTGCTATGAAAGTTGAATTCCATTGTCACACCAAACTATCAGACGGTTCATATAAATTTGATGAGATCTTAGACTTGGCGATCCAAGAGGATGTTACTCATTTGGCAATAACGAATCATGATACGACGAGCGAATTACCTCAAATGATAAATAGAGGACTTGAACGGGGGATAGAGATCATCCCAGCGATTGAAATTTCGGGCTATGATTTTGATCGAAAGCGCAGAGTTCATATTCTTGGTTATTATATCGAGCCTGGGAACACGCAGTTAGAAATGTTCTGCAGTCCGTTACTAAAGAGACGTCACCTTGGCTGCCTCGAAGCGATAGATCGGCTGATTCAGGCTGGGTACACGATTACCCTGGATGAGGTGATGAAATATGCGGAAGGTGGAACGGGTATTTATAAGCAGCATATTATGCATGCTTTGATTGATCAAGGGTACACAACTACGATCTATGGTGATTTATATAAAAAGCTGTTTTCTCGCGGGCAGAACGGCGAACAGCCTGGTATTGCCTATATTCCAACGGAGTATGTCGATGCGTGTGATGCGATTCGTATGATTTTGCAAGCGGGTGGTGTTCCTGTGCTTGCGCATCCTGGCCAGTATGGGAATTTCGAAGCTCTTCCAGAACTGGTGGAGGCAGGGTTACAAGGCATCGAGGTATGGCATCCTCTTCATAATCAAGCACATGAACAATTGGCCATTGAGCACGCGCTCCACTACGGACTGATCCAAACCGGCGGATCCGATTTCCATGGCTTTTATGGGGAAAAAGAAGTTCTTCTCGGTAGTAAAAGTCCAGGCATAGCCGTAGTAAAAGAGCTCTGGGAACGCAAACTGGCATTAGTAGAGAAGACAAGTGTCGTGGAAAGGAACTGATTATTTGTGAAACACATCCATCAAACACAACCCAGCCTTCCGTTATCCTCAGAGCCAGCCATCTCCTCAAGTAGTCACCTTATACATAGTGACATTGGGGCTTGGGCATCTGTCGGACCTTACAATAAAATCCTTGAATCACAGCTTGGTGATTACACCTACACCATGGATGACGTGACAATTAATTATGCGGAAGTGGGCAAATTCACTTCGATTGCTTCCCATGTCTGTATTAATCCCGTTGATCACCCCATGGATCGCGTTACGCAGCATCATATGACATACCGGCGAGCTGCCTATGGATTTGCTGATGGGGATGATCAGGAAATATTTGACTGGCGTAGAGGCAGCCGAGTTACTATCGGTCATGATGTTTGGATCGGACATGGTGCGATCGTGATGAAGGGTGTCCATATCGGAACAGGCGCTGTCGTCGGATCCGGAGCTATTGTTACAAAAGATATCGAGCCCTATACCGTTGTTGTAGGAGTGCCAGCTAAACCGTTGAAACGTAGATTTCCACAAGAGGTTGTCGATCAGTTGCTGAAAATTGCTTGGTGGGACTGGCCTCGTGAAATATTAGAGGAAAGGTTCAATGAACTGAACGATCTATCCGCTTTTATTAGAAAATATGGATGATGAATGGAGGGAATTGCCTTGTCTGAAGAGATGGATATTATGGATCATCTTATCGTATCGATCCAATCTGGCAGATATGAGCCGCATGATAAATTGCCTTCTGAGAACGAGCTTGCTGATGCTTACAAAGTGCCCCGAATTACCGCTCGGAAAGCCTACGAACGGTTGCAAGAGCTTGGTTACATCTACTCCAAGCAAGGGAAAGGCAGCTTTGTGCAAGACAGAAACCTGCGTATCCCTTTGGTTCTAAAAACGAATAAGAGCTTTAGCCAGAAAATGACCGAGCTTGGCTATGAATATAAGTCAACTAATATATTCTGCGAGTCGATTGAATTCAACAATAAAATTTATGAGTCACTGGGCGTTAGTGAAAATGAACGTGTATTTAGAATCGGCCGTCTGCGAATCATTGACGGCAGACCCATTGCACTTCATATCTCATTCGTGGCAGAAACTTCATTTCCAGATATTGAACAAGAAGGTAAGGAGATTACCTCCATGTTCTACTACTATCAAAGTAAAGGTTATCTCCACTTAAAATCGTCGGAGACTACCTTGCGATTGGCGCATCCATCGAAATATGAGCGTGAGCTTCTATCTTGTTCCTCACTCATTCCATTGTTGGTCCTGGAATCGGAATGTATCGATGAAAAAACGGGTCAAACTTTGGAATATAGCAAAACGATGTATCGTGGAGATGTTTTTACCTATGTGATTTAGCCCTGATCTTTACACAAACTTAACTGCCGCTAACCTGGCAACAAGATAGAGTAGGTTTTGAGAAATAAACAAGTTAACAGGAAGGGGCTTTCAAATGAATCGAAAGCAACGGACAGAAATTTTGATCCATGGTTCAGCCCAACTTACATCAGCTATGGCGAATGACATTAAAAGCAAATATCATATCGCTGTTATTGAGGAGCCTAATCATGGTCTTGTGATGGTTCAGGTAAGAGAAACTGCACAGAAGAGCTTGTTTTATCTAGGAGAGGTGCTTGTAACGGAGTGCAAGGTTCGGATCGAAGGAGCCTTAGGAATGGGCATCATCAAAGGAGACGAACCAGACAAAGCCTACGAATTGGCTGTTATCGACGCGGCGTATGCAGCCAATTTGGAAGAAACGGCGTCTTGGTTAGTTGAATTGCAAAGGGAAAGTCTGCTTATTGCGTCATCACGCGAAGCGAAGCAAAGAAAGCTACTGCAAACCAAAGTGGACTTTGAAACGATGGATGAAGATTGAAAGGAGAGAATGAAAACATGCTAGATAAAGTTCACGACATCCAGACAGCATATCGTCATGTCATTGATGTCATGTCGAGGCCAGGAACGATTGCTGATCTCTCTGAAGAAGCGGGGAAGCTTAATCAGACGCTAGAGTGCTTAGCGGCAACTTCGATTCTAGCGCATATGCTGCTCGATACGGAGGTCACGTTCAAGGTAGTATCTGAACGTGAAAGCAAGATGGCTCATTTACTGAGTCAACTAACCTATGCCAAGGAAGCTGAGTTGGAGAAGGCGGACTTCATCTTTATCCTGCTTGATGCAGCTCCTGGGAGTTTGCTGCAAGCCCTTGAAGCGGCCAAAATCGGTGATCTGCAGGATCCCCACCGCTCCGCGACCATCATCATTGAAACAACTAGTTTATTGGCTCAAGGAATCAAGGTGCGGATGACCGGGCCAGGCATTCAGGCGGAAACGAAAATAGAGATCGCCATGAACGAAGATTGGTTGGATATCCGGACACAGCGAAATAGCGAGTATCCGTTAGGAATAGATTTGATTTTTGTGGATGATTCCCACCACATTTGGGCTTTACCTAGAACCACTCAGATTGTGAAGGAGGAGTTCTAATTATGGGTTATGTAGCGGTTAAAGGCGGTACACGTGCAATAGAAGAATCTCTGAAACGCATGCAGTTCGAACGTTTACGACTAGGGAAAGTACTGAGTGTCGATGCCATCGAAGCAGGAATGAGAGGGCTTATTGATCAAGTGATGTCGGAGAGCAGCATGTATAGTGAGCAGCTTGCGGCGCTTGCCATCAAACAGGCGGAGGGTAATCCGGAAGAAGCTGTCTTTCTACTAAGGGCATATCGTTCTACGCTCCCAAGAAAGCATTACTCCAGAACAGTGGCACCGGAGGAAATGCGCGTTGATCGAAGAATATCAGCTTCGTTTAAAGATATCCCTGGCGGGCAAATTTTAGGCGCATCTGCCGATTATTCACATCGTCTCCTAGACTTTGATTTAATGGATGAAACGGAAGATCAAGTAGCTGAATGGTTGGAATCCTATCAGCTTATAGATAGGAATGAGAAGGAAGATCTGGACGGACGACTACCCAAAGTATTGGATTATTTGAGAAAAGAAGGTCTCATTGCTGATTGTCCAATCGATAACACGGAACCAGACGATGTAACCCGCACGAGCCTGACGTTCCCGGCTTCACGAAGTGAGAAACTTCAGATATTGACCAGAGGTCAGACGGGCGCCGTCACTTCCTTAGCATATGCGGTTATCCGCGGCTACGGAATGGTTCATCCAACCGTTGGTGAATTACGAGTTGGTGATATTCCCGTATATATAGATACACCGCTGGACTCTTCTCACGAAGAGGAAGAATCCTATTATATCGGCGACATTAAGGTGACGGAAGTGGAGATGCTGGTTCCAGTTACCATGGTGAAAGAGAACGGCAGGAAGGAACTTCAACTAGAGTTCGGTTACGGTCTCTGTTATGGACAGAATGAAACGAAAGCAATTGCTATGAGCATTTTAGATAAAAGTCTTGAAAAGGGCGACAAGCTGATTCCGACGCAAAATGAGGAATTTGTCCTCTTCCATATTGATTCCGTAGAATCAACTGGTTTTATTTCTCACTTAAAGATGCCACATTATGTAACATTTCAAGCAAAGCTCAATGATGTTCGCAAGACGAGAAAACGCTCAGCTGATCCAAACCAGGAGGTGTAAAGCACATGCGAATTCAATACAACTTTGCATTTTTGGACGAAGGATCGAAGAGAGAAATCCGGCGTGCCACACTGAAGGCAATTGCAATTCCAGGTTACCAGGTTCCCTTTGCATCACGAGAGCTGCCGATCKGGCGCGGATGGGGAACAGGGGGCTTACAACTGACTTTGTCATTGATCGGGAAAAGCGATGTGCTTAAAGTCATTGACCAAGGCACMGATGAATCGGTTAATGCGGTAAGTATTAAGAAACTGATTCATAAGACGACAGGGGTTACTGCGGTTGAAGCTACTTCGGAAGCCACCCTTATTCAATCCCGTCACCGGATTCCGGAAATTCCGCTTACTTCGGAGCAAATTCTGGTTCTACAAGTTCCTATGCCTGAACCATTGCGCATGTACGAATCCAGTGAACGTGAAACAAAGCGGTTGCATGGGGAGAAAGACTACAGTGGCGCATGGTTGATGTTATTCGAACAAATAATGAAGTACCGCAGTGTGTCTACGGGGGCTGATCATCCTGTCATGGTGCATGATCGCTATGTGATGGCGCCAAGCCCGATACCCAAGTTCGATAATCATAAGTTGAATTACTCGGAAGCGTTAATTTTATTGGGAGCCGGTCGTGAAAAGAAAATTTATGCCGTTCCGCCCTACACACAAGTCGTTTCATTGGCATTCGACGATGTTCCGTTCGAGCCAGAATCGTTCTCCGATGTGTCTTGCAAGCTATGTGGAGCAACGGAAGTTTTCATGGATGAGTTATATAACGAAGAAGAAGATATTACGTTCTATCAATGCAATGATTCGAGCTATTGCTTGGATCGGTTGAACCAAAAGATTTTCTAAAGAGGAAGAGGAGGCGCTTAGATGAGCCCAATCGCACCCCCTATTATGCGTGTGAGCCATTTGGATAAACGATTCGGTACTGGCTGTGAACAGTGCAACAATCAGGAGCAAAGAAAGTTGGAAAATAACTACTGCAGGTCTTGCGGAACCGTCTATGCTTGTCAGGACATTTCGTTCGATCTATATCCCGGTGAGGTGCTGGGTATCGTTGGTGAGAGCGGAAGCGGGAAGTCGACACTCATGCGATGCCTTTATTTTGACCAAGAAGTCAGTGGTGGTGAGGCTTATCTGAAACCGTATCAACAAGGCGAGAGAAACCTATTTCAAGAATCATCTCAGCAAAAAAAGTATATCCGTAATCATCTTATGGGTAAGGTGTATCAAAATCCAGTTCTAGGCTTACGAATGGAATTCTCTTCGATCGGCAATATTGCCGAGAAAATGATCGCTGCCGGACATCGACAGGTATCAGCAATGGAAGCACGGGGAAGCGAACTCCTGGAGAAGGTTMATATTCCCGTATACAGGAAGATGGAAGTACCGAAGAACTTCTCGGGTGGCATGCAGCAGCGTGTTCAAATTGCCAAAGCCCTTTCCAATAATCCTCCGATCCTACTTTTGGATGAAGTAACGACTGGACTTGATTTATCTGTGCAAGCGAATGTGTTGGACCTTATCAAACACCTACAACGCGAATTGCAAATTAGTATGCTGCTTGTATCTCATGATCTTGGCGTCATTCGAATGTTGGCGGACCGAACCATGGTTATGTTGGATGGGCGTGTCGTTGAACAGGGATTGACGGATCAGATCCTTGAGGATCCGCAACATGCTTATACGCAGCAATTAGTGCACTCACTACTATAGAGAATCGAATTGTATAAGGAGGATTTGACATGTATCTGATAACGAACGGCATCTTGATTACGGAACATGCAATGTTAGAAGGTTATGATCTATTGGTGGTGGAGGATCGTATCGCACGTATAGCTCCTACAGGCGAGATCCATGTGGAAGATGGCGTGGAAGTAATTGATGCATATGGGGCCTATGTGGTACCAGGCATGATCGACATTCACTCGGATTACATTGAGCACATGACGGCGCCAAGGCCGACTTCCCTGTTTAACTTCAAGTTAAGCATACGCGAAACAGAAAAGGAACTCATCTCACATGGGATAACAACGATGTATCACTCCTTGTCAATCTTCAAGTCTGCGGATTATAAGTATCGTCCAATTCGCGAACCTGAAAATGTGCGCAAACTGATTGACTTGATTGAAGAGACGCACAATAGCAAGCATCTCATCCGCCATCGTTTCCATGCCAGATTTGAAATTGATAATGTAGATCAAATCGATAATTTAAAAAATTACATCCAAGAGGAGAAAGTACATCTCGTTTCTTTCATGGATCACACGCCAGGTCAAGGGCAGTATAGAGATCTTGAAGTGTATATCAAAAATGTGCGCGGCTACGATCATGTGAGTGATGAAAATATCGCGGTTCTACTCGCAAGTCATCAGACGAAGGAAAAGATGACAGAAGACGCGATTCGCGAGATCGCTGGAATGGCACAAGCAAGGAACATTGCGATTGCTTCGCATGACGACGATTCACTGGAAAAGCTGGATATCGTTCAAAGTTTTGGTACGACAATAAGTGAATTTCCGATCACGTTAGATATCGCTCGCAGAGCCAAGGAAAAAGGACTTCATACGGTTGCCGGTGCTCCTAACGTCATTCTAAGAGGCTCACACAGTGGTAATTTGTGTGCAACCGAAGCGATACAAGATGGCTGCATTGACATTTTGTGCAGTGACTACTATCCAGCATCCATGCTTCATGCGGTATTCCAACTGGCAGGCCCTCAGCGGCAAGACCTAGTGGAGAAGTTCAAATTGGTCACTCTGCACCCTGCTCAGGCTGTGAACATTGATGCAGATTACGGCTCCCTTCAGGAAGGTAAGAAAGCCGATCTGCTCTTCATAGAGCTTTTAGATATGGACGACTTCCCCGTTGTAACGACCGTTTTCGTTGACGGTAAATTAATACAAAAAACGAATTATAGGGATTAACAGGAGGTGAAAAGGGTATGGAAAACCTGCTGTCAATTGAACATTTGACCAAATCGTTTACATTGCACAACCTCAATAAGCATATTCCAGCGGTGGAAGATGTTAATTTGTTTCTGAAGGAAGGCGAGTTCATCGGTATTACCGGTAAAAGCGGTAGTGGTAAATCCACAGTCCTTAAATGTATTTATCGAACGTATTTGCCTAATGCTGGACACCTTTGGTATAACTCGGAGAGGTATGGCACCATCGATTTGGCTGCAGCGAGTGAGCGGAGCATCATTGAGCTTCGAAAGCATGAAATCGGGTATGTATCTCAGTTTCTGAATGTGATGCCTCGAACAACGGCAAGGGAGCTTGTACAGAATGCCATAGTGGAAATGGGACACCCAAGGGACTACGCCGAGGTGGAGACAATTAAGATCCTAGAGCACTTTGAGTTGGACCACAGTCTATGGGACAGCTACCCGGCAACCTTCTCTGGTGGGGAAAAGCTGCGGTTAAATATTGCTAGAGCGATGGTCAAGCGCCCGCGATTGTTGCTTCTCGATGAACCAACGGCTAGTCTCGATAACAGCTCGAAACTGAAGGTCAAGCTTCTAATCGAACAGTTGATGAAGCAAGGCACAACCATGCTGGGTATCTTTCATGACCTTGAATTTATGGAGAATTTGTGTGATCGGGAGTATCAAATAAGGAACGGTACATGTGCAGTAGCAGAGAAAACGAAATAACTTACAACATCTTAAAATTAGCGGAACATTCTGAAAATAAATGAGCACTATACTGGGCTTGTACGTAAAATACGATTGAGATGATCAGGAGGAGTTCATAAGTGAAAAAGATGATGTCGCTCATTATTTCAATATCTCTGGTTGCGGTTGTAGCTGGTTGTGGTTCCAAATCGGGAGAAACAGAAAAAGCTTCCGCGGTTGTAAAGACGAAAGACACCATCACGATGGTGTGGTATCCGAATGAGTCTGGTGCAGATTTGAAAAATGCACGGGATGAATTAGGGAAAGTGATTGAAACAGCGACAGGAAAGAAAGTTGAGCATAAAACAACTACGGACTACATCATTGCGATCGAGGCGATTGCTAACGGAAGTGCGGATGTTGCTTTTATGGGTCCACAAGGCTATGTGGAAGCCAATGCTAAAAACAAAAAAGTTCAACCACTTGTTGTTTCTAGCGGGGAGTCAGGAACACTGGATGATGCTGTTTACTTCAGTTGGATAAATGTACGTAAAGGTGAGGAAGCTCCCTATAAAAATAGCAATGGCTTTGGTATCGATCCGATAGCTGGCAAGAAATTCTCATTCGTTTCCAATTCCTCAACATCTGGCTTTAAAGTACCATCAGCTGGAATTATCAGTTATTTCAGCAAACAAGACAAATTCAAGAGTCTAACACCAGACGATTTGCTTCAAGGCGGTAAGGATAAGTTTTTCACTGAAGTGATGTACGGAGGCTCGCATCAAGGGTCTGCTGTGAATCTACTTACGGGCAAAGCAGATGTAGCAGCCTTCTGCGATACTTGTGTGGCTAATTATGTTGAGCTTGAATCTGGAACAGCTAATAAGCCAGGCGCTGTGTACAAAGTGAAACAGGGAGCAGCGGAACCTTTTAACACGCTAATTGGCAAAGAGTTTACGATTATCTCTTCTACACCGGTTCTTAACTCACCATTTGCTATCAATACGGGGACAATTAGTGTTGAGGATCAGAAGAAACTTCGAGATGTCTTTACTTCAGATGCAGTAACCAAGAATCCAATGGTGTTCCTGCCGAAAGATTCAAAGGATTCTGGCTTATTCAAGCAAAAGTCAGGTAAAGAAAAATTTCTACCTGTTGAAGATGCGTGGTTCAATCCAGTGAGAGAACTATCTAAGTGAGAAAGATGATTTCGCCGGCTTATATAACTTATTGAGGGAGCGCCCATGACAAAGTTATTGGAATTCAAGCAGGTGTCCAAACAATATGGGATAGGTACAAGCGCGTTATCAAATGTTAATTTTACAGTTAGAGAGGGAGAGTTCGTTTCGATTATCGGACCCTCCGGTGCAGGTAAGTCGACACTGCTTCGCTGCATGAACCGTATGATTGACGCCAGCAACGGTGAGATCATTTTTGACGGGGACAATATCATGGATTTTAACAATAGGGAATTAAAACGGCTGCGTACACGGATGGGCATGGTATTTCAACATTACAATTTAGTAAACAGATTAACTGTGATTGAGAATGTTCTTCATGGAAGACTTGGGTATAAGTCAACGTTGGAGGGAGTTCTCGGGCTGTATACGAAGGAAGAAAAGCACCATGCGTACGCTGTTTTAAAAATTCTTGGCATAGAAGATCAAGCTTATAAGCGATGTGACCAGCTAAGCGGCGGGCAAAGACAACGTGTTGGTATCGCGCGTGCGCTCGTTCAGGATCCCAAATTAATGCTCTGTGATGAACCGATAGCATCCCTTGACCCGAATGCCTCCAGAGTTATCATGGATCATTTGCGCAACATTTCATCCACGATGGGAATTACCATTATTGTTAACCTTCATCAAGTGGAAGTAGCGCTTAAGTATTCAGACCGGATTATTGGTGTGAACAAGGGGGAGATCGTCTACGACGGACCTCCTTCAAGCATTAAGCACCAGCAGTTATCCATGATCTACGGTGCAGATCTTGAGGAACATGCCGATAAGATGGAGAGCAGCTATGCAGGATAATTTCTTTCTCTACAAACGGATGAATACGATGCTCTTCTGTGCCATTATGATGGTCATTACGGTGATTGCCATAATCATTACGGAGTATAATGTCATTAAAGGCTTTACCTCGATACCGAAAGCAGCGGAATGGGCCTTTAACAATTTTTATCCCAATGAGAAAGCATTAAAAAAGCTTCCCGATATTGCAACAAGTCTGGTTGAAACGTTGCTCGTTTCCATAGCTGCAACTACGGTTGCCGCAATCTTCGCATTGTTATTCGCCATAGCTGGTTCCCATACAACGGGTGTCGGCGGAGTTTTCAGCTGGATCAGTCGATCCATAGCTACCTTATTTCGCAACATTGATGTTGCCGCATGGTCGATGATTCTATTGATTTCTTTTGGGCAAAATGTGCTAACGGGGTACTTCGCTCTGTTCTTCGGTTCGTTCGGATTCTTGACCCGTGCCTTTATGGAGTCCATTGATGAAGTAAGCAACAGTTCTGTGGAAGCTTTAAGGGCTACAGGAGCAAGCTATTTTTCAATTATTTTTCAATCGGTTATCCCTTCTAGTATGCCTCAATTGCTTAGTTGGATCTTGTTTATGGTAGAAACGAACATCCGACACGCTACTTTAATTGGCATTTTGACAGGAACGGGCATTGGCTTTCTGTTTAATCTCTACTACAAAAGCTTAAATTATAGCTCAGCATCTTTGGTTGTCATTTTCATCGTAATTACGATATTCCTTATAGAATCGGTTTCTAATTACGTCAGGAAGGTGATTTTGTAAATGGGACTTCAGGAAGCCATTAGAGCCGTCTCTGACAAGGATATGGAACGGTTTAAAGTTCTTCAGAAACGCAGGAGGACTATACCATTTAATAAGCAAGCCTTTGTGATTCGATTAACGTTATTGGTATTGGTCGGATTGACGATCTATGGATTTATTACATTTGATTACAAGGATATTCAAATGCTGCAAGCCATTTCTCAAACAGCTCTAACGATTAAGACGATGTTTTTTCAACCAAGTCTTCATCACTTTACGTTTATTGAGGCGCTTCAGCAAATCACGATTACGCTAGGACTAGCATTTCTAACAACTCTGTTTGGTGCCATTATCGCGCTATTTCTAGGCTTGTTGGCTGCCTCAAATCTAAGCAATCCGAAGCTGTCGCTCATCATTAAAGGTGTTGTGGCTTTCATCCGAGCAGTTCCAACGGTATTATGGGTGTTGATTTTTGCCATTGCAGCAGGTCTTGGAAGTGTGGCGGCCGTGATTGGCATGACGTTTCATTCTATCAGCTACTTGGTCARAGCTTATTCGGAATCATTCGAGGAACTGGATAAGGGAACGATTGAAGCCTTGAAGGCAAGTGGCGCAAATTGGTGGCAAATTGTTTTTCAAGCCGTGATTCCTTCTTCAGTCAGCTATTTAATTTCATGGACCTTCATGAGATTTGAAATCAATTTTGCAGTCGCGGTAGCAATGGGAGCAGCAGCAGGTGCTGGTGGTATTGGTTACGATATGTTCATGGCGAGTTCCTTTTATTATGATGTAAGAGAAATTGGGGCCATTACGTATTTTATTCTCGCTTTTGCCATTCTTATTGAAATCATTGCCTCGAGAATCAAGAAGAAATTAAGGGTTCATGCATGAAGCTTGCGGGAAATAGGAATCGAAAGTAACTAACGGCTGTCGTTCGGTGTTCATAACCGGGTGGCAGCTTTTATGTTAACAATAGTATGACGTAGTTTTAATCTCCAATTAACAGGTAGCTTGTATAGTATAAAGAGGGACCCGAATATACAAATAGGGAGATAACAACTATGGGCATTCATACTTATTTTAGGTCTTTAAATGAGCTAGAGAGAATCATTCGATGTMCAGGGAAGTTCAAGTTTGAAGAACATAGTGTCGCGGCTCATTCATGGAAAGTTGTTCAGTATGCCAAAACATTAGCGGATATCGAAGAGAAAAATGGTGCAATAATTAACTGGAAAAAGCTTTATGAAATTACCAGCAGTCATGATTATGGTGAAATCTTCATTGGAGATATCAAAACGCCTGTCAAGCATGCGTCACACGAGCTTCGATTATTGATACAACAAGTAGAAGAAGGAATGGTCTATAACTTCATTGAGGAACATATTCCCGCAGAGTTTAAAGAGACGTTCCATAAACAACTGCAGGAAGGTAAAGATGGTTCAATCGAAGGGCTCATTTTGGAAGTTGCGGATAAAATGGATCAAGTGTATGAGGCTTTTGCTGAGATCCAAAAGGGAAATACAGAGAAAGAATTCGTTACGATGTATCGAAATGCATTAATAAAAATCAAAAACATTGATTTATTCTGTGTAGACTATTTCTTAACTAACATTCTCCCCGATATGGTCAATGATGAGATGGTTTCACTTGTTGACATCAAAAGGATAACGGAAGAGGCGTTGGCTGACGTTCAAATCGAGGCAGGAAGATTGGGATATAGGGCAGGAAATCGAACGGTAGCCACGATGTCAGTGAATGAAGTGTATCAATCATGAACATACGTAAGGAAAAAGCATGTTCGATCAATGAGATCATTGATGAAACATGCTTATTTTTGTTCTGTCCGCAGGCAATTAGAAGGGGAATACACCTATTTCCAGCAGCTTGATGCCTGATCGGCATAGAAAGCGATAAGTCGTGCATACTAAACCAGGTAATTGGGGCGATGCACATTTCTTCGAAAGTTAACGTTGACGTTAACGTTTATTAGGATTATGATAATCACATAGCGATAGAAATCGATGTGGATGGGAGTGTATACATGGATAAATTCAAAATTGATGATGTAGCCAAAGAGAGCGGATTGACGAAGCGAACGATTCGATACTATGAGGAAATTGGCGTATTATTTCCACCAGAACGAAGTGAAGGCGGCATGCGCTTATACACGCGTAAGCATATCGAAAGATTGAGTCAAATCGTGAATGCCAGAGATGTCCTCGGATTTTCACTCATGGAGATTCAGGATTTCGTAGCGATTCGCGAGAAAATGGGCGAACAAAAAGAAGTGTATTTGAAAACCGGGGAAGCTGAGCAAAAGCTGCAGCAGCTAAAAGAGATGAAGATCATGGTTGACCAACAGCTAGATATGGTGGATCAGAAGCTCAACAAAATGACTGAATTTCGTAAGGAAATTGAACACCTTCAGAAACGAATCAACGATGGTATCACTAAAATGTCAACATAAAAGGAGTCTTTCGTAATATGCAACCTACAGCTACAAGTAAGGCCAATACGGCTGCAGAGCCGCATCAGAATGCGCAGAAAGTCAGTATGTTTAGTCAACCGAAAGCGGTATGGGCGGTCGTTTTCGCCAGTATTATCGCTTTCATGGGTCTCGGTCTTGTCGATCCGATTTTGCCCGCTATCGCTAAGAAGCTCCATGCTTCCCACAGTGATGTTACCTTGTTATTCACGAGTTATAACGCAGTCATGGCTGTAGCCATGCTGATCACAGGCGTCGTCTCGTCCCGCCTAGGCATCAAAAAAACACTGCTCGCTGGCATCGTCATCATTGCCCTCTTCTCGGCATTGGGTGGTATGTCAAATAGTATTTGGAGTCTTGTTTGGTTACGTGGGGGATGGGGGCTCGGTAACGCGCTATTCGTCGCTACCGCATTGTCCGCGATTGTATCTTTGTCCAAAACAGGCGTCGCACGTTCCATTATCTTGTTCGAGGTAGCCGTTGGTCTGGGGATCTCCGTTGGCCCGCTATTAGGGGGAGAGCTGGGTGCTATCTCATGGAGAGGTCCATTCTTCGGCGTAGCCGGTCTCATGGTCATTGCTTTCTTCCTGATTCTATTTATTATGCCTAAACCGCAAACGCAAATTCGTCCCAAAAAAGCTTCATTGGCCGATCCATTCCGCGCCTTGAAATTCAAAGCACTTCGTACATTCGGAATAGCAGCTTTTCTTTATAACTTCGGATTCTTCACCTTGCTTGTATATGCCGCATTAGTCTTGGGCAAGTTAGGATTGGATGAGCATCAACTTGGTTACGTCTTCTTAGGCTGGGGACTTATGCTTGCCTTTACCTCTGTCTTTACAGCGCCGAAGCTTCAGAAACGCTTTGGAACAGTGCCTTCCATGTGTGTTCAATTACTTCTATTCGCTGTTACTTTGTTTGTCATGGCAAATTGGACAACGGACAAAACCGTCATTATCATCGCAGTTATCGTCGCGGGTGCTTTCTTAGGAAACAATAATACCTTAATCACGACCGCAGTCATGAATGCAGCGCCCGTCGAACGACCAACGGCTTCTGCAGCCTATAGCTTCTTGCGTTTCATTGGAGGCGCAATCGCCCCTTTCCTTGCGGGTAAGCTAGCTGAATGGTTCAACCCGCATATGCCGTTTATTGTCGGTGGTGCATGTGTTGTTGTCGCGGTCATCTATCTTTGGCTGAACCGTCAGCATTTGAAACACGTGGATGAAGTCGAGAGCGCACATTAAAATATTCGGAGAGCCCGCTAACCAGCGAGGCTCTTTTTTGGGTTCTAGTCAAATTCACGGGATGGACATGCAAAATATTCAGGAATGTGGCGAAAGTGGGGAATCCCATTGTTTGAATTGTTCATAGAACTTGTGATAATTCACTATGAATCAGCCCATGAATCTTCTAACATTAGCCTCAGTTGGATATGGAATGGGGGTGAACATAAGGCTGACAGATGGATGTCTCAGTAGGATTGAAGCTCGACAACGGATGGTGGACAGAATATACAATATACGTGGAACGGAGGCAATAATCAGCAGTGGACGATTAATTAATTGAAGTGTGAAGCGAGGTATGGAGCGATTCCAGGCCTCGCTTTTTTTCTTGCATAATCGTCATAGAATTGATCACGTTCTTCCCTGAAATTATCATAGACAGTGCAGTAGCCGAAGGCTAACATGGTATCATAGCGCATAGTTGGCACTAGGTTGTCTTACAGGGGGGAACCGGCGATGTATAAAATTCTGGTCGTGGATGATGAACCGACAGTTAGTGCGGGGATTAAAAGTTATTTGATGAGATCAGAGCTAGGAATTGGGCATGTGGAAACAGCGCTGAACGGGTTCGAGGCATTGGATTGCTTACGCATGGACACCTATGATCTCGTATTGACGGACATACAGATGGGGATGATGAATGGCATCGAACTGATGGAAGCGATTCTTCTGGAGCAGCCGCATCTTCCGGTTATCGTCATTTCAGCCCATGAGAAGTTAGCTTTTGCCAAGAGAGCGCTCCGATTAGGTGCCAAAGATTATT
This sequence comes from Paenibacillus sp. 01T442, assembly GCF_056398345.1. Classification (NCBI taxonomy): domain Bacteria; kingdom Bacillati; phylum Bacillota; class Bacilli; order Caryophanales; family Paenibacillaceae; genus Paenibacillus; species Paenibacillus sp. 01T442. The sequence continues at coordinate 16,662 of NZ_JBFTPF010000056.1, forward strand.
TAATCAAGCCTGTAGAGTTAGTTGAACTGATGCGAGTTGTCGGCAAGGCGCTCCAAGAGAAGAAGGAAATGGGTAGGCTGACGCTGCAACGTCCAGAGGTGGATCGTAGTCAAGATGGTCATTTGCTCATAAAGAGGCACGAAGCGCTCATCGAATTGAGCGGGAAGATCGGGGCACGCACGTATGCGAATACGAAGGCATACTTCGATGATGTTTTGGTAACGAGATAATTAATGCAAAAAACTTCCAGTTTAGTTAACTGGAAGTTTTTTTATCGTTAAAGATGGAAACCAACCTGTTTGTTCCTCGTAAGAGGATAGTAGCTCTGTGATTAGATAATTTTTCCTATCAAGGCAAAGATTTTAAAACGTATCATTGAACTTATTCAGCAGCTCACCGAACCTTTGTTGATCTTCTTCAGTCCAATCATGGAGATGTTTCGTTAAATACTCTAAGCGAGCTTGCTTGTTCAATGCCAATTCCGCTATGCCGCTATCCGTGAGTTGCATGGAGTAGGCGCGGCCATCTTGCGGGTCCGGGATGCGATAGAGGTAGCCTTTTTGCTCCAGAGAAGCTGTTTGTCTGCTGATTGTCGACATGTCGAGTTGGAATTCCTCTGCCAAAGCTTTCACGCCGGCAGATCCATGTGTCGAAATCTGATGGAGCAATAGATAAGCCGCACGATCCAAATTGCCTACTTTTTTATTTGTAGTTGCAGCGATAAAGCGGCGAATGAATATGCCTAATTCAACTTCAATGGTTTCAATGGGATTTTTTGTCATTATCATAGACCTCTTTGTTAGGTGTTTGCAATCTTTTATGGTTGTATCGTAACATACACCGCATTATTTGAATATCTTCCAAAGTAGGGGTGATAGACTGTCTCTTAAGGATTGACTTCATCCGACATAGTTGTATAATGCAAGTATATAGTGTCATCATACTTCTTGTTTGAATAGAAGGCAACTATAGACGGGAGAGGACACAATTTGAAAGCTAAGGAAATCATGGTAAGTCAGGTGTATAAAGTAAAAGAAGGGGATACAGTTCGCGCGGTTATTGAGAAGTTTCTCATGCACCGAATTAGTGGACTTCCTGTTGTCAATGATCGGAATGAAGTTGTTGCTTACATCAGTGATGGGGATATTATGCGATATATCGGCAAGCATGATGATTATATATTTGGTTCGTATCTCTACACGGCTGTGATCAAAGGCGATAATGATGAATTTCAAGATCGAGTGCGCAACTTGCTTCCTTTGAATGTGATGAAAATAGCACAGAAGAAGGTGATTGCTGTAGATGCAGAAGAAGATATTGAGCAAATCGCAGCGATTTTGGGGAAAAAACGAATAAAAAAGCTACCCGTTCTGAGAAGAGGCGTGTTGGTAGGCATTATTAGCAGRGGAGATGTGATTCGGCATTCCTTCCAGTCCATTTTATGAGATGTAAATGAAAGGAGCTATCTGTATGTTGGAGCGGCTCAGGCATAGATTATTTTTATTTCCATTATTTATTGTGATTAAAATTTATGTAGCTTGGATGATTTTATTTGAAACAGGACCATCGGCAAGGATTCTTTTGACAGAAATACCGGCGATCTTAATTACGTATTGTGTGGTTGAATATGTTGTCAAAAAGCATAAACTCGCTTGGTATCTCGCAATTGACCTCATAATAACCATTTTGTTTTTTGCACTTGTTATTTATTATAAGCATTTCGGAGTTATCGCTACGTATCACGTTTTAACCCAAGCCAAGCAAGTCGGTGCGGTCAAAAAGAGTATATTCTCTGTGATTGAGCCCCAGTATTTGCTGTTCTTCTTGGATATCGTGATTGTTGCTTTCTTTGCATTTTTCAAGCCGAAAACGAGAGAATGGAAGCCTCTTAGCTTGAAAATCGTGGCTAGTGTCGCTTGCTTCTCCTTATTACTTTGTGCACTTAGTGTGATTCCTAACCGCAGTTCATTCAATGAGAATGTGAAGGCGTCCAAAATGGGCATATTAAACTATGAAATGTATAATCTGCTTTCACAGAAGAAAGAAGAGATCATTAGCCCAGATCAAATTACACAGTCTGCGATCGACGATTTGAAAAATAAAGTTGCTGTCGTGGAACCAACGTTACATGGCGCAGCGAGTGGTAAGAATTTGATCATCATTCAAATGGAGTCCTTCCAGAACTTCCTCATCGGTTTGAACATTGATGGGACTGAAATTACCCCCAACCTGAACCGGTTGGCTGAATCCAGCTACTATTTCCCAAAATTTTATCAGCAAATTGGTCAAGGGAATACATCGGATGCCGAATTTATCGTGAACACGTCGTATTACGTACCACCAGATGGCGCGGCTACACAAGTCTACGGGAAGAAAGATTTACCCAGTCTTCCGAAGCTTCTTCAGAAGCAAGGCTACACAACGATGAATTTCCATACAAATGAAGTTGGTTTCTGGAATCGGGATGATTTATATCAAGCCATCGGCTATGATCGCTATTATGACAAGCAGTTTTTTAAAGATGAGGATGCTTTCTTCTATGGCTCGTCGGATGAAGTATTGTACAGGAAAACAGCGGAAGAATTAGCATCGTATCAAAATCAAGGCACACCTTTTTACGCGCATATAATCTCCATGAGCTCTCATAACCCTTTTACCATACCGGAAGAAAAATATAAAATGACCTTGCCTGAGCGGTACGAAGGCACCTTCGTTGGTGACTACATTCGCGCAGAGAACTATGCAGACTATGCACTTGGATTGTTTATCGAGGATTTGAAGAAACGGGGGATTTGGGAGAACAGTGTCGTCGTGATCTACGGTGATCACCGCGGGCTTCCCTTATTTTCTCTAAAAGCGGATGACAAACATTTGATGACGGAAATACTAGGTCATGAATATAGCGAAAAGGAACTCATTAATATTCCTCTTATCATTGCATCGGAAGGCGTGACCACACCGAAAGTGCAAAGTCAGCTCGGTGGTCAAATTGACATTCTACCTACGGTTGCCAATCTTCTAGGCGTGTCATTGACAAACTATATACACTTTGGTCAAGATTTACTTAACCAGACGGCCTATAATTTATTGCCACAACGTTATTACTTGCCAACTGGCTCATTTGTAAATAAGGAAGAACTTTTCATGTCGGGCAAAGGTTTCGAGGATGGCAATTATTATACGCTTGCCGGCAATGCCAACGACCATCAATCAGCAACCGAAGATGAATTTAATCATGCGTTAAAGCTTTTGCAATTATCCGATAGTTATGTATCCCAACTCCCCGATCGTGTGGAGCCTGATTAACCTAAACCGCCTTGCGAATCTCGCAAGGCTTTTTTCATGCGTGCGAATGGCGGCCCTGTGGATTAAGTTAAGGTGATGGCATCAACTTATCTTGGGCTTTTTGCTGTTCTTGCTTGGAATAAAGTGATGACATAAAGTTAAAGTATTAAATTCTGAGAAAACGTCAGCTTATGGAGTTCTTAGCGTTATCGCGTAACGTTAATTGTAGCTGGGGAGCCTGTTGGAGCCGATTAGCGTTATACTATAACGTTATATGATGCCGCTGCACGGCCATGTTGTCTAAACGGTAGGTGCGAATGCGACTAGAGCCTGATGCAGGAAGCAGCAGCTTGGATTGGACTAACTCGTGAAGTAATTTACGTGCGTGCTGTCCCTTGATCCCAAGCAGATCACATATCTCCTGAGGCATGAAAGGTCTCTGTATTTGTATAGCGAATCGAAGAATTTCCCTCTGCTTTAATGAGAGTTTCAGTTCCGTGGTCACGCCACCACCGTATAGTTTTCCTAACACTTGCTGGATGAGTTGCTGACAGCGCCGAGGCTTCTCCTTGATCGCGTCAAGAGGGAAACGATAAATTTGCCAGCCGTCTAGCATCAATTGGTTTTGTCTTTCGCGCTCATACTCAAAGCTTCGACGGGTTACATGTTTGGCATGCGAGCTGAAGTCATCGACTTCCCAATTAATTAAATAGGTGGTCATGTACAAATAACTTCTCATTGTGAGCATGACCTTCATTTAATCGACGGAGAGCTTCGCCAGTAAGATTTTTCCTCTGTTTTTCCAACCATGATTCGTATAGTTCCAAGAACATTCCCCCTCAGCTGCTACGACAAAAAACACMGCGCCTTCCCCGAGTAGGGAGGGAGCGGTGTGCTTCACGCGCGTCTATAAGTAATATCTACTATAGAGGAAAAGGAGCATATTGTCACTAGATATAAAAGCGTTATTAGGTCACTCTATGAAAATCGTGTAGGCACTCATTCCTTTGAATTTATAGGGCGTGAACCCCACATGCTTCTTAAACAGTTGGCAGAAGTAGGAAAAGTTCCCCAATCCAACAGCCTCACCAATATCTTGCACGGACATATCTGTTGTTCGCAGAAGCCAACAAGCTTGTCGGATTCGACGTGCGGTCAAATATTCGGTAATGGTGCTGCCGATGGATTGATGAAAGGTAGCAGATACATGATTAGGCGTCAAGTGAACAGACGCTGCGAGTTCTTCAAGCTTGAAGGGCTCCATGTAGTGCGCTTCAATCCAAGCGAGCATTCGCTCGGCAGTTGATGAGCTTCTACCTGAAAGATGCGGCACAGAATCGGATCGCTTCTCGGAATTCGTACGAAGCTGGTGTATGAAAGCCGTAAGGAAGAGTGTCTGCTCTTCCAGCAGTCGTTCGGGTCCTCGTTCCTTGGCCGCATCCAGTCGAGGCATATAGCAACGCAGCAAGATTTCAAGCTCACGAAGACTTTCACTCCGGAATGCCTGCGGCATAAGCGGATCCTTCCATAGCTTCATGAGGAACTCGCGCAGCGTTGGAAAAGTAGAGAGCGCTGCCTCTAGGATAGCGGGCTCAAGGACGAAAAGCGAGCGGATGTAATTGTCTTGTGGCAGATTGTGAATACGAATGCGATGTAATTGAAAGGGTCTAAAGCAAAAAATAGAGCCGGGTTTCAGCTCGACAATTTGTTGTTCTATTACGACGATCCCAGTGCCTTCATGCACGACAAGTAGCTCCATTCCCTGATGAGCATGAAATACTTCTTCGAAGGCGTGTGTACGATCTTTGAAAAACGACAATTGCACCGGGTGCACGTTTAAGTTCATGTAATTCATCAGCTTCATAAGAGATCACCTCATCGTATTCTAACAACATTTTATCATAAGAGGCATAAACTTTTATGTTCTTTTTTTTGATACGATGGAGTTAAGTGAATGCGCAACTAGGAGGAGACACGTAACATGTTGAAACAACGTTTAACAGAGCAATGGGAGCATTATCGCGGTTCCTTAGGCGGTGTTTGGGAGGTGTGGCGTTCAGATAAGCTGCAAAATCATTATAATGTCCCGTGGGAATCGGTCACGCTTCCACACACGTACAACGGGACCGATGTGATGGATCCCGATCATAAATATTATCAAGGACAAGGCTGGTATCGCAACAAATTGGAGGTACATAACCCTTATCCGAAGGGGAGAACGCTGCTGCATTTTGAAGGCGCAGGGCAACGTACGGATGTGTATGTTTATACGGAAAAGGTGGATTCCCACCTGGGCGGATACGACGAGTTCACGGTCGATATTTCTGAAGCGATGACGCGCTCCAAGGAGATCGAGCGATATGCGGGGCGTGTGCCGGTCGCGATTGCTTGTGATAACAGCCGAGAATTGGAGACGATTCCTTCGGATGCGAGTGATTTCAATCTGTATGGCGGTGTATATCGCTATGTGAATCTTGTTTATGTGCCGCAGATTTCTTTGGCTCAGGTACATGTAGAGACTGTTGTGGAAGATGTGTCTGCACAAACAGCTGGAATCGGGAAAGTAAAAGTACAAGCTAAGTTGTACAATCCTGACCAACTCGCGGAGAATATCAAGCTCACGATTGTGCTGAAGCAGCGAGATGGAGCAATTGTCGGCCAAACGGAGATTTCTTTACCGGCGTGGCAGGATGAGAAGGAGATCGCGACCTTTGAGGTGGAGAATCCACATCTATGGTCCGTCACAGATCCTTATTTATTCGACTGCTCCGTTGCCCTCGTCTGTGCGGATGGCGAAACGACAAGTCAAGAACGGTTCGGCTTCCGAACGTTTGAATTTGTGAAGCAAGGTCCGTTTAAGCTGAACGGCGAGCGTCTCTTGCTGCGCGGTACACATCGGCATGAGGATCATGCAGCAGTAGGGGCTGCGATGACAGAGGAAATGCTGCGTGAAGAAATGCAACTTATTAAAGACATGGGCGCGAATTTCATCCGCCTAGGACATTATCAGCAGTCTCGCATCGTGCTGGATCTATGTGATGAATTGGGCATTCTCGTTTGGGAGGAAATTCCATGGTGCCGCGKTGGAYTAGGTGGTCCGGAGTATCGTCAACAATGTATCGATATGCTAACGGCGATGATTGAACAGCATTACAACCACCCTTCCGTGATTTTATGGGGATTAGGCAATGAGAACGATTGGGAGTGCGATTTCGATCATTTTGATCAGCAAGAGATTCGCACTTTCATGAAAAAGCTGCACGATCTGTCGCATGAGTTGGATCCAAGCCGATTAACTGCGATCCGTCGATGTGAATTTTGCAAGGATATCATCGATGTGTATTCGCCTTCCATTTGGGCAGGCTGGTATCGTGGCGTGTATACCGACTATGAATCAAGTTGTCAGACGGCTTTTGAGAATGTGGATTCTTTCTTCCATATGGAGTGGGGAGCGGACAATTTGCCAACTCGGCATGTGGAGAAACCGTTCACGGGCTTTGCTTTTATGAAAAAAACAGATGGCGTCACGGATGAGCGTGATGGGGATTACTTATTAACGGGGGGCGAACCTCGCGTATCACGAGATGGCGATTGGTCGGAAACGTATTTCTGCGAAATGATCGATTGGTACTTAAAATCGCAGGAGAAGATGGATTGGCTGACGGGTGCGGCGCAGTGGTCTTTCAAGGATTTTGCGACACCGGTACGGCCGGATTCACCGATTCCGTATTTGAACATGAAGGGTATCGTCGAACGTGATCTCACGCCGAAAGAAGCCTTCTATGTGTTCCAATCCTACTGGTCAGACAAGCCGATAGTTCGTATTTATGGTCATACGATGCCGATTCGCTGGGGCGCGGAGGGCGAACGAAAGCTGATCAAAGTGTACTCGAACGCCGAACAAGTTGAGCTTTTTCTAAATGGAGAGAGTTTGGGTGTGAAGCAGCGCGATTCGCAAGATTTTCCATGCGCGGGTCTTCGGTGGGAAACGGAGTTGACCGCGGGTGAATATCATCTGCGCGCGGAAGCTTTCTGCAACGGCGAGATTGTAAGCGACGAGCTGCAATTCACGTATCAATCGGATGCGTGGGGTGAACCGTCAGAGATTCAAGTAAAGACGGAAACTTTAGACGATGGACGCGTTTACGTAGAAGTCGGTGCGTATGATGCAAATGGAATCTTTTGTCCCGATGCAGCTAGGTTTGTCCGTTTTGGGATAGCTGGGGATGGGAAGCTGCTCGATAATCTCGGTACGATTCGTGGTTCGAGACAAGTTCAGCTTGCTAGTGGGCGTGCAGGAATTTATGTTAATCCGATTGGTGGATTACCTGCGGGTATGACGGTTACGGATTTCGTAAGTGCAGGTGGCCCAGCATCATCACTGGCTTCCTTAGGGAATAGAGATGTTCAGTGGAAATACACATCCGTTGTCAGTGCTGCATGTGAAGGTATGTCTACGGTAACAGCAGTCATAGAAGTTGTGAAGTAACCATTTTGAGGAGGCGTATAAAATGAGTGAACTTATGAATGCAGCAAAATGGCATAACGCACAGAAGCTAGAAGATATTTTGCCGGAAGTATGGAAAGAGCTGCAAGTGAAGGTTGATCGGATGATCGAGCAAATTGGGGAGAAATCTCCGCATGTTGCCAAAGAAGACGGCGTCTATGATGATATGCGGATCGATTGGTGGACGTCAGGTTTCTGGCCGGGCATTCTTTGGATTATGCATGAGATGACTGGACAAGCGCACTACAAGGAAGCAGCCTGGGAGTGGGATGGTAAGTTTGAGCAAAAAAGTATTCAAGATAATAATTTTCATCATGACGTCGGTTTCCAATACTTGCCGACAGCGGTCATTAAACATAAGCTGACAGGTGATAAAGATGGTTTGCGTCGTGGACTGCAAGCAGCCAATTTCCTGGCAGGCCGATTCAACATCGCAGGTAACTTCCTTCGCGCGTGGAACCAAGACAAGTTAGGTTGGTCGATCGTCGATTCCACGATGAATCTGTCCATTTTATTCTGGGCAGCCGAGACGACAGGGGACCCGCGCTTTGAACATATCGGAAGAGCACAAGCCGACACGGTTGTTCAGAAGTTCATCCGGGAAGATGGCTCCGTGAACCATATCTTGAGCTTTGATCCGAAGACAGGCGAGCTGATTGAATCGCTTGGTGGTCAAGGTGCCGGCCCGCAATCGGCTTGGAGCCGAGGCGCAGCGTGGGCCTTGCACGGATTGGCCAATGTGTATCGCTTCACAGGAGACACAAAGTACTTAAAAGCAGCTCAGCGTGTGGCGAATTACTTCTTGGCATGCCTGCCTGCAGATCACGTGGCACACTGGGATTTCCGTGCGGATGCGTCGCTGGATAACGAGCCAAGAGATACATCTGCCGCTTCCTGTGCCGCTTCCGGGTTGATTGAGTTAGCGACTTTCCTGCCGCCAAACGAAGGTGCGATGTATCTCCGTGCAGCAGAAGAGATGCTGCTTTCACTTACAGTGAATTACGGTACGTGGGATAAGCCCGAACACCAAGCTATTCTACTCGAGGGAACAGGGAATAAACCTGCTKATTCGAATGTGAACGTATCGCTCATCTATGGCGATTACTATTACGTCGAAGCGCTTGCTAAGCTGGTCGGTTGGAAGCAGCGGATATTTTAAGGAAGTGAAAAATGAGCTAAGCGGCATGTTGCGCTTAGCTCATTTTTTGCGAAAAGGGCCGAAGTCTCATGCCCCCTGCACGCTTTAGTGATGAAAAACATCACTAAAGGCGCGAAAAGGGCCGGAATTATCGGTCCCCGCACGCTTTAGTGATGAAAAATATCACTAAAGGCATGAAATGGGCCGAAATCCCATGCCCCAGCATGCTGTAGTGATGAAAAACATCACTACAGGCGCGAAAAGGGACCAGGTAACCCACTTCTCCACGCTGTAACGATGAAAAACATCACTATTGGCGCGAAAGGGACCAAGTAACCCACTTCACCACGCTGTAGTGATGAAAAACATCACTATTGGCGCGAAAAGGGACCAGGTAACCCACCTCTCCAAGCTGTAACGACGAAAAACACGCTTACAGCCGCGAAAGTGCCTGAAACCCCCACCTCTCCACGCTGTAACGATGAAAAACATCACTACAGCTACTTCACTACCCACTCCACTCAACTTGCGATATTCCGCGGTAGTGCTGATTGTAGTTTTCTTAGCGGAGCTTGGAATTCCTGTGATCAATGAGAACCAAGAATTAGATCAATCATTAACAGGGGGACACCCAAGATGTCTCCGACAGGACCCAAAAGATCTACCTTTCAGCTTAACGCTGGGGCGGATCTTTCGTTTTATAAAAAAGCATTACTTTGTACTAGTAAAGCTTACCCCGTGCTTTCTCGCAAGTGCATAGAATCCATACACAGCTGCAACAGCGATGAGATAAGAGACAAAAGTCCATCCAATCGTCCATCCATGTTTATACTCAACTTTACCAACTACATACGCGATTGATTCAAGGCAAGTTAAGATGATCGCAAGTAAAATCAGGACAACCAGAGGGTGCTTCTTCTTAAAATCAATCCAGTAGATGCCTACACAGCCTGCAAAGGGATAGAGTCCAATGTCAAAAGGAAGTGCAGAAATCGTTTCATCATCTTCAATTTTTGGTGTGAAATCCCAAAAATCTACGTGATAGCCAATCGCATTAATAAGCGATGAGATGATGGCAGAAGCGGGAAATATGAGAATGGCTATGGTTGGAGCTTTTTTAAACCAGGCAATCCCGAATAACCAGGGAACAACAAAGCCTATTAGGATATTAATGAAAATACGTCCCACTCCTCATGATCGTAGATACTCTTAAGTATGACCCGTCTATTTCGGACTTAAACTCTCGTTAACGCCTATAAGAATCAAACCTGCTGACGTACATGAAGATATGTTGCGGAAAACTGGATTTTTGTTATGTCAAGTAATCGCTATATCCATGATCAAATGTGGAGGAGTTAATAATTTGCCCAAGGTCTGGCACGATTATTGGCTTTCCGCCGGACCAGGCTATGGCGGTGGCTGGCATTCTCCAGTAGGTGTGATGCGCAAAGACGCCGTGCCTGATGGTGGAKGAGTCCCTGGCAGTAATCCGCAGCATAGTTGAAGGCAAGTCCTGTGTATAAAGGATCCATCCTGATCAATCATGCTGATCCGATTGCGGCTGCGAAGGAAATTGATCGTATGGCCAAGCACCCGGACATGATTCAGGTTATCATGTGCAGCGGCTCCCGTATGCTGTTCGGTCAGCGCTTTTTTCACCCGATATATGAAGCTGCTGAGCGTAATGGACTGCCTGTCGCCGTTCATCCAGGTACAGAGGGAAGAGGGATTGCAGGAGCTCCGACGCCATCGGGCTATCCTACATCGTATTTGATTAGCACAATATTTTACCAATCAATTACATGTCTCATGTCAATAGCTTAGTGTGTGAAGGGGTATTCGAAAAATTTCCTAAGCTTAAATTTGTTGCCATTGAAGGTGGGTTAGCTTGGCTTCCGCATCTCATGTGGCGAATGGATAAGAATTTCAAAGGTCTTCGAGATTTAGTGCCTTGGCTCAAAAGATTACCATCCGAATACATTAAAGATCATATTCGTCTAGTAAAAGGCATCGAAATCGGTGTCTTCCTTGTAAATGGGAGTTACTATGCATGGCGTAATATGTGTCCTCATGTGGCTGCTCCTGTCTGTGAAGGTGTCGTGTGCGGGACACGGCTGCCCTCCTTATTTTTATGAATATGAATATGGCCGGGATAAGGAAATCTTGCGTTGTCCATGGCATGGTTGGGAGTTTGGTTTGAAGGGTTGCAAGCATTTGGTCGAAGGCGGCGTGCAATTGCGAGGTTATGAGGTAGAGGTTGAGGGGAGCGAGATCTACGTGCTCATCTAAAATCCGTGCAGATGTAGTGAGCTTAGGAGGTTCGAGCTTGGTTTCTTACATGAGGGCAACTCAAGTTAAAGCAGGAGGCAGTAAGGTGCCGGAGGGAAAACGCATTCCCATGGGCTGGACGGCAGTTGCGATAGGTGAAACAAGTGAAGAACGTGTACGACTTGTATAGAACAATGTGGGTAAAATCGAACAACACCTCGCTCAGGATATTTCCTGACGAGGTGTTGTTTTCGTTAGTCCTGAATGACAGTTATTGTCTTTTCTCCGCCAACATAAATGCGATTCGTGCGCGGATTAAGCAGCAAAGATCCAGACCCAGCGCTAACTTTGAGCTTTGCGAGTGGCTTTAGGCTGCTGCCATGATAGACGTTGAGTGGAACTGCACCTGTTTCCGTTGATTCTGAAACGAACAAGTGGTTTGTTCGCGGATTAATCAGCACATCCGAAAAAGCAGGTACAATTAACGAACCGATGACCTTATTCGTTCTGTTATTTACTACAAACAGCCGTCCCTTCACGGAAATTTGTGCACTCGAGATATAGACTCGACACGTTAGGGGGTTGAGCGTAATTTCTCTTTGTCGTCTTCCGAGTTGAATCTTACGGACATGGAGGGTACGCAAGTTGACGACAGAGCTGTATCTACTGAGATTATTAGCAATATAAAGTTGATTTGTTTTCCTATCAAGAACTGGTGTGATGACAGGATTTCTTCCGACTTTCAGCGTAGCAATGATCTTACTGGTATCTCCGCGGACTACGGCTAATGTATCGGTGGTTGTATTCGTTACGTAAATTCGATTCGTCAAAGCATTGACTAGTATTTGTGAAGGGCGTCCTTTGAATGGAATTTTGCTGTGTATTTTATTGGTAGCTCCGTTCAGTACGACGAGATTGGCGTTCCGCGAACCTAAGGAGATCGTTGAAACGTATACCAGATTCGTATGTGTATTGACCGCGATATGATCGCTGCGTTCACCAACCTTGATGGTAGAAATAACACGGTTCGTAAGGCCGTTGATAACAGAAACGGTGCCATCGTAAAAGTTGGATACATAAATACGATTCGTACGCGTATTGACAGCCATGTAGGAAGGCATTTTACCAATTTGAATGGTGGTTATGATTTTGTTGGTTTTGGTATCCAGAACACCAAGGTGGTTGTCACCTTGAATAAAATATAACCGACTCGTTAAGGGATTGATAGCGAATTGTACAGCTGGACTGCTGACGGGAATAGTTGCAATTAGGCGTGGTTTGGTCAATGAGATTCTAGGCTTTGTAACGCGCACAGCTTTACGGATAATCATAAAGACTCCCCTTCCTCAAGACATGTGGTACTTCAATCATATTCATGACCACGCTAGTAGGGAACTGGTAGACTGAAGTTAGCGTATCGGCGCACAACTTTTGAACCGTTTCAGCGTCAAAATTGCATGAGTACGATTACGAACGACTATCTAAGGAGGCATGGTAATGGCACACAAGTTTACTGGAATTGAACGCATCGGGGATATAAAAGCTAATCTTGGCGAAGGTCCCGTCTGGGACCATACGACAGGGCAATTAATCTGGGTGGATATTAATGGACAAGCGTTGCATCTGTATAAACCCAAAGACGGAAGCAACCGGACAATTACATTGGATCAAAAGGTCGGAGCCGCCGTGCCCAGACAGCAAGGTGGCATGGTTCTAGCTTTGGAGCGAGGTTTTCATCTGTTAGATTTGGAAACCGAGACATTAACACCCCTTGTTGATCCAGAGAGTCATTTACCAAATAACCGGTTTAATGATGGGAAATGTGATCGAGMTGGCAGGTTCTGGGCAGGTACGATGGCACTAAGTGAGTCGGTCGCAACAGGTTCACTATATTGTCTGGATATCGACAGAACCGTTCGTACCCTCGAGGATGGCTGCATTACGGTATCCAATGGACTAGGCTGGAGCCCGGATAATACCATCATGTATTACATCGATTCTCCGACGAAGAAAGTCGTAGCCTATGACTATGATGGTGAGTCAGGGAGCATCTCCAATCCGCGCACAGTTGTTATCATTGCAGAGGATGAAGGTTTTCCAGATGGGATGGCTGTAGATAACGATGGCATGTTATGGATTGCGCAATGGGGAGGCTGGCAGGTAGGGCGGTATAACCCCGCGACCGGGGAGAAAATAGGCTCGATTGCAGTTCCTGTGGAGAGAACAAGCTCTTGCGCATTTGGCGGGGAGCAAATGGATGAATTGTATATCACGACGGCTAGTGTAGGAGTCAGCGATGAGGAAAGCGTGAATCAGCCTCTTGCTGGTGCTTTGTTTCGAGTAAAGCTAGATGTGAAAGGCCCACAGGCGAATTTTTACGGGGGTTAAGTTTAGTCAACTCAAAAAGAGTTAAGCGCATGTACGCTTAGCTCTTTTTTCTATTGTTGTGGCTACGTTGTTCTTCCTGACCTCTTTCTATACGTACGAGTCGACGACTGTTAGGAAACGAACGTTAGAATCCTTTCAAGATTTATCACAAAGTCTATCGAATACCTTAGATACAGAAATTAAAAAGATGGAACACTGACGTATGTGGGTGGCAAATTAGATAAAGATGTCATCAAAGCTGAGATTAATCACTTTAGTAAATATGCTGTGCTTGAAGTATCCAAGACATACTCCGATGTGCCTTCCAGCCATTGGGCTTCCTATGTGATCAAGGAGCTAGCTGCTAAGCAGATCGTTGAGGGTACGAGTGCGACAACCTTTGAACCTGAACGCAGTGTTACTCGTGCCGAGTTCACAACGCTTCTAGTGAGAGCTTTGAAGCTTTTGGGGCTGCGGTCCTACAATAGGGTAACTAAAAGGCTGATCTGTGTAGTAGAGGTTTCTACTAGCGGTCAGCCTTTTTTCATGCCGAGTATTGCTTGCGAAATCGAAGTGGTGACATGCCAATAGCGGCCTTGAAGCAATTCGAGAAGTATGGCGCATTAAGAAAGCCAATATGTTCAGCGATTCGCGCGATGGACCACTCGGTTTTGATCAACAGCAGCTTCGCCTGCTCAATTCGGTAGTCGTGTAGATAGGCCATTGGCGTGCAATTATAGATTTCTTTCATACATCTGACGATATAGTTGGGGTGAAAATGAAATTCAGCGGCTAGTGAGCTATTCGTCACATCTGATTGATAATGTTGGCGCAAATACGATTCGACTTTGTCGGCGAGTATCAGGGCAGGTGACGCATCGTTGCGGGAATGTCCAGCATCAAGGAGACGTAGCAGTTCCATGAAAAGCTGCTGCTCACTCCAATATGTCTCTGAACGATGGTGAACCGAGTCGGTCAAGAGTTTGCGGAGATGACGTTCGGCAAGCGCGAACTCGGGTGGAGCACTATATTGCGGGATGCGGATCCGATACGGATTTTCCCAAGACTTCCTAACTTGTTGAGGGAAAGCAGTTCCTAGATCCTGATCCGATGTCTGCTGCCAGGCTCCTTGGAAGTCGAAATGAATCCAATAGAAAACGGTCTCGCTGTCACAGCCTTTAACGGGATAATGGTAGCGATCTGGGAGCAGTAATAAGGCTTGACCCTCCGAAACCTCCCATTCCTTGTCATCTTCGCCGATATATAAGGTCCCTTTGGTCACCCAGAGAAGATCAAAAATGCCCAGATGACGTCGACTTGGATGCATTTCCCCTGGACGGTAGGTGGACAAGCCAATCATGAGGTAATAKGGCAGCGGTGGTAGTTCCATCCAGATATGGCTAAGTTCGCTCATCGATTCGCCTCCCCTGTGAAGTGTTAAATTTTATATAAAATAAGTTGGGATTATTTATAGTTACTCTTTATTCATAAGGATAAACTGTAAGTAGTTGATAATCAAATGTTATATAAAATTGGATGACAAGAGGAGAGTTTACATATGGTGAATTCCACACACATGCAGGCTGCTATCACGAAGATACGCATACAAGATGAATTCTGGAATCCGTTTATGGAGCTTGTACGAGGCACGGTGATTCCGTATCAATGGGATGCTTTGAATGATGCGATTGCGGATGCGGAGCCTAGTCATGCTATTCGCAATTTCCGTATTGCAGCAGGGCTCGAAGAAGGAGTGTTTGGCGGTTTTATTTTTCAGGATAGCGACCTTGCCAAGTGGCTTGAAGCAGTTGGCTTTTCGCTGGCAAACACGCCAGATCCTAAGTTGGAACAAACGGCAGACGAGGTCATTGATTTGATTGCCAAAGCTCAGCATGAGAACGGTTACATAAATACGTATTTTACGATCAAAGAGCCAGGTCAGGCATGGACGAATTTGCATGAAGCGCATGAATTATATTGTGCGGGTCACATGATGGAGGCCGCTGTTGCTTATTATGATGCGACGGGAAAAAGAAAACTGTTAGATGTCATGTGCAAATTTGCTGACTATATTGATACGATTTTCGGTCGTGAACCTGGTCAGATCAGAGGCTATGACGGCCATCAAGAAATCGAGCTTGCACTCGTTAAACTTGCTCAGGCAACGGGGGAAGAACGCTATGTGAAGCTGGCACAATTTTTCATTGATGAGCGCGGTTCTGAACCGAACTTTCTAGTTGAAGAATGTAAAGCAAGAGATGGTTACAGTTACTGGACGCAAAAGAAGCAACCGATTCCGACAGTAGCGCAAATGGCGTACAATCAAGCAGATAAGCCGGTTCGCGAGCAGCAAGTGGCCATCGGTCATTCGGTGCGCGCGGTTTATATGTATACAGCCATGGCCGATCTTGCCAGATTGACCGGAGATGAGTCCTTGCTCACGGCCTGCCGCCGCTTATGGGATAACACAACCAAGAAGCAGATGTACATCACAGGGGGTATCGGCTCAACACATCACGGTGAAGCATTCACTTTCGATTATGATATGCCCAACGATACGGTTTACGCTGAAACGTGTGCCTCAATTGGACTTATTTTCTTTGCTCAGCGAATGCTGCAACTAGAAGCGAAGAGTGAGTATGCGGACGTCATGGAGCGCGCGCTGTACAACAATGTTATTGGCAGCATGTCACAGGATGGCAAGCATTATTTCTATGTGAATCCGCTGGAGGTTTGGCCCAAAGCATCGGAGTTAAATCCATCTCGCCATCATGTCAAAGCAGAACGGCAGAAGTGGTTTGGCTGCTCATGCTGTCCTCCGAATGTGGCACGCCTGCTTAGTTCGTTGAACAGTTATATCTACACATCTTCACCGGTGCGAAATACCGTCTACACACATTTGTTTATCGGCAGTGAGGCTCGCTTTGAGCTTGCTGTTGGCGAAGTTGCATTTACCCAGCAGTCAAAGCTTCCATGGGAAGGTTATGTGAGAATAGAGCTAACGTTGGCTCCGCAAGATCCGTTTACACTTGCGCTGCGCATCCCGTCTTGGAGCCAGGGTGGAGCGGTTATGAAAATCAACGGAGTACGGACAGCTTATGAAACCGTGGATGGCTATGCATGTGTTGAACGGCAATGGGTGCAAGGGGATATCGTGGATTGGGAACTTGCAGTCAAGGCGCAGTTGACGATCGCTCATCCCGCGATCCGAGCTAATGCTGGTAAAGTTGCGATTGAACGCGGACCTCTCGTTTATTGTTTGGAAGAAGTGGATAATGGTACACCGCTAGCCACCGTATCGATTGATGCCATGCAGAAGCTGCAAGTGAATTACGATGCAGGTTTGTTAGGAGGAGCCGTTGTGATTGAAGCGGAAGGTCATGCCAATGAGTCCGCTTCTTGGTCGGAGGATACGCCGTATCGTCCATTTACCCAGCAGGAGGTTTCAGAGCGAGTGAAACTGAAGGCGGTGCCGTATTATCTCTGGGGCAATCGAGKGGTAGGCGAGATGACAGTTTGGATACGCAAGGGCGGCGTGTAAACCTTTGTGAATGACTGTAAGTCCTTCGGAGATGAATCCGAAGGACTTTTTACTGCGTTAGCACGGGAACCGCGTGGATCTGGTGCTGGTGGATATGACTTGGGCGATTTTTATGCTCTCCCGGGGAAAATAAATGGATTTCCTACAGCTAAAACTCTCGTTTTTCCGAGCAAACGCAGAATAAATGGAAAATCTACAGTTAAATTTAACCAATTTACCTGATCTGAAGAAAAGTGGCAGAATTAGCGACATGTTTTCCATGTAAATCGAATTTTCGAGCAAAATTCGCGTAAATAGCTGCATATTTTCCATTTAAACAATTTGAGTAGCGCACAAGCCTYTCCAAACCCTCCAAACTTACCAACCCCCACCAGCAAAGTCCGTCAACAAAGTCTGTCAAAAATGTCCACCTTTTAACGCCGCCATTGTTGTCCCGTCCGTATCCGGCACTTATTCTTCGTGCTCTGGCCTTCCGTCAAGCCAATCATCCAGCGTAGCCA
The DNA here is from genome assembly GCF_056398345.1 of Paenibacillus sp. 01T442. Taxonomy (NCBI): domain Bacteria; kingdom Bacillati; phylum Bacillota; class Bacilli; order Caryophanales; family Paenibacillaceae; genus Paenibacillus; species Paenibacillus sp. 01T442. The sequence goes on from NZ_JBFTPF010000056.1 coordinate 34,268, forward strand.
CGCGTGTTGGATATTTGTAGCTTCTGGCTAGGAAGCCGATGCCATGTTGAACCATAGGATCCTGATCTGTAGGCTGATAGCGCAGATCAACACTCCAGCGAACCGTATCGGACATGTTAGGGGTGGACATATGGAGGCAACGATCATTGAACAGAATTGCGCTTCCTGCGGATACWGGCAGGGCGACGGTTTCCGTTTTGCCAAGCTGACTATCTTTGAGCGCTGTATACCCTGTTCCAGTGTGCGTTTCACGATGCCACTTGAGCACACGTTTACGATGTGTTTGGGGCTTGATATGGAGGCAACCATTGACTTCATTCGCATCGACAAGCGGGATCCAGACGGTAATAACGGGATTTGCATTCGCATCCGGCCAATACGATTTATCTTGATGCCAAGGAACTGCGCCAGCGGCTACTTTCGGGACCTTCGGCCGCACGTTGTATACCGGATTAGCGAATAGCTCTCCACCAATTAATGATTCTACCGCGTCCAAAATTTTCGGATTGCTCATCAAGGTGAAGTACCCAGGGATACGGTCGCGCCAGCTTCTGCCGTATTTCAAGAAGTTTTCGGCGGATAGATCCTGAAATAGCTCAGCTAGGCGATTTGGAAAGGGCCGATCTTCAAGCTTATCCGTAATAAGTCCATCCGCGAACAGTTCGTCCGCAATCATCGATACCTTCTGAGTCATCGCTTCACGCGCAGAGGCTAAATCTTCCTCCGACAATAACTGGGGGATGATGAGATAGCCTTGTTCCTCATAAAACTGCGATTGCTCGTTAGTTAAACTTCCGCTTATATTTTGCTTGATCAACCTACTCACCCTCCAACAAGTGTTGTAATATAGAAAATATAACATGTCATGTGCTCGTTGTATTTGCTTCACTGTTCGTCAATTGATCAATTCTTCCGATCATTCCTATAATCAATTTACTAAACGAATGCGAGGGTTACTATGACTACTTTATCTTCTGTGAGTCCCTATGTAAGAATGGGCCATTATTATCAATTTCCAGTCGAACGAAACCAAGCTGAGATGGGCAGGATCGGATACTGCTATGCCTTTCATTTCGTTGCCGGAGGCAAAGGGACAGTGTCCGCCAAGGGGAAAACATACCCGGTAAAGAAAGGTGATCTGATCTATTTTCCACCTGAAGTGGGTCACTCCTTTTACGCTCATCCTGATCATCCTTTAGCCACCTACAACTTGTATTGTGATCTCTGGAATTATCAATTGAGAAGTAGTCAACATCTCGTTTGGAATGAGTCTGACTTTAATCATGACTTGCTAACGCACATTGTTCCGTGTTCAGAGTTGGCCATGCTACCTGTCGTTACGCCCATCCAGCACGATGCGTCGCTTGGTCAATTATTCATACATGCCGTGACCCAGTCCATGAAAAGTGACCACTACTCTGAATTAATCGTAAGCAATCTTCTTAAAGCATTCCTTCTAGCGCTTGTACAAATTGCTTCAACGCCACACTTCATCGATTACCGTATCGTTCCGATTATTGAGCGAATGGACAAGGAAGCGAACGCAAGTCGAGGTTATGACGAATGGATGAGCCAATGTGGCCTTCGCAAAACGCAATTTCATGAGCTATTCAAGCAAGCGACAGGCATCTCGCCCAAAGCATACTGGACCAAATCCATTATGAGGCAAGTGGAAGCAGCTCTGTGGGAAAGCAACCGTTCCATAACGGCCATTGCGGAGGACTTCGGGTATTCATCGGTCCATCATTTTACCAAACAATTCACTCAATTTCATGGTGTTTCGCCAACAGAGTTCCGGAGGAGGAAAAATTAGAGTTAATATGTGATATGGTTCCTGTACCATAAGTTAGTTCAATATCGGCTTAAATAACTAGTATGTTACGATTTCTTCCATAAACTATAATTTGTCTTAGAAATGGAGGGAGGGACCRCCAATTTGGTAAGCGCTTGCATTTGACAAAGCGGGTTGATTGGAAGCAATATGCAATGATTTTCGAATTCGACTAAGGAATGATGGAGGAAAAATGAAAACAAACGTTATGAAGAAGAAGTTATCCGCAGTCATGGTATCCGTCATGATGTTCTCACTGTTTGCTTCCGTCGATTTTGCTTACGCAGACGCCACTACACCAACTACTTCTACTACAACGGCAACGACACCAGCGGCAACAACGATGGACACGGCATCCAAGTTTAAAGCTCTCAAAGACAAAGGTATTTTCGATGGTTCCGACGAAGCAGGGTCAGCTGAACTCGATAAAGAGGTGACGCGGGCTCAGCTTGCCAAAATCTCCGTTTTGTTGAATGGTCTAAAGGAAGATGTTCCTTCCAGCGCCATATATACAGATCTGGCAGAAACAAGCTGGGCGGCAGGTTATATCGGTGCAGCAACCAAAGCGGGCTATATGCAAGGTGTGGAGAAAGATCATTTTGATCCAGCCGGCCTAGTCACGATCGAACAAGCAGCTTCTGTACTTGCACGTGTTTTCAAGCTGGAGGCAGATGAAACCGAAACGGCCAAAGTGAAGGGCATCGTGTCCGATTGGGCGAAAGGGAATGTGGCTTCTGTGATTAAAGTGGGGCTCTTGGCGGATATGGCTGATTTCACCAAAACAGTGAATCGCGAGCTGCTTGTCAATGCCGCATACGCTGCTTATCAGCTGATTCAAGCCGGAGGTCCCGTTGTGTCCAAAGTTTCTGTGGCTGACTTTAGAGCTACGGGCGCTAAAACTCTCGTGGTCAAATTGAATGGCTCACTCGCTGACACGAGTAAGTTGACGGTTTCCATTCTTCGTGGCTCCATTACAGGATCAGTCGTTACAGGTGCTCAGAAGTGGAATACCAACAAGAACGAAGTGACGATCACGTTGGATACGAAAATGACAGAAGGCCTTTATACGGTAAAAGTTGAGGCTGTCAAAGATGGCGGTTTAACGGTGGATAAAGCAACGGCAGAAGTGTCTGTTGGCAACGAGAAAATCACGCAAATTGACTTCACGACACCGTCGGATAAAATTGCTCAGGGCAAAGTCAAACTGACTTTTAAAGCTGTGAATCAGTATAAGGAAGTATCCGATCTGAGTGCAGCCGTATTTACCATCAATTCAAGCCTAGATGGAGATGCCATACCTGCGGGTGATTCACAGTCAGTCATGCTCGATGTTACCCATGCCGTCTACAGCAACAAGTTGCGTCAAGACTCGCAAGTGATCGTCACCATCATGGCTCCGGATTACTCCGTGACAGCCAACAAGACGTTTACGGTTGGTGAATTGCAGTCGGTAAGCAAAGTTGAACTGAGCGATGTTGTTTATGTGAGCGGGAAGACGAAATTCGAGGCTGGTGATCTGGTTTCGGTTCCTTACAAGGCTTATGACCAATATGGTTATCCCGTTACGGATTTGGATATTTTAACAAACAGTACATTAACAAGCTCCACAGCAACAGGTGTAATCGACATGTCTGCAACAAGTCCTGCAAGAGGATTTGACTTTATTGCTGACGAAACCGGAGATGGCATTCCCGAGTTGAAGGTCAAAGCTGCTACTAGCTTTACTAATTTCAGCATCCAGGATGTCACGCTTACGTTGACGGGACTTGGATCAGGCCAATCCGTTTCCAAGGTGATGAAAGTGGCTGCTTCCAAAGCGCCTTATGAGATTAGTATAGGTAACTTCCCGAATACGGTAGCCGTGGGAGACGAGGATTTCTACTTGCCAATCGTTGTCAAAGACCAAGGCGGAACGATCCTTACGACAGATGAAATTGTAGAAAATGCCGATAAGATAAGTGTATTTGGATTATCAAACGGCAGTATATCAGTTGGCGCCAAGGATTCACTTGGCAGACTAATTGGCGGAATCGAGAAGAGTGGTGCAAATAGAGGTACAATTCGCGTCTCCGATTTAAAAACGTTATCAGACGTAAATAAAGGTCCGTTAACGATTAAAGCTGCGCTCCTCACAAGTGAGAAAACGGCTGTGAATAGCACGAATATTGTTGCCAAGCGTTTTCCGAAAACCGTGTACTTTTCCGTTGTACCGAAACCTAAGATGCTTCCTTCGCTCGAAATGGTGAATGGAAGAACGGAGAATGCGTTCCGTTTGAAGTTCAAAGATCAGTATAATGAAGATTTTGATCGCGATTACCGAGGCTATTCGATGAAATTATCTTTTGCCAAAACGTCTGGTACGGTTACAGATGCAGTTTATGTACTCAGAGGAAGTACAACTGCCTTCTTGGACGCAACTAAAACTTCTTTTATCGTAAGAGGTGTAGATGGCACGGTAGAAGGTTATGATTCAGGTAAAGTGTCAACTGATTTCGGTTATTATCGGGATCGCGATTTCTTCTTTATTGCCAAGGTTGGCGATAACAATGAAGGTACGTACCAAGTTACAGCTCAGTTGTATAAAGGGGATGAGGCTGCGGTTGCTGCAGGATCAGCATCCTTAATGTCGACAGCGATTGGTACGACGCAGCTCCTGAAAGGTCGAGAAGCCAATAACTTGGTGTATACACTGACACCATTTGCTAATGGCATTTATGCTGTCGATAAGGTTAAGGATACGCTGCAAGGCTCACTTACGA
>NZ_JBFTPF010000057.1:0-35566 GCF_056398345.1 Paenibacillus sp. 01T442
GTGCAAACTTCTCTTGAATCATTTTGTAAAATGATTCAAGAGAAGTTTGCACAGATCGCAAAAATTCGGTTTATTTKGAAATATGAACAAGCAGAACCTGCTGCTCTMGTTGAGGAGTATTGGGTATTATTTATGGAATGGTTACAGCGAGAAGTCCCTTCTGTAAATGGTTGGTTGTCCAAAGCTAGGTTCGAAGTACAGGGGAATGCCCTATCGTTGATCATGTTAGATGCTATAGGTTTAGAATTAGCGAAGAAAAAGAATATCGATATGTTTATTCGGAATTTTTTTCATAACTTTTTTCAAACAGAGCTATCTGTCAAATATGCCATAAGTGATACTACAGAAATCGTTGCGGAATATGAGAAGTTTGCAAAGCAGCGCGAGCAAKGTGAAAAATCATATACACAAGAAATCATGATGTCCATCGACATGGAGGAAGAAGAGTCGTCCTTGCCTGAGGGTGATCTGAAACTAGTCATGGGCATTGATATAAAAGAAGTTCCTACGCCACTTAAGGATATCCAAGAAGAAGAGAAGAAAATCGCTGTACAAGGTACTGTATTTGGCTTGGATGTCAAAGAATTAAGAAATGGCAATACGTTATTCACTTTCAATATTACAGATTTCAGTGATTCACTAGCAATGAAGGTTTTTGCGAAGACCAAGGACGATGTGAAGATCATGAGTCTTCTTGCCAATGGGACTTGGATTAGAGCAAGAGGGAAAGTTGAGTATGATCGTTTCATGCAAATTCCTGAGCTGGTGATGATTCCGAATGATCTATACGAAGTGATGGCACCAAGGGATCGTATGGATGACGCTGCTGAGAAGCGAGTAGAGTTTCATTTGCACACGACGATGAGCACGATGGACGCACTGACACCTATCGATCAATATGTGAAAATGGCGGCAAAATGGGGTCATAAAGCGATTGCTGTTACAGACCATAGCAATATTCAATGTTTTCCTGATGCCGGAAAAGCGGCCAAAAAGCATGGGATTAAAGTGATTTATGGTGTTGAAGCGAATGTAGTTAATGATTCGGTACCTATTGTCATGAATGGTCGAGATCTTGACTTGAAACAAGCCACTTATGTTATTTTCGACGTGGAGACGACAGGACTTTCTGTTATCAATAATCGAATTATTGAGCTTGCAGGCGTTAAAATGCAGGATGGGAAAGAAATAGATCGCTTTGCAACATTCATTAATCCACACGAGAAAATCCCTTATAACATTCAACAATTAACGAATATTAATGATGATATGGTCAAAGATGCTCCAGATATTGAGGACGAGTTGCCTAAGTTTGTTGAGTTTATTGGAGACTGTGTGCTTGTCGCACATAACGCGCGATTTGATATGGGCTTTCTCCAAGCGAATTTAAAGCGCATGAACCTTCCAGAGGTTACGAATGCTGTTCTTGATACGTTGGAGCTAGCTAGATTTCTCTTTCCTTCTATGAAAAACCACCGATTAAACACATTGTCGGATAAATTCAAAGTGGGCCTTGATAATCATCACCGTGCGATTGATGACTCGATTGCTCTTGGACATGTACTATACCATTTAATTAATGAGGCTAATGATCGTCAAATTACGAGCTTAGCTAAACTAAACGATTATGTGGGGAAAGACCTCTCGAATCAGCGCCCTTTTCATTGTTGTATTTACGCACTCAACCCAGTCGGCAAGAAAAATTTATTTAAACTGATCTCATTGTCTCATACTACCTATTTGCAGCGAGCTGCGACAATCCCCAAAAGTGTATTGGTCGAACACAGAGATGGACTTCTAGTCACCTCTGGATGCGAGAAAGGGGAATTTTTCGAAGCTGTTCTTAATAAAACGATTGAGGAAGCTGAACAGGTTTCGGAATTCTATGACATTCTCGAAATTCAACCCGTTAGCTATAATATGCATCTCGTAGAAAAAGGCTTGGTTGGTTCTAAAGAAGATCTAGAGGATGCTGTTCGTCGTGTATGTGAAATTGGTTATAAAACGGGTAAGCCGGTCATTGCCACTGGGAACGTTCATTATCTGAATCCGCGTGAGAAAGTGTGTCGGGATATTACGATCAATGGGATTACAGGCTTTAGTCCGCTGAAAGCAGTGAAAAAGCCTGACGCACATTTCCGTACAACAAAAGAAATGCTCGAAGAGTTTAAGTTTTTGGGTGAAGAAAAGGCAATTGAGGTTGTCATTCGCAGTACGAATGATCTTGCCGATCGGTTTGAATCTATCGAGCTTTTCCCAGACAAGCTATTCACACCTATTATCGAGGGTGCAGACGAAGAAATTCGAACAACCTGTTATGAAACTGCGAAAAGTATGTACGGGGAAGAGCTTCCCGAAGTCATTATTGCGCGACTAGAGAAGGAACTAGTTCCGATTATTAAATTCGGATTCTCTGCCAACTATTTGATTTCCGAACGTCTCGTGAAAAAATCGAATGCGGATGGCTATCTGGTAGGTTCTCGGGGATCCGTTGGCTCCTCTGTCGTTGCCATGATGTTAGGGATTTCAGAAGTTAATCCATTGCCACCTCACTATATATGCCTTTCCTGCAGGCACAGTGAATGGTTCCTTGACGGTAGTGTTCCGAGTGGTTTCGATTTGCCAAACAAAGTATGTCCTTCCTGCGGCGGGAATTTAAAAGGGGATGGGCATGACATTCCGTTCGAAACGTTCTTAGGATTTAAAGGGGACAAGGTTCCCGATATCGATTTGAACTTCTCAGGGGTTTATCAGCCGGTTGCACATAACTTCACGAAGGAGATCTTTGGACCTAAGAATGTATTCCGGGCAGGGACAATCGGTACTGTTGCTGAGAAAACGGCTTTCGGATTCGTAAAGAAATATGAAGAAGAACAAGGTCAGAAATGGCGCGGTGCAGAAATTGCGCGGTTGGCTTCAGGCTGTACGGGGGTCAAAAGAAGTACTGGGCAGCATCCAGGCGGTATTGTTGTTGTTCCTGATTACATTGAGGTTGATGATATTACACCGGTTCAATTCCCTGCAGATGATAAAAATTCAGAATGGATGACGACACATTTTGACTATCATGCTTTCGATGCGAACCTGCTCAAATTAGATATTCTGGGGCACGACGATCCGACGATGATGAGAATGCTTCAGGATTTGACAGGCATCGATCCAACAACGATTCCAATGAATGATGCCAAGGCGATGAGTATCTTCAATTCTACGGATGCACTAGGCGTAAGGCCAGATCAAATTCGTTCTCCTGTGGCTACGTATGGCGTTCCCGAAATGGGAACCAAATTCGTTCGTCAGATGCTTCAAGAAACGCAACCTTCGTCTTTCGCCGATTTATTGCAAATTTCAGGGTTGTCACACGGAACAGGCGTTTGGTTGGGGAATGCGCAAGAGCTTATCAAAAAAGGGATTTGTAACATTAAGACAGTTATTGGCTGTCGGGATGATATCATGCTGTATCTGATTTACAAAGCGGGAATGGATGCTGGTCTTGCTTTTAAAATTACGGAGAGCGTTCGTAAAGGGAAGGGCCTTACCGACGAATGGAAAGAAGAGATGAAACGCTGTAATGTTCCCGCTTGGTATATTGAATCCTGCGAACGGATTGAGTATATGTTTCCAAAAGCGCATGCTGCAGCTTACGTTATCTCCGCCGTTCGTACTGCTTACTTCAAGGTGTATCATCCGATAGCTTACTATGCTACTTACTTTAGTGTCCGCGCAGCTGATTTTGATCTTGAACTGCTTTGCCAAGGATATGATGCGATTCTCAGACAACTCGTAGAGATTGAAGCGAAAGGTTTCCAAGCACTACCGAAAGAGAAAGCTATGGTTTCAATTCTTGAAATGTCACTGGAAATGACGTCACGCGGCTTTAGTTTCAAGCCGATTGACATCTACCGCTCCGATGCAACGAAGTTTATCATTGATGGCAATTCCTTAATTCCACCGTTTGCAGCGATGTCAGGAATTGGTGAAAATGCGGCTAAAAACATTGCGGCTGCTAAGGATGATGGGGATTTCTTATCCATTGAGGACTTCCAGAATCGTTCCAAAGCTTCCAAAACGGTAATTGAATTGTTAAGCTCAATGGGTTGCTTCCGCGGGTTGCCTGAATCCAATCAACTCTCATTGTTCTAGTCATAAGATGCTTAAGAAGTCACTTTTTCTTCGAAAAACTTTAAAGTAGATGCTTACGAAGCGAGTTTTCTAAAGAAAACTTTAGGCTGTCAAGTGAAAATGATTAACAAGTTTGCTATTGTAATGCAAAGAATGGTTATGGTATAATTTTTATTGGCAATAATGAGGATATCATCTTGTGATTAAAGAGTGGGGAAACCCACTCTTTACATTTTGATATAGGACTTTTCGGGATACGACAAGGAGAAGTCAATTTAGGAGGTACACATATCTGTGGCTACACAAGAACAAATCAAATCCATCATTGAGGACATGCTGAAGGATTTTGTTGAACAAAATGGATTTGAAATCGTGGATATTGAATATGTCAAAGAAGGCAGCAATTGGTTCCTTCGCGTCTATGCTGACAAAGAAGGCGGAATTGATATAGATGATTGCGGCCGCATCAGTGAATACTTAAGTGTTCAATTGGATGAGAAAGATCCGATTACTGATGCTTATTTCTTGGAAGTTTCTTCTCCTGGAGCAGAACGTCCGCTTAAGAAAACTCAAGATTATTATAAAGCCGTGAATAGTCACGTATTTGTTACTTCGTATGAACCGATCGACGGTTCTAAGGAATTTGAAGGGTTGTTGCAGTCTTATGACGAGGAAGTACTCGTGATTGAGATTGGTAAAAAGAAAATCAGCATTCCGGTTGCCAAAGTAGCTAGTGCACGTCTCGCTATCGTATTTTAGTAATCGTTACTTATTGAAGGGGGGGACTCAGTTCAAATGAACACGGATTTTATTGAAGCGCTGTCGGAAATTGAACGAGAGAAGGGTATCTCCAAGGAGCTACTCATTGATGCTATTGAAGCGGCGATGATTTCAAGTTATAAACGTAATTTCAACACGGCACAGAACGTACGTGTAGATATCAATCGACATACGGGTCTTATTAAGGTTTATGCACGGAAGACCGTAACAGAGGAAGTATTGGATCCAAGATTGGAAATTTCTGTTCATGCATCGCGTGAAATTAATCCGAACTACCAATTGGAAGATATTGTTGAAATTGAAGTGACGCCTCGTGATTTTGGACGTATTGCTGCACAAACCGCTAAACAGGTTGTAACGCAACGAATCCGCGAAGCCGAGCGTGGCTTAATTTATAATGCGTTTATCGATAAAGAAGAAGATATCGTAACGGGTATCCTGCAACGTCAAGACCAACGTAATATTTATGTTGACCTTGGCAAAGTAGAAGCTGTTCTTCCACTTACGGAGCTTATGCCTACGGATAAGTTCAAACAGGGAGACCGTATTAAAGCTTATATTACGAAAGTCGAGAACACGACAAAGGGACCTCAAATTATTTTATCGAGAACACATCCAGGTTTGTTGAAGCGTCTATTTGAGCTTGAAGTGCCTGAGATTTTCGATGGCGTAGTAGAGATTCGTTCCGTTGCACGTGAAGCAGGCTTCCGTTCGAAGATTGCTGTTCATTCTCGTAACCCAGAGGTTGATCCAGTCGGATCATGCGTAGGCCCTAAAGGACTTCGCGTACAAACAATTGTAACCGAGCTGCGCGGAGAGAAAATTGATATCGTTCGCTGGATGGAGAGTGTAGAAGAGTATGTAGCGAATGCGCTAAGCCCTTCTAAAGTGCTTGAAGTTCAGATTCATGAAAATGAAAAAATGGCACGAGTCATTGTACCTGATTATCAGCTTTCTCTGGCAATTGGGATTAAAGGACAGAACGCCCGTTTAGCTGCAAAGCTAACAGGTTGGAAAATCGATATCAAGAGCGAAACACAAGCAGAACAAGAATATGGCAGAGTGAAAACTTACTCGGAAGAGATGCACCAAGATTCGATTAGCATCGATTAAGTTTTTGTTTGGAACAAGGGGTGATCGGAATGAAGCAGAGAAAAATCCCTCTGAGAAAATGCGTTGCCTGTCAGGAAATGATGCCGAAGAGGGAATTGATCCGCGTCGTCAAAACGCCTGAGGATTACATTCTCATTGATCTTAAGGGGAAGAAGTCTGGGCGCGGTGCCTACCTGTGCGGTAAAGTTTCTTGTTTTAAATTGGCAAAGAAAAGCAAAGCCCTGGATAGAGCTCTGAAGCATGCTGTAGGCGCAGACATTTATGACCAACTGGAACAAGATTTCATTCGTGTTGAAGATGAATTCCTTTCTTCGAAAGAGGAGGAGGAATCAGAAGATGAATCCTAAATTTTTAAATCAATTAGGATTAGCGATGAGAGCCGGTAAACTCGTAACGGGTGACGAAGGTGTATTCAAAGCCATTCGCTCGGGTGAGGCCAAGCTAGTTATTATGGCGGAAGACGCTTCTGCTAATACACGTAAGAAATTTCAAGATAAATGCCTATTTTATGGGATTAAGCTCATGGAAGTCGGTACGAAGTATGAATTGGGCCGCAGCATTGGGAAAGAAATGCGTGTCACCATAGGTGTATTGGACGGAGGCTTCGCGCAGATGCTGCAGAAGAGTCAAGAAAATCCTGCGGAGGTGAAACATATTGACCAATAAACAAGATAATAAAGACAAGACACGCGTGTACGAATACGCGAAACAGCTCAATATGAGCAGCAAAGAAATTATTACCATTCTCAAACGATTAAATATACCTGTTAACAACCATATGAGTGTTATGGAGAATGACGCAGTTAGCAGTGTGGAAAAGTTTTTTAGAGATATCAAAGCTAATGCAGCTGCCAAACGAGCAGCTACGGACGGAGGAAATGTGAGTTCATCTACGACGAATCAGAATCCTGCATCGCAGGCTCCAGCACAAGAGAATAAAGGTGCAGTAACTCCGGCGGCAAAGCCAGTTACTACTGAGCAACAATCAACTAGTCAACCGACTACATCAACTGGAGCCACGTCTCCACAACAAGGTCAGTCTACACAAAATACGTCAAGTCGCCCCCCACAATCACGTCCAAGTGGTCAAAGCAGCAACTACCAAGGAAATCGCCCTAATAATAGCCAAGGCGGACAACGTACGGGCTATCAAGGATCTAATCCAAATGGTGGACGTCCAAGTGGTCAAGGTTCCAGCCAAGGTGGACAGCGTACAGGTTACCAAGGTTCCAATCCTGGTGGACAACGTCCGGCAGGCCAAGGCTCCAGCCAAGGCGGACAACGTACGGGTGGTTACCAAGGTTCCAATCCTAGTGGACAACGTCCTGCAGGTGGAAGCAGCGGTGGCTACAACAACAGCAGTCGTCCAGCTAGTCAAGGATACAGCCAAGGCGGCCAAGGACAAGGCGGAGCACCTCGCACGAATAGTAATTATGCAGGCACTCGTCCGAATCAAGGTGCAGGCGGCGCTGGCGCAAGCAGTGGTCAAAGCGCGAACAGTGGACGTCCACAATCTAGTCCGAATCGCAGTGCTGGCCCTAATCGTCAGTCCAAGCCTTTCGAGAACCGCAATAATAACCAAAGTGGAAGACCAGTAGTTCAAGAAGCGAAACCGCAATTTCATGTTGGCGCAACAGCGGCTGAGTTGGATGATGCAGCAGCAAAAGCTGGCGTGATCACAACGAAGAAATCCAAACCAACACCAAAACGTTTTGACGATAATAGATCTGGTGGTAATCGTGGTCCTGGTGGCAACAACAGAGGCAACCAACGCGGAAACAACAGAGGTCGTTACCAACAAGACATGGTTAAGAAAGAAAAAGTGGATAACACACCTAAGAAGATCATCGTTCGTGGTAATATGACTGTTGGTGAAACAGCGAAATTGCTTCACAAAGATGCTTCTGAAGTTATTAAGAAACTTTTATTCCTTGGCACAATGGCTACGATCAACCAAGAGTTAGATTTGGAAACTATTCAATTGATTGCGACCGAATTTGGTGTTGAAGTTGAAATCAAAATCAAAGTCGAAGAAGATAACTTCGAAACATTCGAAGAAATCGATGACGAGGCTGACTTGCTCGAACGTCCACCTGTTGTTACGATCATGGGTCACGTCGATCACGGTAAAACAACATTGCTTGATGCCATTCGTAAAACGAGTGTAACTGAAGGCGAAGCAGGCGGGATTACACAGCACATCGGTGCTTATCAAGTCGAAGTTAATCATAAGAAAATTACTTTCTTGGATACACCAGGTCACGAAGCGTTTACTACAATGCGTGCCCGCGGTGCTCAAGTTACGGATATTACGATTATCGTTGTTGCAGCAGATGATGGTGTAATGCCACAAACCGTAGAAGCGATTAGTCATGCTAAAGCGGCTGGCGTACCGATCATTGTAGCCGTGAACAAGATTGATAAAGAAGGCGCTAATCCAGACCAAATCAAGCAAGCTCTAACGGCTTATGAGTTAGTTCCGGAAGAGTGGGGCGGCGATACGATTTTCTGCGAAATTTCCGCAAAACAACGTATTGGTCTTGAAAACTTGCTTGAAATGATTTTGCTAGTAGCTGAAGTACAAGAGTACAAGGCTAACCCGAACAAGCGTGCTAGAGCGACTGTTATTGAGGCTGAGTTGGATAAAGGAAGAGGCCCAGTGGCTAGAATCCTAATTCAACACGGTACGTTAAAAGTTGGAGATAGCTTCGTTGCCGGTGTATGCTTCGGTCGTGTTCGTGCGATCGTAAACGATAAAGGTAAACGTTTGAAAGAAGCAGGTCCTTCAACTCCGGTTGAAATCACGGGTCTGACAGAAGTTCCACAAGCTGGGGATCCGTTCTTGGCTTATGAAGATGAGCGTAAAGCAAGAGACATTGCAGATCGTCGTGCGATTGCACTTCGTCAATCCGAGATGACAGCTAATTCACGTGTTACTCTGGAAGACCTCTTTAAGCATATTAAAGATGGTGAAGTGAAAGATCTGAATGTGATTATCAAAGGTGACGTTCAAGGTTCTGTAGAAGCACTGAAAAGCTCTCTTGAGAAGATTGAAGTTGAAGGTGTTCGCGTTAAGATTCTTCACAATGGTGTTGGCGCAGTAACTGAATCAGATATTATTCTGGCATCTGCTTCCAATGCGATTATTATTGGATTTAACGTTCGTCCTGAGCCTGCTGCGAAAGCAACGGCTGATCAAGAGAAAGTTGATATCMGTCTGCATAACATCATTTACAACGTAATCGAAGAAATCGAGCAAGCGATGAAAGGCATGCTGGATCCAATCTTCAAAGAAGTTGTTCTTGGTCAAGCTGAAGTACGTAATGTTTTCAAAATTACAGGTTCAGGAACAATTGCAGGTTGTTATGTAACTTCAGGTAAAATTGCTCGTAATGCACAAACTCGCTTAGTTCGTAGCGGAATTGTTGTTCATGAAGGCAAAATTGATTCCTTGAAACGATTTAAGGATGATCAAAAAGAAGTTGCACAAGGCTATGAGTGTGGTATATCTCTTGAGCGTTATCATGATATTAAAGAGGGCGACATCATCGAAGCCTTTATCATGGAGTCCGTTGAGAGGTGATTAAAAAATGGCTAGAGTTCGTGTAGGTCGAGTTGGTGAACAAATCAAGAAAGAGTTAAGTCAAATCATTCAAGCGGAGCTGAAAGACCCACGTATTGGTTTCATGACCGTTACAGGTGTTGAAGTGACGAATGATTTATCCCTGGCTCGTGTGTATCTAAGTGTAATGGGAACTGAAGAAGAGAAAGCTGCCACCCTTAAGGCGCTTTCTGTTGCTTCAGGATATATTCGCTCAGAGTTAGGCAAACGAATTCGTTTGCGTAAGATTCCAGAGCTTCAGTTTAAATTTGACGCTTCTATCGACTATGGTAGTCACATTGACCAATTGTTGTATAAGCTCAATCAGGAAGGAAATACAAACGTATGAATAGCGGAATGAACCATGCCACCGAATACTGTCAGCAGCTGGCAGCAGCAGCTGCATTTATCGAGCAGCATGATGATTTCTTGGTTGTATCTCACATCCAGCCGGATGGAGATGCCGCCAGTTCAACGTATGCAACAGGTTGGATATTAAGTCGGCTTGGGAAGTCATTCACAATGATCAATGAGGGCGCTATGCCCTCTAAATTTTCCTACTTAGCAGGTAGTAAACATACGATTGATTATAGTGAACAGGCACCGAATCGACTTTATCAAACCATCATAAGTGTTGATTGTGCTGATTTCTCCAGAATGGGTAGGATCAGCACTCTTTTTGATGAGCAGGCAAACCTGCTCAATATTGATCATCATCCAACAAATGATGAATTTGGTTCCTGTCATTTAATCAAGCATGATGCCGCGGCGACCGTTCAAATTTTGTATGATTTGGCGTTACATATGAAACTGCAACCTGATATTTACTTCGGTGAATGCATTTATACTGGCTTGCTTACAGATACAGGTGGATTTCGATACTCAAATACCTCTTCAGAGGTTATGAAAATTGGAGCCTCCATGTTGGAGTTAGGGGTCAAKGGTGCTGAAATCGCTGAGCATGTACTTGAACGAATGACGTATGCACAGATTGTACTTCTCCAAAAAGCGCTATCCACACTTTCCTTTGCCTATGATCGAAAGTTAGCTTGGCTTGCTGTGTCGCTAGCAGATTTAGAGTTAACAGGTGCGTCGAGCGATGATTTGGACGGTTTAGTGAATTATCCTCGTAATGTTGAGGGTGTTGAAGTGGGCATGTTGATTAAAGAGAAGGCACCTGGCGTCATTAAAGTAAGTCTGCGCTCCTCTGGACTAGTCGATGTTGCTGCAGTAGCACAATCACTAGGTGGTGGAGGACATGTTCGCGCGTCAGGATGTACTATCCATGGTACGCTAGATGAAGCAATTGCTAGAATGGTTGAGGAAGTAGGGGACAAGCTGAAATGACGCTAGAAGGCATACTGCCTGTTTGGAAACCAGCGGGCTTTACATCACATGATGTTGTCGCCAAAGTTAGAAGGATACTAAGTATTAAAAGAATTGGTCATACGGGTACGCTTGACCCACAGGTGACAGGGGTACTGCCACTTTGCATCGGTCGTGCTACACGGATGGTTGAATATATTCAAGAGTTGCCGAAGGAATATGAAGCTGTTTTACGTATTGGCTTATCTACAGATACTGAAGATATGACGGGGACAGTCTTGGAAGAGGTGCCTCATGTGTCACTTGACGAAAGTCAAGTACGTGAAGTGCTGGAATCTTTCGTAGGAGACATCGAACAAATCCCTCCTATGTTCTCTGCTGTTAAAGTAGATGGTAAACGACTCTACGAATTGGCGAGAGAAGGTAAGGAAGTTGAACGAAAAGCTAGGAAGGCGACCATCCATGAACTTGAGATTCTCGAGCTCAACTTGGATCAGAAGCACCCTGAAATTCGTTTCCGAGCTGTGTGCTCCAAAGGTACCTACATCAGAACATTATGTGTAGATTTAGGAAAAGCACTCGGATATCCGGCCGTTATGGTAAGTTTGATACGTACGTCAACAGGGAATATTCGTAAAGAGCAATGTTTAACCTTTGAGCAGATTGTTCAATTGCTGGAGGAAGGATCATTGCAGCAGCATATGATTCCAATGGACATTGCGATMTCACACATACCATCTATCTCCCTCACTGATCAAGAAGCACTTCATTCCTTGCAAGGTAAGAAAATAGCTCTAGCTGCGAATCGAGTGGCTCATGCAGATGCATCACAAACCATATTTCGGGCCTATTCTCCAGATGAACGATTTCTTGGTCTGTTTGAATGGAAAAGCACTAGCCACGTCTTGGTCCMGGCCAAAGTATTCCTTTAATCATAACGTCGCGGGACGGGTTGAAATGGGTAGGTGAACGAACTTTTATGCAAATAATACCAATATCATATCCGATGGATTTGGATCAGCTAACACAGTTTGTAGGGAAACAAGTGGTGGCCATTGGTGACTTCGATGGTGTACATTTAGGACACCAAGAGGTAATAGGACGGGCAAAGCTAACGGCTAAGAACCTTGGACTAAACTCTGCCATCATGACCTTCTATCCCCATCCTAGGGCTGTAATGGGGCAAGATAAATATGTGGAGTCGTTGACTCCCACGAAGAAGAAGATGGAGATCTTTGAAAGCATGGGCATCAATCATGCTTACATCGTAACGTTTGATGCCTCGCTCATGCGACTKTCTCCGGAACAATTCGTCGATCAAGTCCTTGATCGTCTTGGCGTGGATAGTGTCATATGTGGTTTTGATTTTACCTTTGGATTTCAAGGTAAAGGTACTCCGGATTCACTCTGTGAGTTGAGTCACGGGAAATTTTCTGTTGAAGTGGTGAGACCTTTTCATATGAATGGTGAAAAAGTGAGCAGTACGCGTATACGTGAAGCATTGCAGGTTGGAGAATTGGAAACTGTGACTAGGCTGTTAGGACGTCCCTATAGCATAAGTGGTACTGTAGTAGATGGGGCGAAGAGAGGGAGAACCCTTGGTTTTCCTACAGCGAATCTCCAACTAGAAGAACCGTATGTCAGTCCGACGAACGGAGTCTACGCAATAAAAGCAACCGTCCGCGGGGAAGTTTATCAAGGTGTCATGAATATTGGTGTGAAACCAACATTTGAGACAGGAGAACTCAAACCATCATTTGAAGCGCATTTATTTGAATTTTCTGAGCAAATATATGGAGAAACCGTTCTGGTTGAGCTTATCGCTTTTCTTAGACCCGAACGTAAATTCACTTCACTAGAAGAATTAGTTGCTCAAATAAAGCTTGATACAGCTGAAGCAAGACAGAAATTGACGTTAGAGACTTAATCCTACATTTACTTCTACTAGTCAATTGTGATATACTGAATAACGTTGTCGAATGGACTTGTTCGTTTGGCATGAACCTTAGCTTGGATTGACGTTTTCATCGGCGCTTTCTAGGCTAGCGGGGATACTAATAGAATTTAGGAGATGAACGATTATGGCAATTACGCAAGAGCGCAAAACGCAACTGATTCAAACTCACAAGGTACACGATACCGACACAGGTTCACCTGAGGTACAAGTAGCAATCCTTACAGAAAACATTGTTAACCTTACAGACCACCTTCGTACACACAAGAAAGATCACCACTCCCGTCGTGGTTTGCTTAAAATGGTTGGACAACGTCGTAAGTTGCTAGCATATGTTAAAAACAAAGATGTAAGCCGCTATAGTGCTTTGATTGCAAAGCTTGGTTTGCGTCGATAAAACCGACAATGAGAAGCAACCTGTTGCTCCTTTGCTAGGCTTGATAAAGCTCTGGCAGAGAGCAGCAAATGGTTGCTTTTTCTTGTATTTTTAAAACAGGAAAAGAAGGAAATACTAGACATAACGCAGAAATAGAGGATAACTCCATAGCTTGTCTATTTGCATACATACGGAGCAGATTCAGATTGGTCTCTGGATCTTATGATTTCTGTACATGTTTATCAAACACATATTTTGAAATTCAAACCATGCCTTAGGAGGATTTTATGGAGACAAGGGTACAAATGGAACTTGGCGGTAAGCCGTTCATTCTTGAAACAGGCCGACTAGCCAAACAAGCCAATGCAGCTGTAACTGTTCGTTATGGCGACACGGTTGTGCTTAGTACAGTAACGGCTTCCAGCGGACCGAAAGATTTAGATTTCTTTCCGTTAACTGTGAATTATGAAGAAAGATTATACGCGGTAGGTAAAATTCCTGGTGGTTTTATCAAGCGTGAAGGACGTCCTAGTGAGAAAGCTATTCTTGCGAGCCGTTTGACGGATCGTCCGATTCGTCCACTTTTCCCAGAAGGCTTCCGTAATGATGTTCAAATCGTGTCGATCGTCATGAGCGTTGATCAAGAGTGCCCACCTGAAATGGCTGCAATGATCGGTACTTCTGCTGCACTTGCGATCTCTGATGTTCCTTTTAACGGACCTGTTGGTGGCGTGATTGTTGGACGTGTTGATGGACAATTCGTTATCAATCCAACTGGTGAAATTGCAGAGAAGAGCGATCTTCACTTAACTGTAGCTGGTACCAAAGATGCGATTATGATGGTTGAAGCTGGAGCGAAAGAAGTTTCAGAGGAAGTTGTCCTTGAAGCGATCATGTTTGGTCATGATGAAATTCGTAAGATAGTTGCGATTATCGAGGAATTGGTTGAGCAAGTAGGTAAGCCGAAAATGGAAGTTAAACTCCATGCTGTTGATGCTGAAGTGAATAGCGCGGTGCGTGAATTTGCTCAAGCAAGATTAGTGGATGCGATCAAAATTCCTGAGAAACATGCTCGTCAAGAAGCGATCGATGTTGTCAATGCAGATGCTGTTGGGCATTTCACAGCTTTATATGTAGAAACACCTGGTCTTCTAGGTGATGTGAAAGAAACACTTTATGATATCGTGAAAGAGGAAGTACGCCGCTTAATCACGCATGATAAAGTAAGACCAGATGGACGTAAACCAGAAGAAATTCGTCCAATTGAGTGCGATGTTAACTTGTTGCCGCGCACGCACGGTTCCGGTTTGTTCACACGTGGACAAACGCAAGCTCTTAGTATTTGTACATTAGGTGCGCTTGGTGATGTTCAAATCTTGGACGGTTTAGATCTGACTGAAACGAAACGTTTCATGCATCATTATAACTTCCCGCCATTCAGCGTTGGGGAAGCGAGACCATTGCGTCCTCCAGGTCGTCGTGAAATTGGACATGGTGCATTAGGTGAGCGAGCTATTGAGGCGATTATCCCGAATGAAATTGAGTTCCCTTACACAATACGTCTTGTGTCTGAAGTGTTGGAATCGAACGGTTCGACTTCTCAAGCAAGTATTTGTGCAAGTATTCTTGCACTTATGGATGCTGGGGTTCCGATTAAAGCGCCAGTTGCAGGTATTGCAATGGGTCTAATCAAAGACGGCGATCATTTCTCCATTTTGTCCGATATTCAAGGTATGGAAGATCACCTAGGCGATATGGACTTTAAAGTTGCAGGTACTGCAGAAGGCATCACAGCACTACAAATGGATATCAAAATTGACGGCATCGACCGCAGCATTTTGCAACAATCGTTGCAACAAGCCAAAGAAGGCCGCTTGCATATTTTGAGCAAAATGGTATCACGTATTTCTACACCAAACAAAAATCTTTCAAAATATGCGCCTAAAATTCTCACAATGAACATCAACCCGGATAAAATCCGTGATGTCATTGGAGCGGGCGGTAAAATCATCAATAAAATTATTGAAGAAACTGGCGTGAAGATCGACATTGAGCAAGACGGCCGCGTATTCATTGCATCGTCGAATCAAGAAATGAATGAGAAAGCTCGTTCCATTATTGAAGGTATCGTACGTGAAGTCATCGTTGGCGAAACTTACCTTGGTACAGTGAAACGCGTAGAGAAATTCGGCGCATTCGTTGAAATTCTACCTGGTAAAGAAGGTCTCGTACACATTTCACAAATTTCTACTGAGCGTGTAGCGAAAGTAGAAGACGTTGTGAACATTGGTGATCAAATTACTGTTAAAGTTACAGAGATTGATCAACAAGGAAGAGTAAATCTTTCACGCAAAGCAACGTTAACTTCACAGGTCTCTGCACAAAGCTAGAGAATCGTAGATCGTGAGTGCGTTTCATTCATAGTTCAGGATAAAGAGTCAGATCTATCTGTCTCTTTTTTGCTTTTCACACTTGCGAGGACATGCAGTGGTTCTACTCTTGTCCCAACCTTCATACAATCAGGAGATGAAGAAAGGGGACCTGTGTATGCTCCACAAAAAATGGATGTTGCTTGGGAGTTTTTTTGCTATGGTTCTATTCAGTGTGAATGCGATCCCAAGTGTAGAAACCTACATACAAAGTGTGAAAATTAATCAGCTTCAAGATGATAGTGCGCATGTTGGAACAAGGAATGACGTACGTCCAGTTTTTGCTTCTTCCCAAAAATCTACCTTACTAGATACGATAACCAAAGAGGCAGAAAACCGAAAGGTCGCTCCAATTAATGCAAAAGTAGATTCCGTATGGAAAGCTATCCCTGGTTATAATGGTCTTGAAGTGGACATTGAGGAGACTCTGAAGTTGGCAGAGCATCAATTGACACCAAATCAAATTAATTATGTGATGAAGGAAATAGAGCCGCAAATTCAATTAGACGACCTTGGTCCCAATCCAGTATTTAAAGGTAATTCGAAGAAACCAATGGTTTCATTTATGATTAATGTCGCATGGGGCAATGAATACTTGCCTAGTATGTTAGAAACGTTACGTAAGGAAAATGTCCACGCGACATTCTTTTTTGATGGTTCTTGGTTAAAGAAAAATACTGAAATGGCTAAACTTATTCTAAGCGAAGGTCACGAAGTATCGAATCACGCTTACTCACATAAAGACATGCGCACGATCTCACGGAGTAAAGCGGTAGAGGAGATTTCGAAAACAGAAGATTTGCTGAAGCAACTCGGTGTTAGAAACTCATTATTTGCTCCACCATCCGGATACTTCAATCAAGAAACGATTCAAGTTGCTTCAGAATTTAAGCTGCAAACGGTGTTGTGGACTTTTGATACGATAGATTGGAAAAATCCAGGAGCAGGTCGTATTCTCGAACGACTCTCCAGCAATGTTGAACCTGGCACACTTATCTTGATGCACCCAACCGTTTCGTCACGTGATGCGCTGCCAGGAATGATTAATCTGATTAAGAAAAAAGGGTTGGTATTAGGTACCGTATCTAACCTTCTTTCCTCAAAAAGGATCACCGGACAGGGGCAAATCACGAATTAGTCATGATTTACTGCTGCTAATTTGAGTCCTAGGCACATTTTTGTTAGACTGAGGAAGTATAATAGGAGAATTGGACTTTTAGGTGTACCATTTCGAGGAGGAACCTTGGTGATCAAATATCGCTTACATAATGGCTTGAGAGTGGTTATGGAACAAATCCCCACATTTCGATCAGTAACATTCGGGATTTGGGTAAAAACAGGCTCACGCAATGAGTCGCAAACGAACAATGGTATTTCACACTTTATCGAGCACATGTTGTTCAAAGGTACGGAACGTCATTCGGCGAAAGATATCGCAGAAATCTTTGATGGCATCGGCGGGAATGTGAATGCCTTCACGTCCAAAGAATATACGTGCTATTATGCCAAAGTACTCGATGAACATTTACCTTTAGCGATGGATGTACTTTCGGATATGTTCTTTCATTCAACCTTTGATGAAGGTGAGCTTGAAAAAGAGAAGAACGTTATTTACGAAGAAATTTCCATGTATGAAGATACACCGGATGATCTCGTTCATGACTTGTTAGCCAAAGCTTCATATGGCAACCATGCTCTGGGGTATACAATTCTAGGCACGCAAGACAATTTGTCCAAAATGAAGTCAGAAGATCTTCGTTCTTATCTCAAACAAAATTACAATACAGAGAATACCGTGTTGAGTATCGCTGGTAATATTGATGATAGTGTAAAGGAATTAATTGAAAAGCATTTCGGCGACTTCTCCCAGTCAGGAGTTGAAACAAGCTATGATGCACCAGATTTCCTAAGCGAGCTGATTTTCCATGCGAAGAAAACAGAACAAAACCATATTTGTTTGTCGTTACCTGGATTGTCGTTGCAAGAGGAGAATTTGTATCCGATGGTTTTATTGAATAATGCCATTGGTGGCGGTATGAGCTCAAGACTGTTCCAAGAAATTCGGGAGAAACGTGGCTTAGCCTATTCCGTATATTCCTATCACTCTTCTCATATTGATAGCGGAATGTTTACCATTTATACAGGAACGGCGCCTAAGCAAACGGAAGAAGTATTGAAAGTGACGATGGAGCTGCTTCATGATATTGCCGTAAACGGAATGACAGATAATGAACTTAAGAAGGGGAAAGAGCAGCTGAAAGGCAGCCTTATTCTGAGTTTAGAAAGCACGAGCAGCAGGATGAACCGTTTTGGTAAAAATGAATTGATGACAGGTAAGCATTATAGTTTGGATGAAATGATTGAGCGTATTGAAAGTGTGAACATGGATCATATTCGCCAACTGACGAAAACTTTATTTGCAACTCCGTTTGCTCTGTCCATGGTCGGAAATGCGGATGATGTCATTAGCGGTTTCAGGAGGGATCAGCTTGTCTMTCTTTGATTATGAAGTACAAATGAAAAGAATCGAAGGTCAAGAAGATATTCTCTTACCTCAGAAAATGTCTGAAGCAGCTAGCGGCTATGATTTGCATGCTGCAGTTAAAGAGCCAATTGTACTCGCACCTGGTGAGCGTCAATTGATTCCAACTGGTTTCGCGCTAAGCATGCCGCCTGAGCTAGAAGCACAGATTCGCCCTAGAAGCGGGCTTGCTTATAAACACGGTATTACAACGCTTAATTCACCGGGAACCATTGATGCAGATTATCGCGGTGAGGTTAAAGTATTGCTGATTAATCTTGGTCAAGAGCCATTCGTTATTCAGCGGAATGAACGCATCGCTCAGATGGTATTCCAGCGTGTACCACAAATTCATTTGACCGTTGTCAATGAGTTGTCAGAAACGGTACGTGGTTCAGGTGGCTTCGGCCATACAGGGCGCTAATACTGCCGGCTACATAAGGCGAATAAGAAAGAACCTCTTCTTAGGAAGGGGTTCTTACTTGTTTCAGCGGATGCAAAGTCGGAAGTCACCCATCCTTAGGCGAACGCATACTATAACGTATCGAAACGGACCGAGGAAGGGGTGTAAGCAAGAATGCTTACTGGGATTTCGGTTGCTATTATGGGGGGAGACGCCCGGCAACTTGAAGTAATTCAGAAATTTACTGAGTTAGACGCTACCGTTATATTACTCGGATTTGACAATCTCGGCAGGCAATTTCACGGTGTTACGAATGTGAAGTTAGATCCGGAGTTGTTTKGGCATGTGGATGCACTTATATTGCCAGTTGTAGGTACGGATGAGACAGGACAAGTGGAATCTATTTTCTCAAGTGAAGAGATGATTTTGACAGATGAGCATATAGCTTCATTGCCGAAACATGCCAAGGTATATACAGGTATGGCGAAGAGCTATTTGAAGAAGATCGTTTCAACACATGACATTGGGCTTGTAGAGTTATTAGATCGTGATGACATAGCCATTTATAACTCGATTCCAACTGCAGAGGGTGCGCTTATGATGGCCATCCAGAACACCGATATTACAATTCATGGATCCGTTTGTATGGTTTTGGGTTTTGGTCGAACAGGGTTCACAATGGCCAAAACTTTGCAAGGATTAGGGGCAACCGTCAAGGTTGGCGTCAGGAAACCGGAGCATTATGCAAGGGCGTGGGAGATGGGTTTTCAGCCTTTTTATACGAAGGATCTGTACCCGGAAGTGGGGAATATTGACTTGCTTTTTAACACAATTCCGACTATGATAGTCACAGCGCAAGTTATTACCAATATCCCACATCGCGCGCTTATTATCGATTTAGCTTCAAAACCCGGTGGAACGGATTTTCGATTTGCCGAGAAGAGAGGCATTAAAGCGATGCTAGCGCCCGGTTTACCTGGAATCGTCGCCCCCAAAACAGCTGGCCGTATTATGGCTAACACCTTAAGTCAGCTGATCGAGGAAGACTTCAAAGACAGGAGCGATGTGGAATGAATTGGCAAGGGAAAACAGTCGGTTATGCATTAACCGGTTCTCACTGTACACTTGAAGAGGTCATGCCTCAAATTAAGAGATTTGTAGATGCGGGTGCTCGTGTCATTCCGATTGTATCGAATACAATTATGACGACAGACACACGTTTTGGTAAGTCTGCTGACTGGCAGCAAATGCTGAAAGATATTACGGGTAATGAAATTATTTCTACCATTGTTGATGCAGAACCGCTAGGTCCATCCAAGTTATTGGATGTGATGGTGATTGCTCCTTGTACGGGTAATACAACTAGTAAACTAGCAAATGCGATGACAGAAAGTCCCGTTCTTATGGCAGCTAAAGCACAAATGAGAAACTTGAGACCGCTCGTATTAGCAATTTCAACGAATGATGGATTGGGTTTAAATGCAATGAATATTGCGAAACTTTTGATTACCAAGAATATTTACTTTGTGCCTTACGGTCAAGATGCACCAGGAGCTAAACCAAATTCGTTGGTGGCCCGGATGGACTTGATTATGGAAGCTTGTGAAGCTGCGCTGGAAGGTAAACAATTGCAGCCCATGATTATTGAGAGATTTCAATACTAACAGATAGATGTCAACTTGAGGGGGAGAAACCAGCATATGTCCAACCAGAAGCTTTTCAACGTTGCAGTTGTAGGCGCTACAGGCGCTGTCGGCGAGCAAATCATCCGTCTACTAGAAGCACGGAATTTCCCCATCAAGGAATTGAAATTACTCTCTTCTGCTCGTTCTGCAGGTGTAAAGATTGCCTTTAAAGGCCAAGAAGTAGTTGTGCAAGAAGCAACTCCGGATAGCTTTCAAGGTGTTGATCTTGCGCTCTTTAGTGCAGGTGGCGATGTTACGAAAGCATTGGCTCCGCATGCAGTAGAAGCGGGCGCGATTTGTATTGACAATACAAGTGCATACCGAATGGACCCAGACACACCACTTGTTGTTCCTGAAGTGAATGTTGAGAAAATCAATGAACATAAAGGGATTATTGCGAACCCGAATTGTTCTACGATCCAAATGGTTGCAGCGCTTAAGCCTCTATATGACCGTTATGGGATTTCACGTATTATCGTTTCCACGTACCAAGCTGTTTCTGGTGCTGGAGCTAAAGCCATTAATGAAATGCTTAGACAGTCCAAAGAAGTACTAGCAGGTAATGAGGCAAAACCAGATATTTTACCAGTTGGCTCCTTGCCAGTAAAGCATCAGATTGCTTTCAATGCTATTCCGCAAATTGACAAATTTCTAGATAATGGATTTACAAATGAAGAAATGAAAATGATTCTTGAAACGAAAAAAATTATGGGCGATGAGTCCATTGAGGTCACAGCTACATGCGTGCGCATTCCAGTAGTTTACGGGCATTCTGAATCCGTCTATGTAGAATTGAAAGAAGATTTCGACATGGAAGACGTGAGAACACTACTCGCAAATGCTCCTGGAATTGTACTCGTTGATAATCCGGCAGAACAACAATATCCACTTGCTACTGATGCTGCAGGTAAGCTTGAAACTTTCGTAGGGCGTGTGCGCCGTGATTTAAGCAACCCTAAAGCGCTTAACATGTGGATTGTTTCAGATAATTTGTTAAAAGGTGCTGCTTGGAATGCCGTGYAAATTGCTGAATATATTGCTATAGAGCAACAATAATCAGCAAACTGCTTATTTGAGCAGTGAAAATGGGGGGAACTCATGCGAATTCTTGTCCAGAAATTCGGAGGTACTTCACTTTCCACCGCACAAGCTAGAGAACACGTTATTGGACATATTCAAGACGCACTAATTCAACATTATAAACTAGTTGTTGTTGTTTCTGCGATGGGAAGAAAAGGGGAACCCTATGCGACTGACACGCTCTTAGACCTCGTTCGGAAGAATGGGGAGGGGCTGCCCGCACGGGAACTCGATATGTTAATGGGATGCGGAGAATTAATATCTGCCGTACTTTTGTGTAGTTTATTGAACAAAACAGGAATTCGATCTACAGTTTTGACGGGTGGGCAAGCTGGTCTGATCACGAATGAGAATCATGGTAATGCTCAGATCATTGCGATGAAGCCTAATCGGATTCTTGAATTGTTAGAGCAAGATCAGGTTGTCATTGTCACTGGGTTTCAAGGGAAAACAAGCAATGATGAGATGACTACATTAGGCCGCGGGGGCAGTGACACATCAGCAACAGCACTTGGTGCCGCTCTCAAAGCAGAAATTGTGGATATCTTCACAGATGTTAATGGTATTTTGACAGCGGATCCAAGAATCGTTGAAGATGCTAAACCGTTACAACGTGTGAGCTTTAGTGAAATTTGTAATATGGCACACAATGGTGCCAAAGTCATTCATCCACGAGCTGTAGAAGTTGCCATGCAAGCGAATATTCCTATTCGTGTGAGATCAACTTTCACCAAGGAAGAAGGAACGCTAGTCACCGCTTCTGACAACACCTCGACAGATATTAACCATGTTAAAGATCGCTTTGTTACGGGGATTGCTCATTTTACGAATATTACACAGATCCAGGTTGCTGCCGTTGATGGCGAATTTGATCTTCAGCTTCGTGTATTCAAAACGATGGCTCAGCATCAGATTAGTGTTGATTTTATTAATGTGAACCCTTCAGGCGTTGTATATACGGTCTTTGATCATGAAGCTGAACGTGCAGTTCAATTACTTAAAGCGCAGGGTTACGAGCCCAAGTTTACGAGTGGCTGTGCGAAAGTGTCCGTGATTGGTGGCGGAATGAATGGCGTACCAGGTATTATGGCGCATATTGTTGAAGCATTAACCGTGGAAGATATCCGAATTTTGCAATCAGCTGATTCGAATACAACCATTTGGGTGCTTGTCCAAGGTGTCGATATGATCAAGTCAGTGCGTGCACTTCATCGGAAATTTAATTTGTTTAAATAAATCAAGAAAGTCAGGAGGCGTACCAAGTGAGTTTTGGAAGAGTAGTCACGGCAATGGTTACTCCATTTGATGATCAGTTGCAGGTCAACTGGGATCAAGTAGAGCCATTAATTAATTATTTAATTGAAGAACAACATTCGGATAGCCTTGTGATTTGTGGTACGACAGGGGAGTCGCCAACGTTATCAGAAGATGAAAAGTTGCGACTTATTGAACTTTCCGTTCGTGTAGCGGCTGGGCGTTGCAAAATCATTGCAGGTACAGGAAGCAACGACACTATCCATACAATTGCTTTTTCGCGTAAAGTAGAGAAGATTGGCGTAGATGCTTTACTTCTAGTTGCTCCTTATTACAACCGTCCTTCACAGGAGGGTTTGTATCAACATTTCAAAGCAATAGCAGAGGCTGTTCATACACCTGTCGTGCTTTATAATGTGCCTGGCCGTACAGGTGTGAACCTGGATGCGGATACAACGATTCGTCTTTCCCAAATACCGAATATCGTGGCGACCAAAGATTGCTCGAATACGGATCAAATGACACGTATACTTACACATGCTGCCCCTAATTTCCTCGTATATAGTGGAGATGATAGTAATACTTTGCCTTCTTTAGCTATTGGATGTGAAGGGATTATCAGCGTAGCGAGTCATGTGATTGGAAAAGAAATGCAAACTATGATAAAGTATTATCTAGAAGGCAACATTCAGCAAGCTGCTGAGCTTCATCGTAAGCTTCATCCTGTATTCACTGGTATCTTTTGTGCACCGAGCCCTGCGCCAATTAAGCATGCTTTGGCACTTAAGGGGATTGAAACAGGCGGCGTTCGACTTCCGTTAGTTCGTGTATCCGAGCAAGAAGGACAATTCATTCAATCACTTTTTGTATGATCATGCCTAATGAATCGGTGCTTCCGGCATCGGTTTTCTTTTTTTGGGAAATCTAAACGTATTCAGTATTAACTTGTATTTGCTGTTTTTTTTCATGTATAATGGTTGCAAGTGACTAGTTCGGTTTTTTCATTTAAAATTCGTCGTCCAATCTATGAAGGAGGTATATTCTTGTCCAAAAAAAATATTGATAAACTTTTGATCTTCGCTCTTGGCGGCGTGGGCGAAATCGGAAAAAATATGTATTGCGTTCAGTATGCGAACGACATTATTGTCATTGACAGTGGTTTGAAATTTCCAGAGGAGGACATGCTCGGAATTGACATTGTCATCCCAGATATCGGGTACTTAACAGAGAATCGGGATAAAGTACGCGGCATCATCATCACTCACGGCCATGAGGATCACATTGGTGGCTTACCTTACGTGCTTAAACACCTTAATGTTCCTCTTTATGCTACGAAGTTAACGATGGGACTTATTGAAGCTAAGCTGAAGGAAGCGAACTTGCTCGGAACGACGAATCGAATTCTAATCAATTCGGAATCTGTTCTTCCCCTTGGCGTTCTTACGGCCACTTTCTTCAAGACCAATCATAGTATTCCGGATTCTGTGGGTGTCGCACTTGATACGCCAGAAGGTGTTGTTGTTCATACGGGAGATTTTAAGTTTGATCAGACTCCAGTTAATGAGCAATACGCAGATTTGCATCGTATGGCTGAGATCGGAAAGAAAGGCGTTCTTGCCTTGCTTTCAGACAGTACGAATGCAGAACGTCCTGGCTACACGGGCTCTGAGCGCGGTGTAGGGATTGAGATTGAAGAAGTGTTTCGTAAAGCGAAGCAAAGAGTTATCATTGCGACATTTGCATCGAATATTCACCGTGTCMAACAGGTGTTTGATGCAGCTGCTGCAACGAATCGCAAAGTGACAGTAATTGGTCGCAGTATGGTCAACGTGGTTTCGATTGCTAGCGAATTAGGCTACTTGCACATTCCAGATGGCATGTTGATTGAGCCAGAGGAAGTTAATAAGCTTGCAGCTGATCGTGTAGTTATCCTTTCTACGGGTAGCCAAGGCGAACCGATGTCTGCACTAACAAGAATGGMACGTTCAACCCATCGTAAAATTGATATTTTACCAGGGGATACGGTTATTATTGCGGCAACTCCGATTCCAGGAAATGAGCGTTACGTTGGCAGAACGGTTGATGAGCTTATGCGCATCGGTGCCCACGTGATTTATGGACCAGGATCAGTAACTGGTGTTCACGTTTCAGGTCACGGTAGTCAGGAAGAATTAAAGTTAATGCTTAACCTGATGAAGCCTAAATACTTTATTCCAATTCATGGCGAATATCGCATGCTGCGTCAACACGCTATCCTTGCCGAAACTGTCGGCATTCCTAAAGAAGACATTTTCATGTGCGATATTGGTGATACGGTAGAAATTCAAAATGGGGCTGCACGCAAAGGATCGAAAGTTCAAAGCGGCAACATCCTAATTGATGGACTAGGTGTAGGGGATGTAGGCAATATCGTGTTGCGTGACCGTAAATTACTGTCGCAAGATGGAATTCTTGTTGTCGTGGTTACACTTAGTAAGCAAGATGGCAAAATTTTGTCCGGCCCAGATATTATTTCACGCGGATTTGTTTATGTTCGTGAATCCGAAGGACTTCTTGAAGAAGCCAATCGAATCGTTACAAATACGTTAACAAAACTTATGAATGAAAATGTAAATGAATGGGCATCTTTAAAAACAAATGTGAAAGATGTTCTCGGACGCTTTTTATATGAACAAACCAGAAGAAGACCAATGATTCTTCCTATCATTATGGAAGTTTAGGTACTCGAACAAGTCACTTGAGCCTATGCAAATAGTAAAGCTCTCTCCAATTGGAGGGAGCTTTTTCTTGTTGCAGCACAGTGAAGTATGCATGAAAGTATACAAGTTTATTCATACTATGGGAGATCTTGAACAACTTGTCTTTGTAGCTTAATTTGAAAGGGGATTATGAAGTGGCATCAGCACCAGGCTCGAAAGAACAGGAACAAGAACCGGTAACAGAGGAAGTCAAGAAAAATGCCGTTCTCGAAAATATCCAGCAATTAGGACAAACGAACACAGTTTCTGGTGAATCCAATATTTTTTGTCTAACGATAATAGGACAGATAGAGGGACATATAGTGCTCCCACCTCAGAATAAAACGACCAAGTATGAACATCTGATTCCTCAACTTGTAGCCGCCGAGCAGAATTCCAAAATTGAAGGTGTCATGATCATATTAAACACTGTAGGGGGCGATGTGGAGGCTGGTTTAGCTATTGCTGAAATGGTCGCGACGTTATCGAAACCAACGATTGCATTAGTCTTAGGTGGCGGACATAGTATTGGCGTTCCAATCGCCGTATCTGCTGACTATTCGATCATCGCAGAAACAGCGACCATGACAATTCATCCGATTCGAATGAATGGCTTGGTGATCGGAGTACCTCAGACCTTTGAATATTTAGATAAAATGCAAGAACGTGTTGTAAGGTTCGTAACGAAACATTCTAACGTAACGGAAGAGAAGTTTAAAGAGTTGATGTTTAAGACAGGTGAACTTACGAGAGATATCGGCACAACGGTAATTGGTATTGATGCTGTTAAATATGGATTAATCAATCAAGTAGGTGGCATCGGCGATGCCATTCGTGAACTGAACAGCCGGATCGAAGCGAAGAAAGTGGCGAACTCTGGGGGGCTTGTTCAGTGATCCATTATTCCGTGATTCCGATGGAGGTTATATTTGAAGGTTTCGATGCGTTTAGCCCACAATACTTAGAGGTTGAAGTAGATGGTTTCATGATGCAAATTGAGCCGTTAAGTGGCTATCAAGCACGTATTGTAAGGTTGTATAGCTGTAATCCACAAGATTATTTGAATGAACTTTATACGCCTGGCAGCATCATTTCCTATCAACCTCAGCTGGCAGTCAATTCAGCTCGTTAGGACTTGTTCCCGTATCATCCCTCGAGTCAAATATGGTATAATGTGGACTTGGGGGTGACAATCTTGGCGAAACGCAGGAAAAAGACGAAGGCTGTAAAAACCAGCTTATTATTCGAGCTGTATGGAATCCTCATCTTGATTTTCTCGGTCATTGCCMTTGCACATCAAGGTCATGTCGGAAATTCTTTGATTTATTTGTTTCGTTTTTTTGTGGGGACTTGGTATTCACTTATACCACTTATTTTCATTTACGTGGCCTTATACGCAATGATCAAACGAGCTTGGCCACAAATGGTTACTCCCAAGAAAGCGGGCATTTTGTTGTTCATTCTTGGCTTATTAATCAAGAATCATATTGATTTATTTGCTCAGCTGTATCCAAACAACGATTTTACATCGGGTAAAGTCATTTCTTCGACATGGTCTGCCATGCTGGAGGGATTGCACCCTACAGAAGCTGGAAGAGCAGCCTTAGAACATGGTATTGGTGGAGGAATGGTAGGCGCTTTTTTATACAGCATCCTCTATTTCCTATTCGATTACCTTGGAGCCAGATTAATCCAATATATGCTTTTTGTTATGGGTTTTATTCTAGCGACAGGTGTTTCTTATGTGGATCTAGGTAATATCGTGAAGGGTCGTTTCAGTAATGTAGGACAAAATTTTAAAGACAGAATGAAAGAATGGCTACAGGACCGAGATGGTCGTGGGCCGCAGGCTCAGGCTGCATCAGCGGGAAGTGCGCCTGCTAAGGTGAAGAAGCCGGCCTACGTACCGGTTGATGATGAATTTGATGAAGAAGTGTTTCAACCAGTTAAGCGGGCGAAGAAAACGCCTTTGTTTATGGAGCTCCTCCGACCAATTAAGGAGAACCGGAAGAAATCTGCGGCAAGAGAACGGGATGATATCGAGGATAATTTGTCAGAGGGCGAAGCTGATGTGGCCGGGGAGGAAGTTGTTTACTCGAACCCTGTACATCCAACGGCTGAACCAATACATAATACAGATGAACCTGCTGGAGCACCGATTATTCGTGATTTTCAAGAACAAGTTATTCAAGAAGCACAACAAGTTGTTAGACCTGCAACTCCTTCAGTAGCCAATAGTACAACAACAGTTCCAACTAGTGTGGATGGAGATGAGAATGAGCCAGTCACAATTGAGTTTCAAGATGCTCCTGTCATTGTGACTCGTCCATATGAAATACCTTCGCTTGATTTATTAGCAAGGCCAGCCCTAGGCAAAGGAAGCGAAATGGCGGATTACAAAGCCAATGCAAGAAAGCTTGAAGCAACATTAGAGAGCTTCGGAGTTCGAGCAAAGGTTCTCGAGGTAGTAAGAGGTCCTGCGGTAACGCGCTATGAAATCCAACCTGATGTGGGTGTGAAGGTTAGCAGAATTGTTTCTTTAACCGACGATATTGCACTAGCACTTGCAGCAAAGGATATTCGGATGGAAGCACCTATACCAGGAAAATCTGCGATAGGTATCGAGGTGCCAAACTTAGAAGTTTCCATTGTTACGATGCGAGAAGTCATGGAAACGACTGCTTTTCAGGAGTCTAGCTCACGACTATCCGTAGTTCTTGGACGAGATATTTCGGGTCAACCGATTGTTGGGAATCTGGCAAGGATGCCCCATTTACTAGTYGCTGGTGCAACCGGATCTGGTAAATCGGTTTGTATCAATGGGATTATCACTAGCATTTTGTATAAAGCAAAGCCAAATGAAGTGAAGTTCTTAATGATCGATCCGAAAATGGTTGAGTTGAATGTGTATAATGGCATTCCGCATCTATTAGCACCTGTAGTTACGGATCCGCGGCGAGCATCTCTAGCGCTCAAGAAAATCGTTGTCGAGATGGAGAAACGCTATGAGCTATTCTCCAAGAGCGGGACACGAAATATTGAAGGCTATAACGCGATGTTGACAGAGAGTGGCACTGCACCGCCGCTGCCTTACTATGTGATTATCGTGGATGAGTTAGCAGATCTCATGATGGTAGCAGCTAATGACGTCGAGGATTCCATCTGTCGTCTTGCTCAGATGGCACGGGCTGCGGGAATTCACTTAATTATTGCGACACAACGTCCCTCCGTTGACGTTATTACTGGTGTTATCAAGGCTAACATTCCATCCCGTATCGCTTTTGGTGTTTCTTCGCAAGTGGATTCACGCACGATTTTGGATATGGTAGGAGCGGAGAAATTACTAGGTCGTGGTGATATGCTGTACTTGCCAGTTGGTGCATCCAAGCCTGTACGTATCCAAGGGGCATTCCTCTCGGATGGTGAAGTTGAACAGGTTGTTGGGTTCGTACGAACACAGGAACAAGCAAATTATCGGGAGGAACTCGTACCACAGGTTGAAGAAATGCCAGAGCAGCAGAATGAATTTGAGGACGAGCTGTACGATCAAGCCGTTCAAATTGTTTTGGAAGCGAAGCAAGCATCTGTATCCTTACTTCAACGGCGAATGAGAGTCGGTTATACACGTGCTGCTAGGCTTGTCGATGCAATGGAAGCTAAAGGGGTTGTTGGCCCTTATGAAGGCAGTAAACCGCGTGAAGTACTGATCTCTCTTGAACAATATCATCATAACCGGATTAGCTCATAATCCATTTTAGACAAACACTCCCTTAGGGGAGTGTTTTATTTGTATAATCATGGACTCACTTTCTCATAATAAGCAAGAAAAGGTTGTAATTTGAAAAGTGAGGTTGAGAAGGGGAATGAATAAACGACTAATTGTCATTACATTTTGTATCGTATTTGTCTTGGTAGTTTCTTTTCAATTGAAGGGCAAATTCAATCCGCCGACGGAAGAAACATTTAGTAAGAATGAAGTACGCTATGGCGCCACTGGATCAGATGTATATGAACTTCAAGGTAGGCTGAAATTCATTGGCTTTTATAATGGCGGTATCGACGGCGACTATGGGTACAAGACATTAACAGCAGTGAAGCGATTCCAAGGTGAGTTTGGCATGACGGTAGATGGTATTGTTGGACCGAAAACCAAATTAAAGTTATGGGAAGCAACAAAGAGTTGGAAACCTTCAGCACCAGAAACAGCGAATAACAATCAGGGAGCTAACAATAATGGTACAGGTACGAATACACCTGCCAATCTAACGCCCTCCAACAATCTTGGTTATTCGGAACAGGATATTAACTTAATGGCTAATGCTGTCAATGGTGAAGCGCGTGGTGAACCATTCATTGGACAAGTTGCTGTAGCGGCAGTAATTTTAAATCGAGTGAAATCGGCAAGTTTTCCGAACACRGTTTCTGGTGTTATTTTTCAACCAGGTGCTTTCACCGCTGTTGCTGATGGTCAAATATGGCTAACACCGAATGAATCATCGAAAAAAGCCGTGAGGGATGCTTTGAATGGACTGGACCCAACTGGTGGTTGCATCTATTACTTCAACCCAGAAACGGCAACGTCCAAATGGATTTGGACAAGAAAACAAATTAAAAAAATTGGCAAACACATTTTCTGTGTGTAAATTGGACAAGGAGAAGGAACCACAATTGGTTGCTTCTCCTCTTCGTATAGGAATATAATGGATTTATCACACGGACATAGAAGGGAGACTGACCTTTGAAGCCTATTCAATTTGAGCGCAGCAGTTGGAAGCACATCCGTATACACGTTCTACCGACAGATCGTTTCAAAACATTTGCCATTTCCGTATACATAGGACGCCAATTAGATGAAGAAACGGTCACAAGTACGGCAGTAACACCTTTTATCCTTCGCAGAGGTACAGAGCTACGTCCTGAAACGAAGCAATTCCGGGAGTATTTAGATGATTTGTACGGTGCAKGGTTTGGTTTTGATATTTATAAGCGAGGCGATTACCAAATCGTTCAGTTACGAATGGACATTATCAATGATCGATTCGTGAAATCAGCGGATTCTTTGCTGAAACAAGGGCTTGATTTTGTGGGTGAAACGTTAACTCGTCCAGCATTAGAAGATCAACATTTTCGCACGAAATATGTAGATGCAGAGAAGCAAACACTTCGTAAACGAATTGAATCGGTTATTAATGATAAAATTCGTTATGCTGCCGAACGTTGTATGGAAGAAATGTGCAGCGATGAACCGTATCGACTGCATCCTTTGGGTAAAATAGAAGATATCGACGGTATGAATGCGGAGAAGCTTTACGAACAATATAAAGTATGGCTCCAAACTTCACCGATGGATATATATGTTGTTGGCAACACAACGCTAAGTGAAGTTGAAGAAATTGTGAAGCAATCGTTCGCGATTGAGCKGAATGCTGATGCTAGCTATGTCACATCTGCGCCGCGTGGCGTAACAGGTGAAGTGAAAACGATCGTAGAACGATTGGATGTAAACCAAGGGAAGCTGAATATGGGTCTTCGTACAAACCTATCATACAGCGATGATCAGTACCCGGCTGCACTTATGTATAATGGAGTTCTAGGCGGATATCCGCATTCCAAATTATTTACGAATGTTCGTGAGAAAGCAAGTCTAGCCTATTATGCTTCTTCTCGTTTTGATGGACATAAAGGCATTTTGACCATTCAGTCCGGTATTGAGATGGCTAACTATGAGAAAGCCGTGGATATCATACGTAAACAACTGAAAGCTTTGGAACAGGGAGAAATCACTGACATTGAATGGAGTCAAACAAGAGCGATGATTTCCAATCAGTTGCGTGAAATACAAGATTCAGCGTTTGAGCTGATCTCGTTTGATTTTAATGCCATTTTGTCAGGAAAAGAGCGTACGGTAGCGGGTTTAATTTCTGCAGTCGAGCAAGTGGATATACCGGCAATAGCAGAAGTTGCGAAACGAGTGCAATTGGACACGATATATTTTTTACGGGATCAGAAGGGGGAGTAAACCATGCAGAGTATGCCATATCCACATCTTGATGAAACCATTTATCATGAAAAGCTTGATAATGGGCTGCATGTGTTCGTGTTACMCAAACCAGGTTTCCAGAAAACGTATGCAACTTTTACAACCCAATATGGGTCAATTGATAATCATTTTCAAGTTCATGGTAAAGATGTCGTGCGAGTACCGGACGGTATTGCGCATTTCTTAGAGCACAAAATGTTCGAGGAACCGGAAGGAGACATTTTTGCAACGTTTGCTACGAATGGTGCATCGGCCAATGCCTTTACAAGTTTTGACCGGACTGCTTACTTATTTTCATCGACGGATCGCTATTTAGAAAATTTAACGACATTAATTAATTTCGTGCAAAACCCTTATTTTACGGATGAGAATGTTGAAAAGGAAAAAGGGATTATCGGGCAAGAGATTAAGATGTACGAGGATAATGCGGACTGGAGAAGTTATTACGGCTTAATTGAATCTTTGTATGCGAAGCATCCGATTCATATTGATATTGCCGGAACTGTTGCGTCAATTGCAGAAATCACCAAAGAGACGTTATATGAGTGCTATAACACGTTCTATCATCMGAGCAACATGAGTTTATTTGTTGTAGGAGGCGTAGATCCTCAAGAGGTTATTACGTTAGTGAAAGATAATCAAGCTGCTAAAACTTTTCCGCCACAAGGCGAGATCCAAAGGTTCTTCCCTGAAGAGCCAGTCGAAGTCAAGGAAGCTCGCAGGCTTATCTTACTTCCAGTTTCTTTGCCGAAATGTTTAATGGGCTTCAAGGAAGCCGCACCAGCGGTGACAGGCAAGCCTTTACTGGTAAGAGAATTAACGACCAAATTAATGTTGGATATCTTATTTAGCTCCAGCTCTGATATTTATCAAACACTGTATGATGATCAGTTAATTTCTGATAATTTCGGTCATGAGTATAACTGTAGTGATGGGTATGCTTTCTCCATTGTTGGAGGGGATACCAAGGATCCGGAACAGCTTATTGCAAGGATTCGTGACGAGGTTGAAAAAAGGAAAGAAGCTGGACTCGATAGTGTCACTTTCGAACGCAGTCGTAAGAAGAAGATTGGCAGTTTCTTGCGCATGATGAACTCACCTGAATCCATTGCGAATGAATATACCAAATATCGGTTCAAAGGGATCGATCTCTTCGATATCTTGCCTGTTTATGAACAGCTAACGCTTGAAGATGTGAATCGTCGCTTCCGTGAGCATTTTGATTGGAGTAAGCTCGCAGTATCCATTGTACAGAGTCGTGAACCATCGTGAGTGTTGGTAAACCATTTAGTGAACAGACCGTGCTGATTACGGGAGCTAGCAGGGGAATTGGTGCTGCAATAGCCCAACGGTTCGCCGCGGTAGGTATGCAGATTGTCATTCATTATCGGGATTCACATGAAGCAGCCAATGAAATTGCCCGTTCTTGCATGAAGCAAGGGGCAACGGTATTGACGGTATCCGCGGATATTCAATCGCATGAGCAGATTCTCAAAATGAGAGATAAGCTTGATCAAATGAACATGGTACCAGACATCATCGTTAATAATGCAGGTATTTCTCACTATGGGATGCTAGCTGATGTGACAGAAGAAGATTGGGATCGTGTTATGAATGTTAATCTTAAGGGTTCTTTCCTTTGCACTCAAGCTTTTATGTCTGCTATGGTTAAACAAAAGTATGGTCGCATCATTAACGTATCCTCAATATGGGGCATCTCTGGTGCTTCGTGTGAAGTACTATACTCAACGGCCAAGGGTGGCCTTAATGCGTTTACGAAAGCGCTAGCCAAAGAACTCGCTCCATCGGGTGTTACGGTGAATGCCGTAGCACCGGGGGCTGTTCAAACCGATATGATGGCCGGCTTCCAGGCTGACGAGATTGATGCTATTACCAACGAAATACCTGTTGGACGGCTCGCATCTCCACATGAGGTAGCATCGCTTGTTTATTTCTTAGCCTTGCCTGAATCCGGTTATATTACAGGTCAAATCATCTCACCCAACGGGGGCTGGCTTACTTAATTACAAGTATCCATGGTAGAGAAGTCCACGCATAATTCTGTTTTGAGAAGCGCATATTACGTATGTAATGACCATTTCTCATAACTCAAAGGAGGCTTCTTACTATGGCTACTGTACTTAAAGTGTTCGACAAATGGAAAGAATTTTTGGCTGAACGCGTGAGTCAGGCTGGACATGCAGGGATGAATGATGAAACCATCTCCAAGCTCGCTTTTCAAATTGKGGAGTTTTTGGCAGATAAGGTAGATCCTCAAAATGAGCAAGAACGAGTTCTCAAAGAGTTGTGGGATGCTGGGGATGAACAGGAAAAGCATACTCTTGCGCGCCTCATGGTAAAATTAGTAGACAAAGGTTAATAACCGTTTTACAATTCAATAGGGTATGATGTGAAAGCCTCCTCTTTCGGAGGCTTTTGCATGCTTTTAAGCTGGAAAGGAATTATCCAAGTATGCATAAGACGCGATTATTACTTATTTTAACCTTATTATTATCACTACTTGCTGGTTGCGGGAATCGTGGAATTCCAGTTATTAAGCAAGAACTGCTCGATCAGAAAATGTCTGTTCTAATGCTCTCAAGTAGCGGGTTATCAGCATCAGCCAAAGACGTGCTAGGTCAAACTCTAAAAAATTGGCGAGACGGAAATTCGATTGCTTATGAATGGGTCAAAGATTTAAATGCACTGGATGATAATGTGGATTCGAAACTAAAATCGAAAACATATGATTACATATACGTTGTTGGAAATGAGCTATTCCCTTCAGCTAATGAGAAGATGGCATTAGGTCTTACAACGGGTAAATGGACTTTTTTACAAAGTCAGCCGTTTACAGAAGGCAGCGCAATTACCGTGAATGAGCAGGCATCTTTACTTCAATTGGACTTGCAACAGATGGAAACCATGAAGAATAAGGCGATTCAAGATCTTCTGTTTCAAAATGCGGTTATCGAATGGGTGACGCAAAGTGAGCGTCCAATTCCATCTGCATGGGCGCCTTCCGAGGAAGCCGATCACATTGTTTTGCTAAATAATAACAACCAATGGTTTCAGCAGTTGACTTTTCAAGTACATCAACATCGTGCAGCATGGGTTATTTTTTACAGCCCAGTAAGTGAAGATCAGTTGCAGAGAGCTAAATCTTTGGGTGTATCCGTAATGGATTTTGCCGGGGCGCTAAGCGCAGATCTGAATTGGACACAAATTTTTGATAACCGGCTCGCCATGATGAAAACGCATGCTTGGCAAAAAGGAATACAAAATTACAATCCGCAAGAGCTAAAGGAACTAAAAATGAAATAATATCAGGGTAGTTTGGTTTTTGAGAAGGATTATGGCGGAATTTGTAGAAATTAATTAAATGGACATGAACAGTCTGGTTCATTTACAGATATGAGTGACAGAGATGATGATGAGGTGGAAGAATTGGACGTTAAAGAATGGTATATGGAGTACAAAATTCACAAGAACCGTCCCGGTTTATTAGGTGATATAGCTTCATTAATGGGTATGCTGGATATTAACATCGTGACGATTAATGGGGTTGAAGATCGTACGCGTGGCATGCTTCTACAAACAAATGATGAAGAAAAAATTGATTTAATGGGTAAAATGTTGAGAAAAGTAGATAATATTACTATTACTGCTTTGAGACCTCCAAAATTAGTTGATATTTTGGCTGTTCGCCACGGCAGATATATAGAGCGCGATTCCGACGATCGCAAAACATTTCGCTTTACGCGAGACGAGTTAGGCTTGTTAGTTGACTTCCTGGGTGAAATATTCAAACGTGAAGGCAATCAAGTTGTTGGACTTCGTGGCATGCCGCGTGTTGGCAAAACGGAATCAATTATTGCAGGCAGTGTTTGTGCGAATAAACGTTGGACATTTGTTTCTTCCACTTTATTGAGACAAACTGTTCGCAGTCAGCTTTCTGAGGATGAAATGGCCCCAAACAATGTCTATATCATTGACGGTATTGTTTCGACAATTCGTTCCAACGAGAAGCATTACAGTCTTTTGCAAGATATTATGGCTCTGCCTTCAACAAAGGTTATCGAGCATCCAGACATTTTTATTCGCGAATCGGAATACACCTATAATCACTTCGATTATATTATTG
>NZ_JBFTPF010000058.1:0-32807 GCF_056398345.1 Paenibacillus sp. 01T442
GGGGTTCTGGGGTTCTGGGGTTCTGGGGTTCTGGGGTTCTGGGGTTCTGGGGTTCTGGGGTTCTGGGGTTCTGGGGTTCTGGGGTTCTGGGGTTCTGGGGTTCTGGGGTTCTGGTAGTCKGGAGCTCAGAAGCTCGGAAGCCAGTAAGCACCGAAAATCCTAGCCAAAGTAAATCCGCCGCTCTCAACAAAAAGCCCCTTATCCTACTGAAACACTTAGGATAAGGGGCTTTCTCTTTAAACGCTAATGGCTTCCAGCCCTCGCATATACGGTCGCAACGCAGGTGGGATATAAATCGAGCCATCTGCCTGTTGGTGATTTTCAAGCAATGGAATAAGGATCCGCGGCGATGCAACGGCGGTATTATTCAACGTGTAACAATAACGCAACTCACCTTCTGGATCCCGATAGCGTAAATTACTGCGCCTAGCTTGGAAATCCAGCAGGCTCGACGATGAATGCGTTTCACCGTATGCCCCTCGGCTAGGCATCCATGTTTCAATATCGAATTGCTTGTAGTTTTTGGCCCCCATGTCCCCCGAGCACACCGCTACAATGCGGTATGGCAGTTCTAGACAAGCAAGTAAATCCTCGGCATTTTGTGTAATCAACTGCAGCATGCGATCTGCCTCATCCGTATTATTTTCGCAGAGAATCACTTGCTCAACTTTGGCGAATTGATGAACTCGATATAAGCCTCGTACATCTCTTCCCGCTGAGCCCGCTTCCTTCCGGAAGCAGTTCGATACGGCAGCTAGCTGATTCGGCCCCTCCGATAGATCGACGATCTCCCCTCCATAGTACGAAATCAACGGACCTTCCGAAGTACCGACTAACCATGTGTTGTCCGCAGGAAGCTCATACGTTTGATCTTTGCCTGCTGGAAAGAAAGCCGCATTCAGCAGTATTTCCTCCCGTACCATGAGCGGTACATCCATGACGGTGAATCCACGATCCGTTAGCAAGTCTATGGCCAGCTGCTGGACAGCCCTGTGCAAATAAAGCCCCATCCCTTTGAGATAATAGTTGCGGCTGCCTGCGATCTTCACACCMCGAGCAACATCAATCATGTTCAGCGCTTCACCAAGCTGAAGGTGATCTTTCATCTCAAAGTTAAAAGTTGGCTTATCTCCAATGACCTTCAGCTCTACATTCTCTTGATCGCTCTCACCTATTGGTGTATCCGGCGAAGCTAGATTCGGTATTTTCAGCATGAGTTCCTTGAATCTCTGTTCATACTCGTTCAATTCCGCTTCAAGTAGGGTTAAGCCCTGATTCCAGCCACGGACTTTCTCCTTCAAGCCTTCTGCCTCGGCGGTTTTCCTATGCATCATTAACGATGCGATTTGCTCCGAAGCACGATTGCGATCTGCGCGCAGCAGATCAACTTGGCCCAGCAATTCTCTTTTCTTCTCATCGACTACGAGCAGTTCCTCAACGTGGCATTCTACACCTTTTCGAATCGCTGCTTCTTTCACTTGATCTTGGTTGTTTCGAATCCATTTGATATCCAGCATGTTCCGTCACCGCTTCCTTTTCTTATTGGTGAAAAAGACAAAAAACGCCCTCAGTCCGATTGGGACGAGGAGCGTTCTGCTCGCGGTGCCACCCAACTTGATGATGACATGAATAGTCATCATCCGCTTGGTTCCGCGATAACGGGCGGTGCCGGTTTATTTAGAGAAGGCTTTGGGGCGATCCTTCCGATCATGAACGTCTCCGAGTTGGATGCTCTTCATAGACATGATGTCAATTTATATGTTGTTCGCTATTATAGCCGAAATGCAAATGAAGATCAACACCTATTCACAAAATTAGGCTTATTGAGACAAACGGCTAGCCAATTCATAAAGTTCCATGTTAAAGCTACGTTTCGTGTTGACAACAAGATCGATATCCGTTGCCACAAGCTCACCTTTGATAATACCGCAAGCTTTGGAAGAATCACCCTCCATCAGTTTGCGAACAGCAAAATCACCTAGACGGCTTGCCAAGATACGGTCATTATGCGTAGGCGCACCACCGCGTTGAATATGACCAAGAACGGTTACACGAGGCTCAATGCCATTCGTTTCCGTGATCTGTTTCGCAATGCCTTCACCAGTTCCTGCTCCTTCAGCTACAAGGATAATACTGTGACGTTTGCCATGGTTGAAGTTATCCTTCATCCGATTAGCAACCTCGGTAACATCCACGTTCACCTCTGGCACAATAATGGTTTCAGCACCGCTGGCAAGTCCCGCATACAGGGCAATTTCACCACAATGACGTCCCATAACTTCGACAACCGATGAACGTTCATGAGATGTCATCGTATCCCGCAGCTTATTAATGGCATCCACAACGATACTTACAGCTGTATCGAACCCAATTGTAAAATCAGTGAATGGGATATCGTTGTCGATTGTCCCCGGAAGGCCCATCGTTTTGATACCCAATTTGCTAAGCTTGTTCGCACCTTGATAGGAACCATCTCCACCAATAACAACTAGGCCGTCAATTCCGCGTCTACGCAAGTTGTCTGCACCCATTTGCTGTCCTTCAGGTGTCATAAATTCTTTACAACGAGCCGTTTGGAGAATCGTTCCCCCACGCTGAATAATGTCACCTACGCTACGCAAGTCCATTTTACGAATATCATCATTAATAAGACCTTGATATCCGCGTTGAACGGCATACACTTCGAGCCCATGGTATAATGCACTTCGAACAACCGCTCGAACCGCTGCATTCATACCCTGAGAATCTCCTCCACTGGTTAAAACGGCAATTGATTTTACTGCTGACATATTAAATTTCCTCCTTCATAATTCTTGTGAATGACATTCATGATGTCGTACGGATGTACATACTATTTATCCAGAAAAATAGCCTGGTTAAAGGACTGTTTTTCATCAGACGCTTTGAGATTTTCTTCACTTGATGTTGACTGTTGACCTTAGGGTCAGATAAATAGAGAGCAAGCAAACCTTCGATAATCATACGATGAAATCTCGGATGTTCCAAGAACAAAATTTTACTCCTCGCCTCTTGGACAATGAAAGCGATTCGCTCTACGGTTGTATCTAACGAATCGTAGTAGGTACAGAAATTCAAGTCTCCACCTACAATATCTTCTTCCTGATCAATTAAATAATCAAGCAGAATATGAAGTCCGCACACATAAGGAAAATAAGCTTCCCGGATGGAATCCACTTGCTTGTCCGTCAGATTCGGATCACACCCACCCAAAAATAACATAAACATGCCTAACGTTGAACCCGTTGCAGCTGCAAACTCATTCCAATCAATCTGGCTATATTTATGGTGATGATCATCCCACCATTGATGCAGCTGTGGCTCGCGTAAATCCTTACGAATATGCTTGTACACCTGCAAATCACAGTATAAGCCTACAAATTCTTTGACCTGGTCAGCTACTTTCAAATACGATGGCATCTGGCTAATAGAAGTTTGGCATTGCTGAACAAGGTCTTTTAAATAGCCGCCGTCTTCTTTCTCATCTCTGAACGCATAGTAATCATGCAAAGGCTTCGCAGGATCAACTGCATCCAGCATAGATTGATGCAATTGTCGAAAATCCTTAGGATCCAGCGACGTGCTTCGATCACATAAATTATCCAAGTAGTCACTGATGGACTGGAATGCGACGATGAGTGGAATAAGCACGTGGCGCATCGATAAATGAGCAGCTGCATACACAGCTCCTCCTTGACAATGAAATTGCTTCGTTGCAATGCTTGCTAGCGCTTGCGTACGAAGCTCTTCATCGGGAATACTTGCCGCTCTACTTTTCCAGAAGCTCAATTGTTCATTGACACCGGGTAAAATATAGCGATACACACTAATCATTAATCGAATTGGCCCCTGCGGAACCTTCGCATGGCTCCTTATTCTACTTTTGTCCAATTGCTTCAAGTAAACTTCCTCCACAACTTTGTTCATAGCAGAATTGAAGTAATAATTGCATTTCAGATCGCTGTATTTGGCGTAACCAACTATCAACTGTAGGATTCTGAACAAGCGATACCTGAATTTCAATCACATCAATAAATACGTATGGATTCCAAACTGGCGATGTTACAAGTACTTCAAGCTTATGTCGAAGTGCTTCATTGTCCAATTCCATGAAGTCTTTAAGCGATAGATTATCTCTTACAAATTGGATTAGATTAGAATAAATAGGATGATGACCAACATCGTTAAACCAGTATTTCGCATTACTATAATCGCCTTCCATCCGATGCATTAGCGCATGCCAGTAACTCCCGGTTGGATTGGTAATTTCCTGCGATATATCGTGAGATTTATCTAAACTTTCATTTAGAAGAAACAAGCCTGCTTTAATAGCTAATCCATAGGGGAGTTGCTCCGGACTTCCTTCCGTAATCAATGATGTTGAAAGTCCTTCAATCCGTGCATCCATCGCGACGTCCCACTCTTCAATTGGATAAAGCGCAGGGAGATGCTCCAGAAGTGGTTTCGCTATCGTTTCTAACCAGTTATTCCCATCCTTATTGCTATGCATGCAGTCATTCTCCCTTCATTGACAACCATTAAT
This sequence comes from Paenibacillus sp. 01T442, assembly GCF_056398345.1. Classification (NCBI taxonomy): domain Bacteria; kingdom Bacillati; phylum Bacillota; class Bacilli; order Caryophanales; family Paenibacillaceae; genus Paenibacillus; species Paenibacillus sp. 01T442. The sequence goes on from NZ_JBFTPF010000058.1 coordinate 4,562, forward strand.
GGTGGGTTTTTGATTCCAAATCCTGATTAGTCCGAAACCAGAGATGAAGATCATTTATGATTGAAGCCAAGTCAGCAATATCGGAATTCAAACGGCAGGAGGTTACAAAATCGTCTTCCTTATCGAGTTTATTTTGCTTTTCAATAATTTGTGCTTCCAATTTCATAATACGATCTGGAATAACGCCTCGTATTTGTTCCCACTGTAATAACAGATTTATGCGAACAACAGCATCATACATTTCCCACTCCAATTCCAAAACAGGAATCTCAATGCCGAGTCTCTCATCATACTGAAAATAGCTGTTCATTCCTGTGTACCTCCTTGCAGGCAAAACTGTCTGTCTTATTCAAGAAACATTCTACCTTTAAATGTATCACTTCAAACCTTCGGTTTCCAGTTAAAATTGTATGTCATCCCGATTTCATTTTCTGATATACTTAAGAAATGTTTGCAAAACGCGAAGGAGTGCGATTTGGATGAATGCTAAGACAATAAAGGAAACCATCACATGGAAACAGCTCATCTCCTTTTTCCTCCCCCTCGGACTTTCTGCAACGCTTGTAACCCTCTCGCATGTTATTATTAACAGCACCTTGGCTAGGGCAGATAATCCCGAGGTCGTCATCGCCAGCTATGCCATTCCCCTAAGTCTACTAGGACTGACTGAAAGACCCGTTGTATTGCTACGACAAGCCTGCTCGGCACTTGTCAGGGACCGGATTTCGTTCCGTGCCATGGGCGTTGTCAGCTCATACGTTTTTGCCTGTATCATCCTGCTTGGCCTCATACTCTGTTACACACCGGTTGGAGAATGGGTGTTTCTTTATTTTTTCGGCGTAGAACGTGAAATGCTAGCTGCTACATTAAGTGTTTATCGCATCCTCATGTATGTAAGCATCTTCTCTGGTTTACGTTGTTTATTTCACGGAATTATCATTTTCAATATGCGTACCAAATGGCTCACTATCGGCATGGGCGTAAGGATTATCGCGATGTATTTCTTATCTTTATATTTCATCACAACGGATAATGTCTCCAGTGGTAAAGTAGGTGCCATTATTTTCCTTGTCGGTATGGTCATTGAAGCAGCTGTTGCGATTTGGGAGGGGACAAGCTTACTCAAGCATGTTATTCCGGAGAAAGCACCCAATCATCCAATTGAGACGAAGCAGCAAATTTTTAGCTTTTACAAACCGCTCTTATATTCATCTGTTATCGCAGTCATTATTGGACCATCAATTAATGCAATGTTAGGCAAAACAACACATATCCATCTAGCTATCTCATCCTTTGCGATCGCTGGATCCTTAACACAGTTAGTTATGAGTTTCTTCTCCTACATACATCAAATCGTCTTAAATTTCTATCGTAAAGATGCTGTGCGAGTCAAAAAATTCATTCTCCTGCTTAGCTTCATTCCAGGAGCACTAATTGCCATACTGGCTTATACGCCGATCGGCCCTTGGTTTATGACTCACGTCATGGGTGTAAATGCAGAACTGAAACAAGCAAGCCTAAGTGCCATGCGAATTTTCATGATCATGACGATTGTATTCMCGTGGCTTGATTATATGAATGGGATTATTATGCTGCGCGGCCAAACAAAAATCATGGTTTTCTCGCAATCTGCGAATGCTACTATTACGGTAATCACTTTATTCGTTGCCATTGCAACGGTTCCTAGCTGGAACGGGATGATCGGCGCGCTAGCCCAATCTGTAGGCATGTTAGCAGAACTGCTTGTCGTCATCTATGTGCTCAAACGAACAAATGATGTGCAACAACTTAGTCAACCTCAAGAAAATATGTAACGAAATGGTGATGATTACGCTTGGCAAATTCAAATGAGATTGATAGAAATGATCGATTGCTTAAAATGTTTACTTTTTCATTTTTTATGACGATGGGGATTGTCGTGACTTTTTTCCCGCTTTATTTCGATTATAAAGGATATTCTAAGATCCAAATCGGCTTGCTCTACGCCATCGGACCACTGATCGGCATTGCAACCAACCTATTGTGGGGGTTCCTGAGCGACCGGTTTCAAACCGTCAAGAAAATCATGATTATTCTGATCCTCGGCCAGCTCGTCACTGCCGTCTTGGTTTCTACCGCAGGCTGGTTTTCCCTGCTCTACGTCTGTTTGGCAGCGTTTTTCTTCTTCCAACAGCCCGTGAACTCCTTGAATGACAGCCAAGTTATGCTGCATGTCCGATCGAGTGGAAAAAGCTACGCCTCATTCCGCGTGTATGGCTCCATTGGCTTCGCCMTTTCAGCCGGCGGATTCGGTCTAATCCTACGAGCCTATGGAACGGGACTTACACCTATCTTGCTTTTTATAACGATCGGCTGTACATTAATCATTCTTTTTCTGCTGAAAGATACGCGTCAAGGCGGCAAAAAAATGGCCTTTGGCGGTATGGTGAACATTATCCGTTCCAAAAAATTCATTTGGTTCCTTACGCTTGTGATCATCATGTCGGTATCACATCGGTTCAATGATGGCTTCTTAGCACTGTATATGCGTCAGCTCGGTGCTTCTGATTCACTCATCGGATATGCGTGGATGACATCCGCACTCAGTGAAATTCCGGTCTTTTTCTATCTCAGCAGACACGGRCATCGCTTCAAGGAATTACCCTTACTTGCCTTTGCTGGTGTGATTTACGCTTTCCGCTTCGTCATGATGAGTTTCATTCAGGATCCAGTTTGGGTTATCGGCATTCAGCTTCTACATAGCTTAACTTTCGGTGTTTTCCTCTTCACAGCGAATCGTTATTTGAGTCAAATTATTCCTGATGAGTACCGCTCTTCAGGTCAAGCCATATTCGCTGTCGCCTGGTCTAGTATAGCTGGTTTGATAAGCGGCACGGCAGGTGGTTGGATCTATAACGAAGCTGGTGGAAGTACCGTTTATATGATTGCAGCGTGCTTATCAATAACGTCAGCCATAGGCTTTCTGTGCACGTATTTGTTTCAAAAGAATGAGGAAGCCCTTCCTAGTCGTTGATAAAAGAATGCTTACTTCCTTAGTACTTGAGCATATTGGGAGTAACAGCAGTTGTACTCCTTGATGATCTCCCCTATAATAAGGATATAGTCTTAGTACCAAGTAATAATCCAAGATGAACATTATGAGCAGCAAAGGTAGGTACACATTTATTATGATGTATGAAGATTTCAAAACCATCGTTTTAGAACGACGCAGCATTCGCAACTTTACCGAGCAAACCGTTGCAGTTGAAGATATTCGCGAAATTATCGACTGTGCTCGTTATGCTCCCAGCGATACGAACTCACAAACATGGAAATTTATCGCCATTCGAAATACAGAGAAAATCAAACATATCGAGCAATTAACTTGGGATCAGCTGCATTTACGTGCCGCGGCTGCCGAGGAGAAAGGGCTATCCAGAGAAGCACGCATGCTAGTGAGATCCTTCGGGCCTTACGCAACAGCATTCTCGGACGCGCCTGTACTCATCATTTGCTTGGCGACACCTTATGAATCCAAATTCCGTGATCGCATCTTCGACCCCATTCAATTGGTCGATGATCATGTTTGGGCCGAAGAAGGCATCAAGAGCTCTTGCCTTGCTTCGCAGAACTTGATGCTTGCTGCGCACGCTAGAGGACTCGCTACATGCCCTATGACAGGCCCTGTGCTGTTAGCACAGGATCAAATCCGGGCTTACCTGGAGATTCCAGCAGAGTTTCAAATTAACATGGTCATTTCCCTTGGCTATCCGAAGGATAAGCCTGGTAAAATGGCACGTAAAGAAATTGACGATATTCTTGAAATCATCGACTAGAATAAGAAAAATGTTTATCGAAGTCCTTCAAGTATGAGTGACAGCGTAGTAAACCAAACTAAACCAGATAGCATCCGATTTTGGGGATGATATCTGGTTTTTTTCATCCGACCGACTCATCAATCTGCCTCAACTATTTACTTCTCCAGCTATTTCTCCAGCCAAACCTTTCTCCACCGCCACAAACAAATTAAATGGATTTTATGTTGTTATTTTTGTTGATACTCGCCATTTGTAAGCAATAGATGGATTTCCTACAGTTAATTTCTGCCACAATACATTAAACGGCCAATCTCCCTCATATTAGATGTACTTTTTCCATCTAATCATTTAATCTCAGGTAAATGGGTAAAATTAACTGTATTTTTTACATTTATTTGAAAATCCAGCTACCCAACTGGCGTCACTACTTCCTCTACTTATAAAAAACACCTATACTACACGCACATAAAAAGGAGCTGTCCGCGATTTAAACGGATGCTTCTTTTTGTATACTTAATTCTTAGAACCAGACGCGAGTGGCGCACGCTTCACTTTACTTGGCCAAAACACCGCATCACCAAGCAACATCGTGATGGAAGGGACAAGGAATGGCCGTACGATGAAAGTATCTAATATAACACCGACGGCACAAATGACACCGAACTGCACTAGCACTTGAATCGGCAGCGATGCTAGAACCGCAAAGGTGCCTGCCAAAATCAAGCCCGCTGAAGTGATAACACTGCTCGTTGAGCTAACGCCTAAACGTATCGCATCCTTCAAACTCAAACGATTCCTTTCCTGCCAAATGCTCGAAATCATGAAAATATTATAATCCTCGCCTAACGCTACGAGAAAGACGAATGCATACAGCGGAATCAATCCTTGAATCGCGGCTGTATCCATGAAATAGTGCAGGATGAGCCACCCAGCACCTAATGCCGAGTAATAGGAAAGCAGTACCGTTGCTATCAGATAGACGGTTGCAACAATGGACCGTAAATACACGAGTAGCAGAATCGCGATAACCGTGATAACAACAGGGATAACAATTTTCGTATCCCGCTCCACGACGGTCTTGGTGTCATATTGGGTGGCAGTCTCTCCTCCTACCCAAACCTGCGGGTTCGCTATACCTGCCTCCATTAGCTTCTGTTCCAAGGTGTTTCGAATCTCAGGAATCCGATTGATAACATCCAAGTCGTATGGATCTTGCTTAAAAATCAACTCATATGCCTTGTAATTGGCGTCCTTCTTACTATCCTCTGGTTTACTAACTGATTCCACATAAGGTAACTTTGACAGGACTCCTTGGACATCTGCCGTCTTACCTTCCGTATTAACGACCACTTTGACCGGTGCCAGTGATCCCGGTGAAACATGCTCTGATAACAGGCTAAAGCCTTCTCGTGACGGCATTGTGGAAGGGAACGATTCCAAAATATTATACGTAAACTTAATTTGCGGGGCGAAAGCTGCTAAAGCAATAAGAATAATTAATGAAATTGCGAGTACGCTTTTGGGTCTTTCCGTTACCACTCGCCCAAGCGCAGCATTCATAGCACCAACAGGCTTTTGCTMGCGAATTCGCTTCCCTTTGCGCGCTTCTTTCTCTGCTCGCATTTCTGCTGTCAACGGAATGAACGGGTAGAAAGACACACGTCCAATAATGGCAAGAAGCGCTGGGACAAGTGTTAGACTCGCAACGGCCATAATGAAGATCGCTACGCTAAACGGAATCGCGAACCGATGATTGGAGCCATAATGAGCAAATAGCAAGCCCAATAAAGAAACAATGACAGTGAGTCCACTCATCCCAATCGCACCTGTTGAGCCACCGAATGAAACACGAAGTGCTGTATATTTGTCTTTCTCAACCAATAAGGCCTGTCGGTAGCGAGCCACGAAGAAGAGGCAATAATCCGTTCCTGCTCCAAACAATAGGACAGTCATAATGGAGATTGACTGCGCGTCAACGGTAATCCATCCCTGCTTTGCAAGGTAACCTAGAATAGGTGAAATGATGCCATATGCAAAACCTACACCTACTAAGGGAATAATAGCTAGAATCGGTGAGCGATATAACAGGATTAGAAGAACGAGAACAAGCAGCACGGTAGCCATGAGTAAGGCAAAATCTGCTCCTTTGAATAGCGCCGTTGCATCTGTCTGAATGCCCACTGGCCCTGTAATTCGCGCATGTAAACCATCTTCCTCAATTTTAGCTTCAAAAGGGTCACTGCCTAATTGGCTTACGGTTATCTCTTCCAGCTTCTTCATACCTTCCTGGAGGATTTCCGTTTCCGTCCCTTCGTTAAACGAAATCGGCAGGACGAGTATCTTGCCATCTTTGGACACCATGCTTTTTAACGCAGGAGCAGGCATCTGATGCAAAGGGGGCAATCCCTTCTGAGCAGCTAACGGTATATCCGTGAGCTGTTTCGTAACCTTTTGAACAGCTGCCAAATCTTGATCCGTCAGACCTGATCCACGATACCAAACAACGAGTGCTGGCACACCCTCATTACTTGGGAATTGTTCTTTCATCAACGCTGCTGCTTCTAGCGACCAAGAATCGGATGGCAGTTGCCTAGCAGCATTATTTTCTTGTGAATTGACGTTAGGTAGAAAGACAGATAAAATGCCTGTAAGTAAAATCCAAATGGCCAATGTTACCCATTTACTGCGGCGACCCGCGACAACACCGCCTATTTTACTAAAAAAAGGATTTTCATGCATGATGTAGCCTCTCTCCTTTAAAATGAAATAGTGTTATAATTATACTTGCAACAGAATTAATTATATATACTATATAGTTAATTAATCAAGTTATATTTAAAAACCTCTCAGGAGTGACACTTATGGAAAAAAAATCAAAGGCTCTCGGCAGACCTCGCGTCTCCCAGGGAGACATGCCTCTTAATCAGAAAATTCTAATGACGGCTATTCCCTTATTTTTGTCCCGGGGCTTCGAATCCGTCTCCATGGACGATATTGCCAAAGAATGCCAGGTAACGAAGGCATCTGTTTATTACTATTTCCCTTCCAAATCCGACCTGCTTACAGCCTCCATGATCCAGTTGATGGATAATGTAAGACGTGTAACCATTCAACGTTTAAGCGAACCTGCGCCGCTTCGCGAAAGGCTTCTCGGCATTACAGTGGGACATCTGAAAGCGGTCGATTTCGACCTGCATTCGTTCATGCGCAAGATGGAGGCCACACTTTCCGAAGAGCAAATGAAAGCCATGCGCAAATCCGAACAAGGTATATTGGATGCGCTMGAAACCGAATTCCAGAAGTCGATTGACTCCGGAGAAATCGGTCCAGTCAATCCACGTGTAATAGCCCGCGCCTATACTTCACTTCTCATGATGGGCCATGCGACGGACGGCGACGGAAATAAAATGTTTCCTCATGAAGGTGAAGCCGCTACGCAAATTATCGACATTCTCTGGCATGGCTTATACCCGCCAAAATGACTAATGGATTAGTCATTTGCATGACATCTCCGAGCAAACAAAAAAGACAGCCCCGAGCGAACTCGAGAACTGTCTTTATTGCTTGTGCTATGACACTATTTATAAGTAGGGAATCCCAGAGTCTTATAATTTGGTGACGTTAGCTGCTTGAGGACCACGGTTACCTTGAGTAATATCAAACTCAACGGATTGGCCTTCTTCTAATGTTTTGAATCCTTCGCCCTGAATTGCGGAGAAGTGAACGAATACATCGTCGCCTCCATCAACAGAAATAAAACCGTACCCTTTTTCTGCGTTAAACCATTTCACTGTACCCTTCAAATGAACAACCTCCTAAAAATATCGCCATCTATGACGAATAAGGAAATTATACCATTTGAGTGGTGAAAAATCAACGGAAATTCCGAGGTGGATAAGCTGAAATTTGTTGATGTACCAAGGTTTTCCACTATGCAGAGGGCTACTTTTTTATGCTTAAAAATTGATGAGAATTCGGTAGAAAAGGTAGACTAGCTTCTCGCTTTTTGACGGTAAATCCAGCCAACGCGAACTCGTTGATTAGATCAGATATACGCGAATATTCCTCTGTGCGGAAACTCATTAGCGGATATATCCGTACCTCGCCGCCTGGCTTGCAGACACGAAGCAATTCACGAACAGCCCCTACATGAAACGCATAATCGAACTGCTCTTCATACAGAAAAAGAAAATGACTGCACATCACGAGATCAAAGCTCTCCGATTCGAACGGTAAAGAAGGTAAAGCAGCTGTATGATATCTGGCTGATCCTTCCGCGCTTGAGAAGTCCTCTATAAAACGTTGTAACGCTTGAATACGTCCTGCCTTATGGTTTTCAACATTACCGTAGAACGTCCAGTCATACACATCGGTTAGTTTTGCCATTTTAGTTGCGACAAGCTCAATCTCTTGCATGCCATGATCTGAAATAGCACTGGGCGACTTCGCATATAATGGATCAACCGCCTCTGCGTAAATCCCAAACTGCCTTGCTTCAGACGTAAACGAAGATGCGCCACCTGCGACATCCAATACTCGTTTTCCAATCAAATCTGCCTTCTGTAACATAAACATTTTCTCGTATTCGACATACGATCTCGAGGTCATTGCGACCCCAATTTGCTCATAAACACGCTTCTGTTCCATGTTCATCTCTCCTCGACTCGGCTCATAACCCCTTCCCTCTGGAAAGGATTAGGAGAATTCTATCACGAGAGATTCCCCTGTGCAACAAGAAAATAACGAAATAATCGATCCCCCTGTTTGGAAATGGCGGCATTTTATGATACGATTGTTTACATCTATAAGCTTATTACAGAAACGAGGAAAAAAACCATGTCGCATCAACCCTTCAAAAGACATACGATTTATAAAAAAGATAAATGGAACATGCTGAATGTCGAGGTTCAAGGTACCAAAATCGTTCTAACCGAAATCTCTGATCAATGGGGCGAAGAATGCCATACTTTTATTGGCCGACCTGCCATGCTTCACTGGGCTAACGAGCGCTTTACCAAAGAAAATTTCGATGGTACAGAGGAAGAATTGCAAGCTATTATGGATAATTTTAAAAACGTTTAAAAAATATGAGGACTATTTTGAAACGTACCGCATATATTAAACGTATAATCTCATAGTAACACTCCAAAGGGGAGTAGCTGAGACAGTAAAGTCGTCAATTCGGATCCTCATCAGATCCCGGCTTTATTGGCAACGACAACGTTGTTAGCAAGACCTTTGCCATGTTCATTGGTGAAGGTCTTTTTTGATGAATTAGAGCCTTCACCGTACTAATGGTGCTGGGCTCTTTTTGCATCAAAAAAACCTTGAAGGAGTGTGTTCGCGTATGGATTGGTTGTCAACTGGCTTTTTCGTCTCTCTGCTGAGTATTATTCTGATTGACCTGGTGCTTGCTGGTGATAACGCGATTGTAATTGGGATGGCTGCACGTAATTTGAAAAAGGAAACACAAAAGAAAGTCATTCTCTGGGGTACCGTTGGCGCGATTGTGATTCGTGCATTCGCAACACTTGTCGTTGTAACGCTGCTCAAAATACCTGGACTGTTGCTTATCGGCGGCATCTTGTTGTTATGGATTTCGTATAAGCTTCTGAGCGAAAAGAAAAATCATGAAACTATGCAAGTGAAAGACAGTATGTGGGCAGCCATTCGGACCATCATCATCGCGGATGCTGTCATGGGGTTAGATAATGTCATCGCAGTTGCTGGAGCGGCACACGGAAATTTCCTGCTCGTGATTATTGGTCTACTGATCAGTGTTCCTATCGTGGTCTGGGGAAGCACATTATTCATTAAATGGATCGAGAAGTATCCTTCGATTATTTATATCGGTGCAGGCGTACTTGCGCTTACCGCTGGAAAGATGATTACTGGAGAAAAGTTTCTTGCTCCTTTCTTCGAATCCAATCCGTTAGGCAAGTGGTTATTCATTGGATTACTCGTCGTCCTCGTGCTTGGTGCTGGTAAATGGGTGAAAATGATTGGCTATCAGGTAAGTGTCGGGGATAGTGGTCAATTAACACTTCCCAAAGAGCTTAGTGAAGAGGCACAAATTTCTCCTGAGGATCGTTTCACAGTCAAAATGGATTCACGCGGCAAGTTCATTCTGGTGAAAGAGGAAGATGAGGATTCGAACCAAGATTCCATGCAGCATGCCGGTTGAAAAAGGAGTTTGACCCTGCGTAGCGAAAATTAGTATGATATGGAACATGTATCATACTCTATAGGAAAAAGGATGATTTTCGATGACCGATTCTGGATCTATACTCACATTTGTAATTGTATCCTTTTGCCTGGCAATCATTTTGATTATGAAAAAAGACAGCCTCCCTGCACAAATGAAACGCTATCTGGCCTTGCTGGCGATTGTTATGGTTTCCATATCCTTCGTTCTGATCTTGCTTAGCTTCTTCCGAGCAGGAACTTGAATTTACTTCCATCCAGCTTTTTCATATAATGATAATTAAACTTGCAATCGGTCATACTAGGTGAAAACCATGGATTGGGATTTCAGTTAGAACATCCCTCATGGGAATATGCCGGGAGCGTRACCGCGATGCGCCTTGTTTATGTAACAGCTGTAATGGGCATTCTGCTAAGCTCCATCCCCATAGCTGATTTACACGCAAAGGATACCAGCTTACCCCAATCTCAAAACAAGGACAGGAGGGCTCCGATGACTCAATTATTGGAACGCAAGCAAGTACCGGCCGAGCACCGTTGGCAATTGGAGGATTTATTTGCTAATCAGAAGGCTTGGGATCAAGAATTTCAAGAGGTAAAAAGCTCGCTTAGCAAAGTCAGTGCCTTCCAAGGAAAACTTAATGATGCGGCTTCCGTGAAGCAAATTTTCCAATTGGAAGATGAGCTTTCTGTGAAAATGGAAAGATTATATGTCTACGCCAACATGAAGCATCATGAAGATACAGCTGAACCTGTATATCAAGCCTTATCCGAAAAAGCAAAAAAACTCAGTGTTGAAGTCGGGGAAGCAGCTTCCTTCATTTCTCCTGAAATTTTAAGCCTTTCGGACGAAAAGCTTCAGCAGCTTGTGAGTGATCCTTCCTTATCTTTTTATAAAGATACGCTTGAAGAAATGATTCGTCAGAAGCCACATACGTTATCGAAAGAACAAGAAGCACTTCTTGCTCAAGCAGGCACGATGGCGGGGGCGCCGAGTACGATTTTTGGAATGCTGAACAATGCAGACCTGAAATTTCCGAAGGTAAAGAATGAAAAAGGTGAGGAAGTTGAGCTTACCCACGGCAGCTATATTCAGTTCTTGGAGAGCCGTGACCCTGAGGTTCGGAAGCATGCATTCAAAGCGGTTTATGAAACGTACCGCAATAATCGCAATACGATTGGTGCGACACTAAGCGCGAATATCAATAAAAACATTTTCTACGCCAAAGCGCGTCACTACCCATCTGTTCTTGAATCCACGCTATTTGGTGACAATATCAAGAAAGAAGTGTATACGAACTTAATTTCCACTATTCATGAATCCCTGCCGCAGCTGCAACGGTATCTCAAACTCCGCAAAAAGCTGCTCAAGGTTGATGAGTTACATATGTACGACCTCTTTGCACCGCTAGTTGAAGAATTCAAAATGGATATTACGTATCAGCAAGCCAAAGAAGAAATCAAGAAAAGCTTGGCACCACTAGGCGAAAATTACTTGAAAATTCTTCAAGACGGCTTCGATAACCATTGGATCGATGTATACGAGAACAAAAATAAGCGCAATGGTGCTTATAGCTGGGGTGCTTACGGCACACATCCGTACGTATTGTTGAACCATAAAGACAACTTGAACAGCATGTTTACGTTGACGCATGAGATGGGTCACGCGATTCATTCTTATTTGTCGGATGAGAACCAAGAGTATCGTTATGCGCAATACACTATTTTCTTAGCAGAAGTTGCTTCAACACTAAATGAAGCCCTTCTCATGGATTACCTATTGAAACGAGTAACGGATCCGAAGGAAAAAATGTACTTGCTCACCTACTACGCAGATCAGTTCCGTACGACAGTATTCCGTCAAACGATGTTTGCTGAGTTCGAAATGATCACGCATGAGAAGGCAGAAGAAGGCGAATCCCTGACACCACAAGAGTTCAGCGAAATCTACTATGGCTTGAATAAGCTGTACCATGGCAATGACATGGTTGTAGATCAAGATATCGAGATGGAATGGGCACGTATTCCTCACTTCTATAACAGCTTCTATGTTTATAAATATGCGACAGGCTTCTCTGCTGCTACATCATTTGCGAAGCAGATTTTGGATGAAGGCCAGCCAGCGGTTGACCGCTACCTCGGCTTCCTCAAAAGCGGCGGCAGTGACTACTCGCTAAACATTCTTAAGAAGGCTGGCGTGGACATGTCTACACCTGAGCCAATTAAGCAAGCGATGAGCGTATTCAGCTCGTTGCTGGACCAAATGGAAGAGTTAACGAAGTAAACGAATCCGCATTAACCTCCACCCTTTGATTGCTAATGAGGGCGGTTAGAAACGAAAAAGGTTGAAAGCAGCGGCTTTCAACCTTTTTCTTAAATAGGAGAGGATGATGGCTATATGAAGATGCAATGGATACTAATCAGCGCTTTAGTGTTTGCTCTAATCACAGCGGTTTTCGCTGTCGTCAACGTAGATCCGGTACAAGTAAACTTCATGTTCGTCACGACGTCTACCCCTTTGATTCTCGTCATTTTAACCTCAACCTTATTAGGTGGTCTAATCGTTGGTCTCTTCGGCATGGTACGTCAATATAAGCTGCAGCGTAAAGTTAAACAACTAGAGAAACAACTTCATGAAGCGCAACATCAGACACCCGTATCCTCCACGGTTTCCAACCTAGAACAGGACGAGCCAAGTGTATAGACTTATTCCGCACTACTGAAAGACAACCATCAGAGAGGTAAGGTGCTCAGATAGCAGCATATTACCCCTCCGATTAAAGAGGAAGTTGCGTTTACCACATCATTACTCATCCATCTCAAACCTCGAATTTGTCTAGCTTTCTGATTACAATGTTCCCGCTTCTCAATTGTTTTACCGCAAACCTCACAATGAAACATCACCTGCAACGTCGCCCCGAACCAAGAATCCGTGAGAGATCCACCTAAACCGGCAATTGCACCTACCGCGACTAAGAACATGATCGAAGTACTGCTCCCCTGTGTCTCATCTAGTTGGTTGAAAATGCCGCCCACAAGCCCGATAAACGCCCCGCCAAGCAAGGAAGCAACGATCCCTAAACTTGTAATTCCTCCTGAAGTACCTGCTGCAACCCGCTTCCCATTCACGATAGACCGAGGGATCGACTTACTCAGCCCACCAATTTCTGTTGCCCAAGTATCCGCATTCACCGTTGCCATAACACCTATATACATAAACCACCAGACAGGATCTGGCCAGATGGCATTTCCGATACAAAGCAGCAAACCAAGTCCTCCATTGGCGGCAACTTGCCCTGCATCTCGTCGCCCACCTTTGGCATAGCCACTTTCTGCTGCGGCTTTACGCTGTTGTTTGAGTTTGGATAGCAAGCTAGAAGAGATGAAGAACGCGATTAGTGTTCCGAACCACGCTAGACTCCCATATGCATACATTGTCGTTCCTAGCAGCACCGCTGCCACTAGCCCAGACAATGATAAGGATTTCTTCCAATAGGCAGCTCCTGCAATTATTGCGCTTCCTATGAATCCATAGACGACCGGCATAAACAGCATAAATACGATTCTCCCCGTTCATTTCAATTTCTGAGCCGACATTTATTATGTCTATTGTAACATATTCTACCAAGTCTCTTCTTTGTTGCGTTTTGTAAAATTAATTCGACAATTTTCGGTTATTTCTGCAAATTATTAACCATAAATAGCCTATTCTATGATACTATAATAGTGATAAGCGATAGGAGGCTGACATGGAGCAAGATCACTTCACTACCAATTCCACATTCAAAAGAGACCTAAAACCCGAAGAAATGCTGCGTGTCATTTTCGACTATGCTTCCAAGATTGCGAACGAACGACTTCTTGATAACGTACTAATGCTGATGGCGGATATGGGTCGTGAGATGATTGTCTCCGATCGCTGTACCGTCTGGCTGCTCGATACACAAAAGAGTGAGCTGTGGTCTAAAGTGGCTCATGGTCTTGATGAAATACGGATCCCAAGCTCAGCAGGCCTCGTAGGCTATGCAGTGACGAATGATCAAGCTGTCTTCATTCATGATGCTTATACTAATGAGGAATACAAAACTTATTTGCAAAATGGCGCCATCCGTACAGACCAACAAACGGGTTATCGCACAAAAGCCTTAATGGTCATCCCCTTCCGGAATAGCCAAGGTGAGATCATGGGGGCTTATCAAGCGATTAATAAGCTTACGGCGAGCGAGCAATTCTCCGACAAGGATATGGAATATTTAACCTTGGCCTCTTCTTATGCTGGAAAATCATTGGAGTCTGCTCTCCTAACGATGGAAATCGAGGAAACACAGAAAGAAATCATTTTCCGAATGGGGGAAATTGGTGAAAGTCGTTCTAAGGAAACTGGCAATCATGTGAAGCGTGTTGCCGAGTATTCTTATTTGCTAGCGCTGGAGTTGGGAATGAGTCAAGATGAGGCTGAACTGTTGAAGATGGCCTCACCTATGCATGATATCGGCAAGGTAGCTATCCCTGATGCGGTTCTCAATAAGCCTGGCAAGCTGACCGAGGACGAGTTCAAACTTATGCAAAATCATACGTTGATCGGCTATAATCTGCTGCGAAATTCGACCCGTCATATTCTCAAAACCGCCGCGGTTGTTGCCTATGAGCATCATGAGAAATGGAATGGGCGTGGGTACCCGCGCGGTATTAAAGGTGAAGAGATACATATTTACGGTCGCATCACAGCTATAGCTGATGTCTTCGATGCCCTTGGCAGTGATCGCGTCTACAAAAAGGCGTGGGAGCTCGATCGCATTCTCCAATTGTTCCAGGAGGAACGCGGAGAGCATTTTGACCCTGATGTGGTGGATGCCTTCTTCAAACAATTACCTGCTATTCTTCGAGTAAGAGAGCAATACTCGGATGCAGCGTTAGCCAATCCAATTGAAACGAATACATAGCATGCCGATGAAAAAGGGCAGTTCTCTGAGGTCGAATTGACCTTGGAGACTGCCCTTTTCTACTATAATTTGATGGAAAAAGCTCCGAATTGCTCTTCTCCCCAGTACAACTCTAATCGGTCGCCATCTTGGACAGAGCCTACACCTTCCGGTGTCCCTGTGAAAATGATGTCGCCAGCACCTAATCCATAATGCTTCGCAATGTAATCGATGATGGTTTGAAGATCGAAAATCATATGCGAGATGTTCCCGTCCTGAACCACATGCCCATTCTGTCGAAGTTGGAAGTTCGATTTCGTCAATTCGGACTCGCCAGGAAATGGACGGAAAGTTGTGATTGGAGCTGACTTCAGGAACCCTTTGGCAGGCAGCCATGGTTGTCCCTTTTTCTTAATCACGTTCTGCACATCACGAAGTGTGAAATCAATCCCAAGTGCATATTGATCTACAATCTCATCGACTTTACTACCTTCTATGTACGGCTTCGCTATATGTAAGACGAGTTCAGTTTCATAATGAATTTCACCTTGATCACTAGGAAGTGACAGTGCGCCTCCATCCATGTGTACTAACGCATGTGTAGGCTTTGTGAAAATCATCGGTTGATCAGGGACATCGTTCCCTAGTTCTGCAGCATGTGCCCGATAGTTCCGTCCAACGCAATATATATTTCGGATCGTTGTTGTCATGTTAGATGAACACCTCTTCTATTTCTTATTCACATTGCCTTGTGCATCAACCGTGGCACCTATTGAAATTTTGTTTAATCGTTGAAATAGCTTCGCGCCATCTTCCTCATTCATCGGAGTAGGCAAGGCTAATTTCGTCATAATCGGCACTAGATGGATATTGCAGGACTTGTCCTTCGTACAAGCCGCTTCCAAGATAACGGTTTCCCAGGTTTTCGGCGTGTCATTCGTCGTAAAAATGAAGTTGCCTAAACTATAGGCAATCCATTTGCCTTTGTATTGTTCAAAGCCTTGCAGGACATGTGGATGTCCGCCTATAACTAGATCTGCCCCTGCATCAATGTAACGATGTGCGAGCTCCTTCTGATATTTATCCGGATTGTCATCGCGTTCTACACCCCAATGAGCCACAACGACAACAAGATCGGCTGTTGCTTTGGCTTTCTCAATGGCTTCAACTGGCGGCTTATAGTTATACGTTTCGGCAACCCCAGGATGACCAGGTGCAGCCTTCCACGAAGCTTCCGGAACAACACGGCTGAAACCAAAAACAGCAATCTTCATGCCATCTTTTTCCACAATGGTTGGTTGGTAGGCTTCTGAATTATCTTTGCCAGCACCTACTCGCTTAATGCCCTCTTGATCCAGTGCATTCATTGTATCTAACAAGCCTTCTGAACCGTAATCCATGATGTGATTATTGGCTAGGTTGACAATGTCAACACCTGCTTGTTTAAGCGGGGGCAATGCCTCAGGCGCAGAACGATACACGTACTCTTTGCTCTGAACGCTACCTCTAGTCGTTATCGGTGATTCCAAATTTGCAATTGTAAAATCAGCTTTGGTTAAAAAGTCTTTGACATTCGTGTACGGGTAATCATAGCCTTTTTGCTTAAGGATATCTTCCACTTTGGAGGCCATAATCACATCACCCACAAAAGTTAACTTCACTTGTGCGCCAGTTCCTACTTGATTTACCGCTGTTGGATTCGCTGATGGTGTTGGTGTCGGGGTAACGACGGTAGAAGCTTTGGGACTTGCCTGCACTGTTGAATTTCCATTCGTAGTGGAGGTTGACGGTTTGGGCGAAATAACAGCCATTGGTGTTGAAGCCGCTCCCTCTTCTTCCCCATTATTATTATTGGAGGATAAATAAGAAGCCCCGATTCCAATGGCAAAACAAGCAATCGCTGCAACTGTGAAGCCACCTAAAACTTTAAGTGAAGGCTTTTTGCTCGGATTTGATTCTTTTTTCGATTTACCGTGACGTTCTTGTCTAGATTCCAATTCAAACATTCCCCTTTCCCCCTACAAATTATAACAGAAGTCGACATCGTTGGGTAATAGTTCGTGTTCAAAAAGTCCAGTTTTCAGTACCGAGAAGATTGAAAGAAGCTAGGAAATGAGGAGCGGAGCGTAGTGAAAGCTACGTGAGCACCGGAAGTTCCGGCTGAATTCAATATTCGATGTTGAATACGCTACATGAACCACTTCGTGATCAAAAGTGGACTTCTCGAACAACCTCTAATAGGGATAGACTCTCATTTTCAGAATGTCTAGCTTATGGTATAACAGAAGCATTACATAGGATTAGAAAGGACAGGGTCGCTTGGAGAAAATCGCCATTATTTCCGATATTCATGGAAACCTACCTGCTTTGGAAGCCGTGCTTCACGATATTGAGTGCAGAGGCCTTACACGCATCATCTGTCTAGGTGATCTTGTTGGCAAAGGGCCGAGCTCTGCCGAGGTTGTCGACCTCATTAAATTGACTTGTGAAGCCGTTGTGCAAGGCAACTGGGATCTCGGCATCACAATGCCGCAGGAGCTTCCTGCTGGCATGTGGCAGCAGCAATCGCTTGGAGAGGAGCGTCTAGCCTATTTGAAGCAGCTTCCCTTCTCGATCGATGTGATGCTTAGCGGGAAACATATTCGCTTGTTCCATGCGTCGGCTCAGAGTGTCTTTCATCGATTGAAACGGGAAGCTTCGAAGAATGAGCGACTAGCGATGTTTGAAAATACGGAAATGACCGGAACCCCTGTCGATGGGACTGAGCCGGATATCGCCGGTTACGGGGATATTCATATTCCTTATATGTTGACGTTGAGCAACCCTTCGGAGAGGGGCGCGCTGAGCGAGAGCCTGACAGAGCAGAGTGCACAAACTGGGCAGCGCAGCGGGCTGATGCTGTTCAATGTGGGCAGTGTGGGCGTTCCCTACGACGGCATACCTCAGGCATGCTACTGCGTGATCGAGGGAGAGACGGATCCTGCGGTTCCAGCAGGGGTTGCGCTGCAATTCGTGCGGGTGCCCTATAACATTAAGCGAGCTGTCCAGATGGCGTACGACGTTCAGATGCCTGATAGTCGAAGGTACGAGTTGGAGATTACGACAGGACTGGTGCATTTGAGTGATTAAGTTGGTGCTCCCACTTATACCTACACCTACACCTTCCCGCTGCCCAACAAGATAAATGGAAAATATCCAGTTATTATTAGCTCAAAACACCCATTTGCTCAAATAACTGGATTTTAGGAGACTAATTTTGACTCTTTCCTTCATTTCCTCGGAAAATTGAGAATTTACATGTACTTTTTCCATTTAATTCATACTTTCATCATATATCCCGAAAATTAGATGGAGGTTTTCCATTTATTCGACAAGCCTTGCGAATAGGGAATGATTTTACCCTTGGATGAAAATCATTGGAAATTTATTCCACCATATGCTAATATAAGTGCATGATGGAAAGTGAGGATTATCTGAATGAAGCTAAATTGGCGTAAAATCATACTGATTATCGTTTGTGCCGAATGTTTGTTTATCTACTGGAACAGCCTTAGCACGATGAGCTTCAAGAAGCAACGTACAACAACTCACCTCGCACCTGCCAAGCAACCTCAGGTACCCATAACACAAATTCAACCACAAATGAAAGATACGAAAAGGATCGATTTTGATTTACATACGAAGGATAAAGCATCCTAACAAGACGAAAGAGCGATCAGCTGCTAGCAGCGAATCGCTCTTTTTCTCAATTCATTTATTTCACACGGGCTAAAGCTAATCCATCATACGCCGGTAGTATCGTACTTTCCAGCCTCTCATCTGTCGCAATTCGCTGATTAAACGTTCGCATCGCTTGAACGGAAGCCTTCGTTTGCTTCTCATCCACAACTTTGCCACGCATCAATGTATTATCGCCAGCAATGATTGCACCTGGATTCGCCAGCTTGATCGCGCGTTCCAAATAGTTCGGATAATTCACTTTATCCGCATCAATAAAGAAGAAATCGAAGCGCTCGCCCCGCTCCAAGAGCTCGTTCAAGTGATCTAGTGCTTCGCCAATCCGATACTCAACGAAATCACCAAGACCGGCGTCGGTCACGTTACGCTTTGCCACATCCGCGAAATCTTGTTTTAGCTCCAAGGAAATGAGTTTTCCGCCCTCTTTTAACCCTCTCGCTAAGCAAATGCCACTATACCCGCCTAACGCTCCAATTTCCAACACTCGTTTCGCACCTATCATCGTAACCAGCATCGTTAATAATCTGCCATATCCTGGAGCGATAGAAATCTCAGGCATGTTGTGAGCTACAATAACTTCCTTCACCCGAGTCAGTACGGCATCTTCTTCATATAGACCTTCCATATAGCTTTCTGCAGTGATCGTTTCCATGTATTTGTCCTCCTAAATTCGCATCGTATGCAGGTACTTTGCAATACCCGTTTGTAAGTGTAACCTATTTGTCCTATACTTGTTAATTGTATGAGTTTTATGAGCGTTGTACAACCCGGATGGAAGGACTATACCTATGCCACAAAAAATTGAACTAATCGCCACTTGTCCGATGGGACTTGAGGCTATCGTTGCCCGCGAAATCCGTGACCTCGGCTATGAGGAAATGACCGTCGAGAATGGACGCGTCCGTTTCTTTGGTGACGAATTGGCCATCTGTCGGACGAACCTTTGGCTGCGAACAGCCGATCGCGTCCTCGTACTAATGGGGCAATTCAAAGCAACAACCTTCGATGAGCTTTTCGAAGGCACCAAAGCTCTCGCTTGGCCAGACTGGATCCCGAACGATGCCGAATTCCCTGTCGAGGGGCGATCCCATAAGTCACAATTATCCAGCGTTCCCGCTTGCCAAGGAATCGCTAAGAAAGCTGTCGTTGAGAAACTGAAGCAGCGCTATGGCACCGAATGGTTCCCCGAGAACGGAGCTCGCTATGTGATTGAAGTCGCGCTGCTGAACGATATCGCTACGCTAACCATCGACACGACCGGCCCCAGTCTTCATAAGCGCGGCTACCGCAAGCTCGTGACCGAAGCGCCGCTGAAGGAAACGATGGCGGCCGCTTTGATCCTGTTAAGCCGCTGGAACGTCGACCGGCCGCTCTACGACCCGTTCTGCGGGTCGGGGACCATCCCGATCGAAGCGGCGATGATCGGCTGGAACATCGCGCCAGGCCTGCGGCGCAGCTTCCCTAGTGAAGCTTGGGGAAACATTCCCCGCAAGCTGTGGGACAAAGCCCGCGACGAAGCGTTCGACGCGGTGAAAGACAACGTGCCGCTGCACATTGTCGGCAGCGACATTGACCCTGCTGCCATCGAAGTGGCAGAGGCGGCCGCCAAGGCAGCTGGACTGACGAAGCAGTTCCAGCTGAAGGTTGAGCCCATCGCCAAAGCGCGCCCGCGCGGCGACTATGGCTGCCTGATCACCAACCCGCCGTACGGCGAGCGTCTTGGTGAAGCACCGGATGTTGAGCTGGCGCTGCGCGAGCTCGGTGCATTAACGCGGCCAATGCCGTCGTGGAGCCTGTTCATCCTAAGCCCGAGCACACAGCTCGAGCATTATATGAACCGCCGCGCCGATAAGAAGCGTAAGCTTTTTAATGGACGGATCGAATGTAATTTATTCCAGTATTTAGGACCGTTACCTCCGCGCAGGTAAGACACGTAGCATACAAATAAATGAAACAGCGGCAGCGAGACTTTACGTCTTGGCTGCCGCTGTTTTTGGATTGCACTTACGGAGGTATCCCGTTTCTCCATGCCAAGGTAACGGACATGGAAGCCCCTATTCGATGAAACATCGCCGATTCAGAATTCTAACGGACACTATCGCGGCTATTAACCGTTTTTGGAGGAAATATGCACGCGAAATGGGCCAATAAGAGCTCTAGGGTCCGTTACGCGCAAAAAGAAATGAATTATAGGACAATAACGACACTGGCGGCCGTTAACCATTAATCTGACTAATCGATCTACGATTTTTTAGTCAGCTGTCCGATCTACTTCGGCCCGCTCAAAATTTCACCTATCCAACAATCTCCACCAATTCCAACGGCAATCCATCCGGATCCGCGAAAAACGTGTACAGATTCCCAGTAATCGGGTCAACCCGCACTGGCTCAACCGGAATTCCTTTGCTTTCTAGCTCTTGCACACTTTGCTCCATATTAGCTACAACGAAGGCCAGATGACGTAGCCCCCTCGCTTCAGGTTGATTCACGCGCAGGGGTGGATTCGGGAAAGAAAATAATTCAATTTCCTGTGCGGTAGCCCCAATGCGCAAATCCAATTTGTACGAGTCTCTTTCAGCGCGATATGTTTCGTGAATGACGGTAAGTCCGAGTAAATCAACATAGAAATGCTTCGATTGCTCGTAATCCGAACAAATAATCGCAACGTGGTGCATCTGTTTTAAGTCCATGGATGACAACCTCCTTACAAAGAAAAACCGCACGCTGGGCTGCTCCCCCGCTGCGGCTTGTCCACTTATTTTAACCTGCTGCTTGCATCGTTTCAACGATTTTGTTCAGAACCTCGTCAGCTTGCCCATAATCCACTTGGCAAGTCCCTGCAGCATGATGCCCACCGCCGCCATGTTGAAGCATCAAATCCCCAATGTTTGTTTGTGCGGTGCGATTGACAATGCTGTGCCCGCAAGCGAATACGCAGTTTTGTTTGTTTCGACCATCAACAATCCAAATCGAGGTGTTTTGCTCCGGATATAGGGCATAGACCATGAAACGATTCCCCGGATAAATCGTCTCCACATCGCGAAGATCCGTAATGACGACATTTCCCTCAACCCGTGTATAGGTTTGCAGCATGTCCCGGTATAGCGCATCTAGTTCAAAATAACGAGCTACACGCTCTTTCACATCGGGTAACTCCATGATCTCACCAACGGATTTCGTTGCACAATGCTCCACTAGATCCTCCATCAACTGATAATTACTGATGCGATAATCCCGATAACGACCTAATCCCGTTCGAGCATCCATGATAAACGAAAGCAAATCCCAACCGCTCGGATTCAAAATATCTTCTTTGCTAAACTGCGCGGAGTCCGCTTTATCTACACCTTGCATAATATCGTCGATATCGCCGAAGGTTTCTTTCCCACCATAGTAATCATAGACAACTCGTGCAGCACTTGGAGCAAGTCGCGTTTCACCTTTGTACGTTACGGATTCCCCCATCCGTGTGAGTTCACTGGAATGATGATCGAACCATAAACCACATCCTGGAACGTAGGGTACATTTGCCAAAATATCATTCTCCGTAACCTCAATTAAGCCGTCCTGCATATCTTTGGGATGGACAAACTTCATTTCATCCACCATATTTAATTGTTTGAAGAGCATCGCGCATACTAAACCATCGAAATCGGAACGTGTGATCAATCTCATGCCATGCATCTCCTTTAATGTAGTTCTTAAGAACTATGAAATGTGATGGTCATATTATATCAGCTAGTGTCGTTAGGTGACAATGAGCGATTTCAAAAAAAAAAGAGCGATTCACCTAGATAGGCTGAACCACTCTCAATTTGGATGATAGACATTGCAAAAGTCTTGTGACAAACCCTTCGATTTGAGCCATCGGAGGCATTTTCACAGAGAGCTTTACTTCGCCTTTCCAGTAAAAAATCAGAATGCTATTGTTTCTCCCGTGAAACATCTCAACATCCCAACACGCTTCGTTTAATGCATACTCTTCTCGGTTAATCATAAGCTTAGGTCCATCCGTGGATGGCACCAAACGTGCAACATGGTTACCGCATAACGATGTTGCTTTCTGTTCATCCTGGAATTTAACTTCCGATTTCATGCCGCTAGGGCCTCCTTTGTACGTGTCATTCCATTTGATTCATTTGCTTCGCTATGACAGAGAAAAAAACCCACCGTAGTGAACCGACTAGAGGGGTTCTGAAGTGAATTCCCAATCGTTCGGCGGCTGGCTGGCTGCTTGTCCTTTGCAGGAGAAGTAAGGCCCCTGTAGCTTTGCGTCACTGGCTTTCGCCAGCTTTGCCTTTGTCGAGATGACATGCACAATCATTTTAGATGAAGATTTCAAAATAATACTTGCTATACTCTTAAGGATAAGGGATGACGATTTGAAATCGAATAGTTCGAAGGAACTATTTTTACGAAATTCATCATAATATTTGCATTTTCGACGTTATTTTCACTGTTTTTTGACGTTTCGTGCCTCTCCAATAGAAAATCGAGCCAATCATCGACAAAATAGCGATCACAAGAAAGAGCGTGCTGCCGCCAAAGGAAACCAATAGAAAGCCGCCAATCCATGGCCCCATAAAGTGACCTATGTTCGTTAATGTTTGAGCACCGTAGTACGTTCCTCGCATATGTTCAGGAGCTAGCTTATCTATCAACATGTTCGCGGCAGGATAGTTCAAAATTTCACCAAACGTGAAAATTCCCATCGAAATAATCAGCCATGTCAAAGAGTGTGAAAACGCAAATCCGATATCACCTAATGCGAACATCAAGTTGCCAACAACAATAGCCGTTAGAGGTGAATACTTTTCTGCCCATTTCCCCAGCGGAATCTGCATCGCAATAACAACAATGGCATTGGCGCTCATGAGAATGGCGAACATTTTGACCCCATTAGCAAAATCCCTTTGTAAGTACTGCGACAACGTCACCATCACCTGTGAATAACCAATGGCTCCGATAATCCCCCCGATTATATACAAACGGAAGGTCATATCCTTACGAATAACACCTATCGCAGAACGGAAAGTAACGATGGCTTTCTTCTCACCTTCGATTTTCTTAATCCCGAATTTAATTAGAAGGGCGTAAAGTGTCACACCATAGATTACATAAATAATCCCGGTCAGCAGGAATGGCAAGGCTCCGTTCATAGTTGCAAAGAAAGCTCCCAGCAAAGGTCCAACAGCTACACCAACGTTAATCGCCATATAGCGGAGTGAAAATACTTGCATCCTTTTGGACGGCTCCGTTAAATCTGCCATTAGCGCTTGTGACACAGGCTCATAGAATGAGCGGCACAGTCCATTGAGCATATTGAGCAGCATAAATAAGACCGGTAATTTTACAACACTGAATCCGAGGAATACGACTCCCCAGCCAAAGAGTGCCGCGAGCATAATGACTCGACGTCCGAATCGGTCTGACAACGTACCACCGATAAAACCGCCAAACGTTCCAGCTAATGCCCCCATTCCAATTACAATACCAATGAGCCCAGGGCTCATATCGGAGTGCTTCGCCAAATAGATTGCTAGGAACGGTAAACTCATGGAAGAAGCAGCCCGAGCCATGACCGTACCTAAGATAAGCGTATGTACGATAGGATGATAGGCTTGAAGAAATTGACGCATTCGATTCATAGACGATGACTCCTCTCGCTGACACACGAATTACCCTATGGTTAATTAATAACCAAAATCCAATTATACACGAAAATAGCGAATTGTGTCGTCATTTTAGACTGGAATGTTTACCTTTCTCGATCGCTTTCTCCTTGATGGTATTTATTGGATGGAGTATCTATAATAATGATATGGAGGTGCTTGCATATGAAAATAGCGATCACAGGCGGCAGTGGGTTTATTGGAAAACGTTTAATCACTTACTGGTTGGGACAAGGTCACGAACTTATTAATATATCACGCTCATCTTCCAAGCAGATACCAAGTGTCAGAACGATAACATGGGATCAGTTAGAGCAAAATACGGAATCTCTTGCAGGTCTTGATGCAATCGTAAATTTGGCTGGTGAATCCATCAGTCAACGGTGGACGAAAGCGGCTAAGACGCGAATTTTACAATCCCGATTGCAGGCGGCTGAGCATGTAGCCAAGCTTGTCGCGAAAATGGATCCAAAGCCAAAGGTCGTTGTGAATGCTTCCGGCATGTCGTATTACGGTATTTCGGATTCAGATACCTTTGATGAGACGAGTCCTTATCGAGAGACGGACTTCCTAGCCAGCGTAGTCAAGCAATGGGAAGCTGCGGCTGATTTAATCCAAGGAACACGTATCGTGAAGGTGCGGGTTGGACTGGTGTTGGATAATAAAGAAGGTGCGTTCCCCAAGATGGCACTTCCTTATAAGCTTGGAGTAGGCGGCACAGTTGGCAGCGGCAGGCAGTGGCATTCGTGGATTCATATCGATGATATGGTGAGACTTATTGATTTTTGCGTTCAAAATGAATCGATTGCTGGTCCCGTTAACGCAACGGCCCCAAATCCAGTAACGAATAAGCAATTGGGACGCGCGATTGCGACTGCCATGCGAAGACCCAATCTCTTTCCTGTTCCGGCATTTATGATGAAATTAATTTTTGGCGAACTTTCTGTTCTGCTTCTGGAAGGTCAGAAGGTCATTCCTCGTGTACTTCAAGAGCATGGTTTTGAGTGGCGCTTTCCTTCGATCGCAGGTGCATTAGAAGATTTGGCGAAAAAATAACTTTCCTTCTGAATTAAAATTGTGTACAATTAAATTGTGAGAAATATTAGTTTCGGAAGGTTGTGTCACTATGAGTGTACATCAATTTAAAATGAAAACGATTCGCGGTGAAGACAAATCGCTTAGCGATTACAAGAATCAGGTCCTACTCATTGTAAATACAGCAACCAAATGCGGGTTAGCTCCTCAATTCGAAGGACTTCAAAAGTTACACGACACCTATAAAGATCAAGGCTTTAGTGTCCTAGGTTTTCCCTGCAATCAATTCAGAGATCAGGAGCCTGGCGATAACAAGCAAGTTGAACAGGCGTGCCAACTTAATTTCGGTGTTAATTTTCCGCTATTCGCCAAGATCGATGTGAATGGCTCCGATGCCCATCCATTGTATCGTTATTTGAAGAGCAAGGCATCTGGCCTATTCGGGTCCGGTATCAAGTGGAATTTCACCAAATTCCTAGTCGATGGAAACGGCAATGTAATCAAGCGCTTCTCTCCTACTACGAAACCGCACAAGATCGATCGTGAAATTCGTAAGTTGTTAGAAAAATCAGCCGTTTACGCCTAATTCCAGCTTATATAAGCAAAAAAGCATCCTGTCCTATTGGACGGATGCTTTTTACTCATTTCACGTATTTTTTTGCTTTGTCGATGGCTTCGTCTTCCGTTGCGCCCGTAATATAGCGGCCATTAATAAAGATGAATGCGAATCTCGAACATGGACCGCAATACGATTTGCACGCAACTTTGACTTCTGTGTCCGGTGCAATGGCACTTATTTTGGCAAGTGCCGATTTCACCTTCATGTGTTTGCATTTATCACAAATGCGAATATCATTCCGCATTAGTGGTCTCCGTGGTTCCCCTTGCTTGGGTTAGTAATCATGAAGCCTTCCTCTGGTGTGTAGAAGTAGTCGATACGGATACCATCTAGAAGTGGCTCGGATTGATCTAACAAAACATCAATTCCTTTGTCCGTGTTTACTACAACATCATTTTCTGTTTTATCATCAAGACCCAAACCATAGTGAGCATGATCACCATGCTTATGCGTCACTTGTACGCGAACCAACAAACCTTGGTTTTCTTCTTTATTAAGCTCCAATTGAAGTACTTTTGCTGCGTTACGAGAAATTTTGACCTTCATATGTACACATCTCCTGAAACAATAAATTTTAATTTTAACTCTATTGTAAAGAATCTAGAGCATGAAATCAACCTTGTCCTATTCTGCCCTTCTATTGCCAAATTCCATAAGGAACTTTAAAATACATAGTAGTATGAGTATTAATCCCTTATTACAAAATGTTAACTTACTAACCTAAAAGTAAGTACCCTACACAATTTTGATGAAAGGAAGCGATCTCATGTCCACTCTTGAAAATGAAAAAGTCGCTCCACTTAGCAACTATGTTCCCAAAATCCCTAAAGAAATCGAGTGTTCCGTCGAGCGAACCTTGGAGGTTATTGGCGGGAAATGGGCATTTCTTGTACTTCGTGAATTATTCTGTGGAACGAAACGTTTCGGAGAGCTGCAGCGCCAAATTACGGGCATCAGTCCCAAATCCCTTACGGATATTTTGCGCCATCTTGAAGAACATGGGGTTCTCGAACGCATGGCGTTCCCTACAGTTCCTGTTACCGTTGAGTATACCTTGACACCAAAAGGGCAGGATCTGCATCAAATTATTAGAGAGATGAAGCTTTGGTCAGCAAAATGGACATAATGAACAATTAGGGAAGCTAGCTGAGAAGGAGAGAAACTTGATGATTACTATTAAAACAAAAGAACAGATTGAAGCCATGGGGAAAGCAGGCCGAATCCTTGCCGATTGCCATAAGGAAATCGCGAAAATGATTCGCCCGGGCATTACATCGTGGGAAATCGATCAATTTGTCGAAGGCTTTCTGGCCAAAAATGGCGCTACGCCTGAGCAAAAAGGGTATCACGGCTATCCTTACGCAACCTGTGCTTCAGTAAATGACGTCATCTGTCATGGCTTCCCAAAGAAAGAGCCGCTCAATGATGGTGACATTGTTACGATTGACATGGTCGTTCGGGTCGATGGGTGGTTAGCAGACTCCGCGTGGTCATACGCGGTTGGCAACATCTCGCCTGTTGCTGAGAAGCTTCTGAAAGTTACCAAAGAGTCCTTATATAAAGGCATTGAAAAAGCTGTCGTCGGCAATCGGATCGGCGATGTCGCCAACGCTATTCAAGTCTACGCGGAATCGCAAGGCTTCTCTGTTGTTAGAGACTTCATCGGTCACGGAATCGGCTCCGAGATGCATGAAGAGCCTCAAGTGCCACATTATGGGCCGGCCGGCAAAGGGCCGCGCATCAAGGAAGGCATGGTTTTCACCATTGAACCGATGCTGAATGTCGGTAAATATCACTCCAAAGTTGATCAAGATGGATGGACAGCTAGAACCTACGATGGCAGTCTCTCTGCACAATACGAGCATACGATTGCTATCACAAGTAACGGACCGATTATTTTAACTGAACAATAACGATCTGGAGGAAAAGGGATGCTTTCTTTTTACAAGAAATATTGGCGAACGGTATTTGACATAGGGCTCATCGTACTAACCGTCTACTTATTCATGCTGTTATTCAGTTATTTGTACGCCATCGCCACGCCAATCTTCTTGGCCTTGATTATTTTCATGATGATCGAGCCCCTGGCTCGGTTCTTAAATCGCAAAGGCATGCGTAAATCGCTTGCCTCCGCCATCTCTACCTTGGTTTTCGTCCTGATTATCCTAGGTGCGTTGGCTGGGGCAGTCGTCATCTTCACCAGTCAGATTATGAGCCTTGCGGATAAAATCGATGACTACGCAGCGATTTTCAATGAGC
>NZ_JBFTPF010000059.1:0-31929 GCF_056398345.1 Paenibacillus sp. 01T442
GCCGCCTTTCTCGAGCGCGCCGGCCAGCGCGCGCTCGGTCTGCGCCAGCTGCCGCGCCGCGGCGGCAGCGGCTTCGGCGGCGGCGCTGTAGCGCTGCGCCGCCAGGGACTGCTCGCGCTGCGCAGCAGCGTGCGCGAGCTTGGTCATCTGCGCGAGCTGCCGCAGCTGTGCAAGCGCGGAGGTCGCCTCCGCGATGAGCTGCGGCACCGCCGCGCCTGGCGCGCGCAGAGCGAGCTGCCGCGACTTGTCGGCGGCGAGCAGCGCGAGCCCTTGCAGGCGCTCATGGAGCTGCAAAGCCGTACGCTCGTGCTCCTGCGCAGCATGCTGTAGCTTCTCGATGTTAACGAGAAGCTCCTCGAGGAAAGGAATGCTTTTCTCAATGCGTCCACGCAGCTCATCCGCAGTCCGCTCATGATCCAGCATCTGTTGGAGTTGTTCTTCAACAATTTCCCAGTTTAGCTCCGCAAATCGCTCTTGCCATTCGAGCATTTGTTCTTGAATGGTAACCGATAGCTTGCTTAATTTAACTTCAGCTTCCACAACTGAGCTAGCAGCCGCTTGCGCTTGTGCACCTAAAACTAGATCTTGTTGTGTCAATTGTACATGTTCTTTGAGCAAATGCTCAAAAGCCTTCCCAGACTCTTCCACTTGAGATGCAACGGTTTGTGAAGCAGAGTTCACACGCTCCCATGCCTTTTGCCAATCTTCCAAGCTCATGACCATAAGCGAACTAAGTGGACTTACTTGAGCACCGATTTCTTGACCTGCGGCAGCTTCTTGAAGAGCAAGATCGCGGCCAGCAAATTCAGGTATTTGCTTACTTATCGTTTCATCAGGGAAACTCAATTCAGCAGCCCGCTTGTGTTGATCCTTCATTCTTCGAATGAGTTGCAACCCTTGATACTGACTTTCTTTCGCTTGCTGCAAGTACGGCTCGATTTGATGCAGTAAGTTTTCAGAGACGCTGTTCTTATCCGGATCCTCTGCGTTTACGCTACTCTTATGCAGTGCTGGATGCTCTAGAGCACCACACACGGGGCACGATTCTCCCATTTCCAATTCTGCAGCCAACAAAGCAGCCAAGGCATGACGTTCTTGGTGCTTCAATTGCTTTCTTTGCTCCTCCAACCATCCTTGCAGGCCAGTCGAGAAAGCTGTAAATAAGCCTTGTTGTTTCTGCAATTGCCCTTCAGTCGAAGCACTAGCTTCAAACCAACTTAAAAGCCGAGTATACAACACTCTCTGTTTGTCCAAAATCAATGCTCTCGATTGCTCCACAGTGTTACATGCATTCACTTTATCAACTTTGTTTCTTTGTGCTTCTAGCTCTTGAGTCTGAAGAAGAAGTATGGCCTTTTTCTCCTGCACAGCATATTGCAATTGTTGCCTCTTCGCAGCATCCGTCTCAACCAGTTTTAATTGAGCTTTCAGTTCTGTTTGTTTGGCCACCGCTTTTTGTTTCGTTTCATGCGCTTTCGACATATCCGCATGCAAACTCAATAAGGCTGATTTAACCCCAGCTTCTTGTGTTTGAGCTGCTTGAATTTGCGACTGCACTTGTTCGAGCTCCTGTCCAATCACAAGCGCTTGTTCCAATTGATCCAAACGCAGCAATAATGGCCCTTCTTGTGCGACTAGATCCTGCCCCGCTTTATCAAAAGCAAGCGATGCTTGCTGAAAATCAGTTTCTGAGCTCGATAGAGATGAAGTTGCCGTTTCAAGAAGTGCTTGGCTTGACAACACATCTATAACAGCTAGTTTATGTTGATCCAAGTAGGGAATAACCCGGTCCGCTTGTTCAGCCAGCTTTAGGATCTCTTCTTTTTCAGCAATATGCGCTTCTTGTTCATGATGCTTTCGCTGCTCTTGTTCAAGACCTTCCGATTCCTTTATCCATTGATAGACTTGTTTGTTTTCTTCGTAAGCCTTTTCCTGTTGCTCCAGATGAAGTCGACTTCGAACCGCCTCTTGTTCCGTTTCAAGAAGTCTTCTATTCGCTTCCTCCAAAGCCGCTGTCGTCGCATCGCCCAAGCCCTGCTGTTCAGCAGCAAGCTGTTTAACGGCACTGTCCGTTTCCTTTACTTTAGAGCTGACCTTTGCGCTTAATTGATCCCCATAGGTTTCAAGATGGAAAAGACGTTGCAGCATTTGCCTGCGATCTTTGCCTGTCAAAGTCAGAAACTCTGCGAACTTTCCTTGTGGGAGTACAACTGCTCTTGTAAAATCCTGCATGGACAGACCGAGTATGTTCTGAACCTGTTGATTGACTTCGCCTGCCTTATCCGCAAGCACAATCGTTTCGTTATCGCGTATATGTAAGAGACGTGAACTCGTTCCGTTAATGGACATTTCAGCTCCGCGCTTGAATTGCCGCTCTACTCGGTAGCGCGCTGTGCTCGATGCGTTCGTCAATTCAAATGTAAAAGAAACGAACAGTGTTTGCTCCGCATGATTCATGATCGCTTGTGTGCCACCGCTTGCCCTTTCTACTTTGCCGTAGAGGGATAGCGTTATCGCATCTAAGATCGATGATTTCCCGCTGCCTGTTGGTCCAAAAATACCAAACACACCMGCATCCACGAGTTGGCTAAAATCAATCGTTTGCAGCTCTCGATAGCTTTGCAAACCAGACATCTGTAACTGAATTGGACGCAATGTATTTTCCTCCTTTCATACACATCGCAAAGTTATCCACAAGCACTAATTGGGGAAAACACTTCGCATGCTATCTTTTCACGTACGTAGTCGTAGACCTCTTCCTGTTCAATTACTCGCCTCCAGAGGAATCCCCCAGATCTTTCTCTTGCAGCAGTTCCAAAAATAATTGAACTAATGCAGGCTCAGGCTGTGCGCCTCCCGTTTGGCGCGCATAGAAGCGCGTGAAATGCTCTTCCATCGAAAAAGCTGCTCTTGGCATCGCCGAACGAACAACTTCCATTTCCGGATAAATGGGGCGAATGTGAATGAATCCTTCATACGCTTTACGCAACGATTGTATTTGTTCAATGGACATCGCAGATGTCATCGTAATCTCCAAATCGATCCAAGCCGTGCTATCGCGTTGCTCATCTAACCATTGATGAACTTGTCCTATCCCTTCCTTCGCCTTCCAGCTTACTAAGGGGCGTCCCGAGGTTAAGAAAATCTCTTCTGGTTCGGCTACCTGTCCTGGGGCAAGATCAAGTATCGTAACCGACTTGGCTTGACCCGCTTCCGAGAAGCTGTAGGCAAGCGGTGATCCACTATATCGAATGGGTGATGCTGCCTTCACATTTTGAGGGCGATGCAAATGACCTAACGCAACGTATTGCGCACCCGCTGTCAAAGCCGTTGTATCAACTGTATAAGCGCCGCCAACCTGAATAGGTCGTTCAGATTCCGTTTCATGCCCTCCCAGAACATACAAATGACTCATAATCAAATTCACTGTGCTAGCTTCAAAGAAAGCAGCTTGTTTACGAATGAGTGCCCCAACTCGCTCCGAATATTTGCTGCGCAGCACTTCTTCCTCCGCAACCTCGGACAACAACTCCTTCAATCGTGACTCCGATGGATACGGCAAAGCGATTAGTCGGGCAAGTTCACCCGTACGTGCTATGCCAATCGACTGAATTTCTGGAATCGGCAAACCTATCAATGTGATGCCTTGCGTTGCTGCTAGCGGACCCGAAGCTGCAAGTCGATCCGGATGATCATGGTTGCCTGAAATAATCGCTACATGCCTTTTCCCGCCATCTGCTAATCTGGCAATGCCTTCATAAAACAACTGCTCCGCTGCAGCAGGCGGATTCACGCTGTCATAAATATCTCCTGCAATCAACACGAGATCAATAGCTTGATCATCCACGATGCGTACGAGCTCATCCACAAACGCGATTTGTTCTTCCATCCGGCTTCGACCTTCCAAGGCTCGTCCAAAATGCCAATCCGCTGTGTGTAAAATTCGCATGTCTCATCTCCTTCCACCCCTTGGTTGGCTTCGCATTCTATGACTACATTTCTACCAACTTCGCTCCATCAAAGAAATAAAGGAACTTTCCGTGGATCGGACGTTTCCAGATATGTTCCACAGCTCGCGCGTACAAGCTTATTTGCTTCTCATAGCGTAGCTGAAGTTCCGCTTCCGTGCTTCCTCTAACAGCATCCGTTTTATAATCAACGAGAACGAGTCCCAGTTCATCTTCAAATAGACAGTCAATGACCCCTTGAATGAGCACTGTCTCACCAAGCGTAGATGGATCCGTCTCCGAATAAACCTCATCTGCAGGAAGTCCATAACTGAATGGAACCTCACGTTGAATATGATGTGACTGAATCATTCTTTTGCCAACCGACGTCTCAAAAAACTTCAATATGACAGGAATATCGACCACATCGCGCTGGTCCTGCGTCATTGTTTGTTTGTCCAACATCTCCTGGAGTGTTGATTGGATACTTGCCTCTGTAGGCAATTCCGATAGGGACATATTTTGCATAACGGCATGAACGACAGTCCCTTTCTCTGCCGCAGTAAGCTTCTTCTCTTCCATAAATCTCGGTCTACGCCAAATCGAAGGAGCTGGTTGACTGGTTACTGACGTAGGCCCCAGTATAGATGCGGTATCCACAGCGTTCGGTGACTCCAACTCATCTGCAATTCGGTTGATTTCAGATAATCGTTTCATCTCCGAAACTGTCGTCTTGGCAAAATGTTTAGGTGCATCTGGAAAATCATATTGCCAGGACAAACGCTCATCTAAAACATCTTTCCATTTCCCCGATGTAGTGACAACCTCTCGTTGCTGAATGGCCATAAATCGATCCTGATCTGGCTCGAATGCCGCATCTTCTAACACATCCAATTGCTGCAAGCTCTCTGGCGTAATGACCGATAGTTTCCATTGCGAGGAATCACGCAGCAAACGTACATCAGAAGACATCTCACTAATGCCAAGTCTATCTCGCCACAAGGCTGCATCAGGATGACGAAGCAATGCCGGTCCTACCCAATCCAGATAGCTCTTCGCTTTAGCCAACTCAAAATCAGGCAAGTACCAAGCCTCTCTTGATAAGTGACGTCCCCATCCGCGCAGAAGTTTATCGAGAGATTTCACAGTACCTAATAGGTACAATTTCTCTCGCGCTCTCGTAAGAGCTACATAAAGAACTCGCATTTCTTCAGCAAGAAGCTCTAGCTTCAGCCTCTTTTTAATGGCAAGTGAAGGTAACGTCGGGTAACTGACACGAAGTGTCGTATCTACAAATCTCGGCCCAAAGCCAAGCTCTTTATGCAATAAAAATGCCTCATTCAAATCGCGTTGATTAAACATTTTCGCCATTCCCGCTACGAACACCACAGGAAATTCCAAACCCTTACTCTTATGAATAGACATAATTCGTACAACGTCTTCCTGTTCACCCAACGCACGCGCGGTTCCAAGATCGCCACCGCTTTCTTTCATCCGTTCAATAAATCGTAAAAAACGGAATAATCCACGCAAGGATGTACTCTCGTATTGTCTAGCTCTATCATAGAGCGCCCGTAAATTGGC
This sequence comes from Paenibacillus sp. 01T442, assembly GCF_056398345.1. NCBI lineage: Bacteria > Bacillati > Bacillota > Bacilli > Caryophanales > Paenibacillaceae > Paenibacillus > Paenibacillus sp. 01T442. The sequence continues at coordinate 5,532 of NZ_JBFTPF010000059.1, forward strand.
TTGTCTTTGCATGCCGCCAGGCAGACCGCCAGCGAAATCATAATAGCCGGTTTGTCTAAAGATGCTCCAGATCAAGTCAGCAAGTGAGCCCTGCCTCGCGTCATTACGCCATTGTTCTAATTGTTCTAGAAACACGGTCAATTTCGTTGACAACTGATCATTCTCATGTTGGGTATTTTGCGTAGCGGTACGCAGTACAGACTCGTAGAAAGCTACAGATTTATCCGCAACTCGAATTTGTGCTAAATCTTCAGCAGTTAACCCCACCATAGGTGATCGCAAAACAGCAGCCAAAGGTACATCCTGATACGGATTGTCGATGACCTTCAATAAGGAGAGCATCGTCTCGACTTCGGTTGCCGAGAAGTACCCTGTGCTGAGCTCAGCATAAGCAGGTATTCCCTGCTTCTTCAGCTCGTCGATTATAATGGGAGACCATGCTTGGGTTGCTCGGAGTAAAATTACGATATCCCTGTAGGCTGCCGGCCGATTGCCGCCAGTTCTTTTATCAAAAACCTGAAAAGCTTCTTGATTCTCAGCTCTTAACAAACCCTTGATTTGAAGAGCGATCGTACGTGCCTCCAACTGTGCGGTTTCCAGTTCTTCTGCTTCCAATGCAGGATCCGCAGTATTTTCAGTGCTTTCAGCGTTAAACTCTTCACTATTTTCTTCCGATTCTTCCATAAACGCATCACTTTTGTCAGCGCCATCTTTCGCACGGTCAATGATCAGCATCTCCACAGAACAATCGGATAGCGAAGGCGGATATCCCGCTCCATAGACCAGCTCCGCACGCTCATCATAAGCAATTTCACCGACAGTTTCATTCATCATTTGTTTGAAAATAAAGTTAACGGCATCGACGACTTGCAGACGACTTCGGAAATTTCTAGCTAAGTCAATTCTTCCACCGGTCATTTCTCCACCAGAGGTGGACTCTTTGTTAGATCGATACGCTTTGTATTTCTCTAAAAATAGACCTGGCTCTGCCAGTCGAAAGCGATAGATACTTTGCTTCACATCACCGACCATAAAGCGATTCCCAGGTTTAGCTGTTGAAATCAACTCAACAATGGCTTCTTGGACACGATTCGTATCCTGGTATTCATCCAGGAGCACTTCAGCAAATTGTTTCCGATATGCTTGTGCAGCCTCCGAAGGATATAATTCACCAGGCATGGACCCAGGTGCACTAAGAATCTGCAAACAGTAATGCTCCAAATCAGCAAAGTCAATCAGACCCTTCGCTGCTTTAGCCGCTTGGTATCTTTCGCCAAAATCAACGATAAGATCGACAAGGACGTGCAACAAAGGAGCCATTATGACAATCTCTTGATAAAATTGCTCTGGTGTCCGGCCGAACAATTCTTCTTTTAATTTGTTAATTTGGTCCTTGGCCTTGTTCCGTAGTGCTTTGACTTCTTCTTGCAGCCCTTTATCATAATCATCGCCTTTGCAGGCTTTGAGCTTGCCGAACTCAACCGTCTGAAAACCAAGATACAAGACGGACCATGGGTATGTCGTTGTTTCAAGCAAATTCTGAACGAGCAGCAAATCATCGCGTAAATTATCGATATACGGGGCAGGTCCTCCCGGGAATTCTGCGATATGCATGGCTTGTCCTAGCAAGTCCGCTGCTCCCTCTAATTCAAGGGAAAGATCACGAATAAGACTTTGCTCCCATAGTGAATAATCCACAGGCGCAGATGTCGCGGCAACATAAGGCAAAGCTTCTTCAACAATCGCGTTTGCCTCATCCAAATTCTCTTGGTCAGCTTGATGTGCTCGCGGCCCGAACATAGAAGCTGTTCCTCTTAACCAGTGCTCTGGCCAAGGATGACTGCGAGATACATCGTATAATTTCTGAATGAGTTGCATAATTGCGTTATCGTTGCGCTCACCACTGAATGAATCCACCAATTGCCAAAAGGCACTGTTCTCAGCACTTGCCGCATAATATTCTTCTAGCATCTCGCCAAGCAGATCTTGACGAAGTAAATCAGCTTCTGTTTCATTCGCGATCCGAAAGCCAGGATCTAATTGGATAAGACTAAAATAACGTTGTACAACCTCTAAACAAAAGGAATGCAGCGTTGTAATGGACGCTTTCCCCATGAGTGCTAACTGCTTACGCAAATGTTGGGAATGCGGCTGTTTCATGAGTTCTTTCTCAAGCGCTTCTCGAATACGATGCTTCATTTCGGAAGCTGCAGCCTTCGTAAAGGTAGCAACGAGTAATCGATCTACATCGATTGGCTCCCACTCGTTGGAGATCCGTCGAATGATACGTTCAACGAGTACGGCTGTCTTACCAGATCCCGCAGCAGCGGCAACCAACATATTCTGACCTTTTAGGGTTATCGCGTCCCATTGATCATCCGTCCATGTACTACCGATAGGCTTAGGTTCTTGCTGTAGTGTCACCTTGTACGCTCCTTTCTACCTTCACGACTGGCCCACCTGCGCTGCCAACTCCGTCCATACTTGATCCTTCGCACGCGGTCGAAAGACTTGGATCTCATTCCCTTCAAATAAGGGATCTATTTGACAAATCGACGTATACGAGCAATGTTGACAGGCTGATTTTTTCCCTAATCGATAAGGAGCAATATCAACATGTCCATCCGTAATGTTCGTACCAATTTGTTTCACTTGTTTGCGTACATAGGTCCGCAGCGTATCCCACTGCTCGTCCGTCGCTACCGATGAAGTCGAGTAGAAACTCCCATCTTTCTTTAAAGCAACAGGGATAAGTTGTGAATGCCCAGAGCTATGAATAAGCTCATCATCCATCAATCCGGCGACTTCGGCATCAGCCGTAATCAAACCCTTCATTTTGAAACGTTTACGCAGCTCTTTCTCGACAGAGGCAGGATCAAGAGCATTCTTTTGTTGGAGCATTGGATTATGCACGTGGAAATAAAGCACACCTGCTGGCTTTGCGTGGGCACCAAGCCATATTTCCGCGTGCGTAAGAATAACGTCCAAGTACGTCAGCATCTGAAGAGATAGTCCGTAGTACACTTCAGAGAGCTGCAAAGCTGTTTGACTGGATTTGTAATCAATCACTCGTAAAAGCACACCATTCTCACCATCCGCTCGATCCACACGATCGATTCGGCCGATAATCTCCATCGTACAACCGTTTTCCAATTCGAACGTTAGCGATGGCAAGTCCTTGCCTGGTCCAAAATCAATCTCCAATCCTAGTGGCTGAAATTGACCATGTTTGGCGTGTTCGCCGAGAATAACTGCTGCCCTACCTACCACTTGCTTCAGTTTCCGAGCTATATAAGCGTAACGACTTGAACTAAGGAGAATTTCTCCTTGAAGTCTCGGAGCAAGCTCGTCCACAACTTGTGCTGACCTCTCCATACATTGCTCTGCGGAAAGAGAACCCCAATCTAGCTGGTCCTGCTGCAGCTTCTGAACGAACTGATTCAATGCTGCGTGGAACAATTGACCTATATCCGGCGCATCTAAGCGATAGACGCGACGTTCTTGAAGCCTTAAGCCATGTGATATGAAGTGCGAGAACGGACAGGCTACATACTTCTCCATTCGCGAAACGCTAGCACGTAAGTGCTGACCATATAACATTTTGCTCGTAGAGGTGGTAAGCCCCTTCTCTTTGTTTGTATATTGCAACGCCATTACCAGCGATTGTAGTTTCGTCTGCCAAACGGGTTGTTCCGCGTACCAATTGTACGCATCCCACCATAGCTCAGATATTCGGCCACCCAGCATCCAATGCTTCATACGAACAGCCAAATAGGAGATCGCCTGTGTCGGATGCGACAGATAGGCAGCTTGCTCACTTTCGGGGGCTTCCGCTGAAGGTTCTGCCAGAAGTAGAGGTTCTTCCGTTCCTGGAAAAAGCTGTCGCATCTGTCTGATCAACTCCGAAGGCAACAACGATTTCCCCTCTTCATCTGCTAACGGATAACTCATCCAAAGCCGCTTGCCTGGTACAGTCAACGATGTATAGACGATAAATTGCTCATCCAACAGCTTTCGACGGCTTCCATCTGCCATTGGTAATCCGGAGTCCATTAGAACACTGCGTTCTGCTTCTGTGAGCACACCTTTTTCAGCCATCTGAGCAGGAATAACCCCGTCATTTACACCTAAAATATACGCATACCGAATCCCGCTTGAGCGAGTTCGATCCATACTTCCGATCAACAATTGATCCATCGATGGCGGAACTAACCCCAGCTTCATGCTCTCCATTCCTGTTTCAATCAGGCCGTTAAACAGCTCTAAGGAAAGTTCATCATCGCCCATGGTTTCCACCAATTGATCCAGCATATCCATGACACTGTTCCACATTTGACCGTGCTCGCGAGCCATTTCTGGCTTACCATCACGTGTTGCTTGCTGTGTCCATGCTTCTAATTTCTCTGGCGCTTGAACGGTTACCAATAGCTCATAAACAGCTTCGACCTGAGCTTTGACCGAACGCGCTTGTGACAGGCGATTGGATAATGCAAGCAATGGACCAACAACCCACGATTTGCTCGTATTTAAAGCTTGAAGCTCCGCTGTTTGTTCATTTACCCCATCTTCTGCTTGCTCCAAATTGGCACGAAACTTATACGTCCATGGCTTGCCATCCGTCCATCTATAACCTTGAATCCCGAATGCAAGTACATAATTCTCTAATTTATCTAGCTCAGTCCTTTGCGTTGTCGCATCAAGAGGCAGCAGTAAGTCCGTTTTGATACAACGGAAAACGGCATCATAATGCCAATTATGCTGTATAACCTCGAGCGCAGAGCGAATGAATTCCACGAGTGGATGATGCAGCACTGAGCGCTTCTGATCGAAAAAGTGAGGGATCTCATAATCGGTAAGCACCATGTTTAACAGATCTTGATACCCTTCCATATTCCGCACCATGATGGCCATTTCACGCCAGCGCATACCATGCTCCCGAACTAACTGAAGCATGTCACGAACTGCACCTTCAACCTCTGCACGACGATGCACAGCTTCCCTAATAACGAGCTGGTCGCCAATCTTCTCTCCTGGAGAAGGCTTATATTTCGGTGCTCCACCTCCTATTCGACGATCAAAATTCTGCTCCAAATAGGCAAGTGCTGGACTATCCTCATATCGTGGAGAACGCTCTTGATCGAGATGTAGAACTTCAGCCGCATCAAGTCCAAGCTGCCATATCATATCTTGCAAACGTACCATCGTCGTAGCTGTGGGATGAAATAAATCCAATTCATCAGGGGTATCCCCCGCCTGCAGCTCGCGATCCAGACATAACGTAATCGTTACTTGCTTACAAGCAGCAAATAGCGCACCAAGCACCTTGAATTCTTGAGGTGTAAAGCCATGAAATCCATCAATCCAAACTGACGCTGAACGCAAATAAACCGAGTTCGGGACTTGCTCTGCGAGCAGCGTCAAGTAATCTTCGCCGTCCAAATACTGCCTCGCAAGTTCTGACTCAAATTGGCGATACACGAGTTGGATATCATGCATTTTGTCCCTTAGTAAGCCGTGTTCACCAAGGTTCGTTACTCGTTTATTTTCATGCGCTTCCAGCTGTTCTKCCGTCACACAATAGCGTTTCATTTCCGTAAAAAGCTGATTCAGTCGATCTACAAAGCCCATTTGCTCAGCAGAATGACCAAAGAGCCGGAGTTTATCCTTGTATTTATGTAAAATGCTCGTTAACAACAGTTTCTTTCCTGTATCATCTATAGGCAGCCGCGCCGTCCCGCCTTCTTCTTGCATAACGCGCCATGCTAATCGGTGAAAACTTAACACTTGCGCGCGGATCATACCTCGAATACTTGGATCCGATACCAGTGCATGCTCAGCTTGAAATGTAGCTTGTTCAGGAACAAGCAAAATCAACGGATCACCTTCGGGTGCCGATGCCAGCTGCTGTTTCATTTCCGTTAGACAGCGTTCACTCTTGCCGCTTCCGGCTCTACCAATCACGAATCGAATGGACATTCAGGACCTCCTAACACTTTCCGTCGGAAAGCTTGCTTCGTAAGCAATTCTCGTATTCAATCTCTCTATTCTATCATATTTTTAGTGATGAGTCGGCGTGGTAGATGATGGAGGGGGATCTCAGGAGTTTAATCGGCGATCGATATGCGAACGTATATTCTATTAGTATAACATGGAACGCAAAAAACGAAAAGGAATCGTCTATGAAACTATTGTAACTCGATCTTTATAAAATACACTACTAGCACTACTTCACTCCTGATCACAATAGCGCTTCGCTGGTAGTTGCTTAGTCCGATATCTCCGAACTAAAACAAGATTTACTTGTAATAACAGTCCAGTAGTCCGATTCTGCCGAATTATTTACCTTTTATCGCTGTGTGACAGTTGTTTGTGGTGATTTAGTTAGGCTTTTTAGGACTAAAATATATTTTTTGAAACAGACAGCGGGATTAAATCGGCATTTTTGGACTAATAGGTGCAGAGGAGTAATCAGAACCTATACTAGTAGAAAAATCGGACACTTTTGAGGTAAATCGACTATGATTCCCCGCATACACAACAAAAAAGCAAAGCCAGATTAACCGACTTTGCTCACTTCACCTTTATTTGCTGCGCACTTCAAAAATCGCAAACTTCAAATAATGTCCTTCATCCACGCCAAGAATACGCGGGTGGTCCATCCCTGCACCACGGAACTCAATTAAGCGTAGTAGCTTACCTGCATCCGTTGCTGCTGCATGAATCGTTTCAAGGAATAGCTCAGGATGCATGTGATACGAGCAGCTTGCTGTGACGAGATAGCCCCCTTCATTCACAAGCTTCATTCCATGCAAGTTGATGTCCTTATAGCCGCGGCAAGCTCCTTCCACCGCACTTTTGGTTTTGGCGAAGGCTGGTGGATCTAGAATAACCACGTCCCAAGTACGCCCACCTGTACCAACAGGCTTCGAGGTGTCTATCTTAGCTTGTCCAGCAGCACCAGCCACAGAGCGAAGCTTGCGCTCATCCAAGCCCTTCACCTGCGTACGCAAGTACTCAAACGCATCCGCGACGACGAATTCGACACGATCCTCGAAGCCATTCAAAGCAACGTTAGTTCGCGCGCTTTCAATCRCGTGCTCGGAAATATCAAGGCACGTAACTTTTTTCGCTCCAAATTGACAAGCATTCAGTGTGAAGCTTCCCGTATGAGAGAAACACTCCAGCACAGAAGCGCCGTCCCACAGAGGAAATGTAACAACTTTGCCATTAGCGTTCACCGGGAGCATTTGCGTTACGCCGTTCTCTTCAACTTCCGTCAAATTGATGCCACTGCGGTGACCCCAGCCAGTCATCAACGGAGCGATCGCCGCGCGATTCTCACGTTGGTCGAAGAAGTACCCCGTCTTCTGCCCTTCCTCAATATCAACGCGAATGCGAAGGCCATTTTCCAAAATATCAACATGCTTCGCACAATCGCCATACAGAAGTCCCTTTGTCTGCTTCAGACCTTCCAGTTCACGAATGGAAACGTCACTTCGCTCATAGATCCCTACTGGTTTCATAACTTGTACAAGCGCTTCGACAATCTGGTCTCGGCACAGGTCCATTCCCAAAGTCAAAAGCTGAACAACTAATGTGTTCTCGAATTTATCAACAATAAGTCCTGGCAAGAAATCAGCTTCTCCATATACCAGACGATAAGACTGTGCTCCTTTCACAAAGCGCTGGCGATGTAGGAAACAACGTGTGAATCTTTCGACGAAAAACTCCTTCGTCATCGCCTCAATGGGGCTATACGATACAATACGTACCGTAAGCTGTGAAGCTTCGTTGTAATAGCCGGTTGCCAGATATTTGCCTAGGTGATTCTGAACGGATACAAGCTGTCCAGGCACAATGTCCCCATCCGTACGCTCAATTTCACTCTTATACACCCACGGATGTCCTTGCTCCAAGCGGGGTTTGCGTTTCTTATGTAAAAATACTGCTGCCATTATTTTAGCCGTCCTTTGCGTGAAACCGTTCACCTATACCATCTGGCTTGTCATGCTTGTCTTTACGGTCACATATATTGGTTGAAAACGTCGTACGCTCACGAAAAGGAGATCCTCTCATGATTCATGCTATTCTATTGCCTGTTGTTACAGGCTTTATCTTATTTCTGTTCGGAATGAAGCTAATGGAAACCTCGCTGCAGACCTGGGCTGGCCCCCGCCTCCAGCTGTGGCTGGAGCGGTTTACCCGAACACCGGTGCGCGGTCTTATCACCGGCACCGTGCTCACCGCGGCGCTGCAGAGCAGCACCGCCATCACAGTCATCGCCATCGGCCTCGTCGGCGCTGGCGTCCTGTCCTTCCCGAGAACACTAGGCGTGATTCTCGGAACCAACATCGGCACGTGCCTCACCACTGAGCTGATCGGGCTCAGCTTGGGTGGCATCGGTGTGCCGATCCTAATCGCCAGCGCCAGCGTTTGGCTGGCGAGCTGGCTGGCTGGGCCCTTGCCGCCTGCAGCGCAAGGGCTTGGCCTCGATCAGACCGCAGCTGGGCACGGCGGCCGCCAATGGCTGCGCAGCGTCCGCTACGGCTCGCTGGCGGTGGCTGGCTTCTCTCTCGTGCTGCTCGGCATCGAGATCATGCAAACCATCGGGCCTGCGCTGCAGTCCCGTGGTCTGTTCGCCTGGTTCGTGCACCAGGCGCAAACGAGCCTGCTCTGGGGCATCCTCGCAGGCGCAGCGGTGACCGCGCTCGTGCATAGCAGCGCAGCCGTCATAGCGATGGCGATGAGTCTCGCCGCCACAGGGGCTATCCCCGTCGAGCTCGGGGTTGCCATTACCATCGGTGCCAACGTCGGCACCTGTGTCACTGCCGTGATCGCTGGCATGAGCAGCTCACGCGCCGGGCGTTATGTCGCCTGGTCGCATGTGCTGCTGAATGTKGGAGGCGCGATCCTCTTTTATCCAGTCATCCACTGGCTCGTCAGTCTTTCCGCGCTATTAGCAAGTGATGCCGCATCGCAAATCGCAAGGTCCCAAACCATTTTCAACATCGTAGGTTCCCTAATTGCATTGCCTCTCTGCTATCTTAGTATGTGGAAGCGCCTTGAGTTCCGTTCACAATAGCTACACCGGAGCTAGTCCCTAATCTCGTTGCTCCCGCTTCAATCATTGCAATCGCTGTTTCTACATCGCGAACTCCACCAGAAGCTTTAACGCCAATCGTACTGGATACATGTTGACGCATTAAGCGAACATCTTCTACCGTAGCTCCACCAGGTCCGAAGCCAGTCGATGTTTTCACAAAATGAGCACCAGCTTCTTCCGAGAGACGACAAGCTGTTGCTTTCTGCTCATCATTCAGGAAACCTGTTTCCATGATCACTTTGACGATAGCTTTACCTTTTACAGCATCCACGACTTGCTTAATATCGGAACGAACCGCATCCAGTTGTCCTTCCAAAAGCAATCCAATTGGCAATACAGTATCGATTTCAGCAGCTCCGTTTTCAACAGCTTTTGCCGCTTCGAATGCTTTAACTTCACTCAAGCTCGCACCAAGTGGGAAGCCAACTACAGCTGCAACCTTAACACCTGTTCCTTCCAATGCTTTGGCAGCAGTTGCTACAAACTGTGAATTTACACACACACTGAAAAATTGATGCTGCGCAGCCTCCTCACACAATTTGTGAATTGCCGCTGTGCTCGCATCTGCTTTCAGTAACGTATGGTCGATATAACTAGCAATTTCTTTCGCGTTTAATGTCATTATGAAGCACCTCATCTGATTTAGTCTTTTCATCCATAGCTCTGAGCTCCCGTGTAATCGAGAAAACCTCTATCGCAGTCATTCTAAAGGAACGACCACGCGTAGAGGTGGGTAATTGCCTTACAACTTTACTTACAAATTCACTACGCCTTCAAGAATGCGTACGAGTTGACCCTTGCTTTCATTGACACCGGCTTCCGTAACCTTCACACGGCATACTTGACCGATCATATCTTCCGATCCTTCAAAAACTAACTGCACATAGTTATCGGAATAACCACTGTACAATCCACTATCTGGGGCGCCTTTGTAGGTGCGTTCAGGAATGACTTCCAACACTTGCCCAACAAATTTCTGCGCGTAGGCTAATTGCATTTTCTCAGATAGATCAATGAGTTCGTGAACACGCGCATTTTTGATTTCTTCATCCACTTGATCCTCCATCCGTGCAGCAGGCGTACCCGTCCGCTTGGAGTAAGGGAAAACGTGCATTTCGGAGAACTTCATTTGCTCCATGAACTTGTAACCATCACGGAACATCTCTTCTGTCTCACCTGGGAAACCAACAATAACATCCGTCGTGATGGCGACATCTGGCATAATTTCGTGCAGACGCTCAATTTTACGAGCGAACTCAGCAGTTGTATACTTCCGACGCATCCGTGCTAACACCTGATCATCCCCCGCTTGCAACGGGATATGCAGATGACGGCACATTTTGTCCGAGGACTTCAGAACGTCAATCACTTCATCTGTAATTTGGCTAGCTTCAATCGAAGAAATTCGAATTCGCTTCAAACCTTCTACTTTATCCAAATCCTTCAAAAGCTTCGCTAAACTGTAGTCTTCAATATCTTCGCCATAGCCCCCAGTATGAATACCTGTGAGTACGATTTCTTGATAACCTGCTGCAACCAGTTGCTCCGCCTGTGCAATTACGCTTTGCGGTTCCCGACTACGCATGAGTCCACGTKACCATGGAATAATGCAGAAGGTACAGAAATTGTTACAGCCTTCTTGAATTTTCAGAAAAGCCCTTGTACGATCAGCAAAATCAGGCACGTCCAATTCTTCGAAAGTGCGTGTTTTCATGATGTTGCGAACCGCGTTAATCGGTTGACGATCCGACTCAAATTGCTTCACAAGTGGAATGATTCTCTCACGGTCCTGCGTCCCGATCACCATGTCCACACCTGGAATCGCCATAATTTCAGCAGGTGACGTTTGCGCATAACAGCCTGTTACAGCAACGATTGCTTCTGGATTACGACGAATCGCACGACGGATCATTTGCCGACTTTTCTTATCCCCTGTGTTCGTAACTGTACATGTATTAATGACATAGACATCCGCTGTATTTTCGAAATCAACTTGCTCATAGCCCTCATTTTTGAAAAGCTGCCAAATTGCTTCTGTATCATAAAAGTTTACTTTACATCCTAGTGTATGAAACGCTACCGTTGCCATCTTCGCTTATCCTCCCATTTCTCCGGTTTCATAGAACAGACACGTAAGGCCGACCATTGCAGCCGTCTCCGTCCGTAAAATACGATTCCCCAGCGAAACCGAGCGAAAGCCAGCTTCTTCAGCTTGCTTAATTTCTTGCTCTGTGAATCCACCCTCGGGGCCTACCGCAATCAACACTTGCTTACCTGGTGCAATTTGACCCGCTGATATCGCAGACTGAATCGCAGGTTTTAGTTGTTGACCATCTTCTTTCTCATAACAAATCCAAGCGACATCTGCTTCCTTCGCCCGTTGTAACAGTTGCTTCCATGCATAGACGGATTCAATCTGCGGCACACGGTTGCGATGGGCTTGCTCTGCCGCTTCCTTCGCGATTTTCTGCCAGCGCTCCGTGCGCTTAGCTTCTTTCTTCGCATCGTACTGTACAATGGTTCGTTCCGATAAAAAAGGAAGAAACCGGGCTGCCCCGATCTCGGTCCCTTTTTGAATAATAAGCTCCATCTTATCGCCTTTGGGTAAGCTCTGTGCAATCCATACGTCAACTGACGCTTCCGCATCCATCGCGAGCTCTTCCACGATTTCCGCGGTAACAGCTCCCTTATCCAGGTGAGTGATCCGAACGAGCACCTCACGATCCACACCATTGCTGCAAATCACTTGATCTCCTACTTCTGCTCGCATGACGCGACCAAGATGATGAGCGTCGTCACCCTCAATGGTGACTGTTTGTGTAGAAGCATGGAACTGCTGGGGCGGGAGAAAATAACGTTGCATAGTCAAAGCCTCTCTATCTTCGTTCATGTGAACTTCATTTGAACAGCTTGTTGTAGGTAGAACTTCCACACACCATCATACCTCGTTTGAGTCCGAAAATCCATATGGAACTATCTGGTGAGGTTACATGCCCAATATACCTGAGACCATATCATAGAATTGGATAATGATTTTATTTCCTAATCTCAAATACGGATCAAGAGTTACGCGACGCAGCGGGCCTACGAATACAATGACAAGAAAAATAACCGATGCCCATTGTTCAAATTTTTGAACAGCTTCCGTATATTTGAAATCAACCAAATCTTGAATAATTCGATAGCCATCAAGCGGAGGAATTGGAATTAAGTTAAATAAAAATAACGTGATATTGATACTCAGCATTTTATTTAAGAACTGAACAATCGCTTCTCCACTTCCCTTTGACATCCCATTCAACCAGCCGTATTTCTCAAAAAGCACGACAATAATAATGGTAATAAAGGCCATAATCAAGTTACTAAGCGGGCCCGCCGCGGTCACCATAATCCCATACAAGCGAGGATGCTTGAAATTTCCACGGTTTACGGGCACAGGCTTCGCCCAACCAAAGCCTGCAATCAGCATCATAATGGATCCAAAAAGGTCCAGATGGACCATTGGATTCAATGAAACGCGGCCAAATCGATATGCCGTATCATCGCCCAATTTATAGGCACTATACGCATGCGCCCATTCATGAATCGTAAACGAAAGCACGAGTACCAAAATCACAAACGGCAACGTGCTCCAATCGTAAAATAATAAGCCTCCCATGAGCCAACACCTACAGCTTTCTAGCTACGATCACAACCCAATTCGAATCATAGTTTTTCTCTACGATCGTGAATTTAGCTGCAACCAGTGCTTTTTCTACATCTGCTTCTTTATTCGTTATGATCCCTGAAGTTATGTAATATCCGCCCTGCTGCAACACCTCGTACACATCATCAACGAACATGACAATAACCTCAGCCAAAATATTCGCAACAACGAGCTGAACAGGAATGGAAACTCCTAATCCCGCATCCCCTTCTGACTCGCTTTCTTTAAGTACGCCAAGAAGATCACTAAGTTTCACAGTAATTTGTTCTTCGAGTTGATTTTGCTTCGTATTATCCAACGCACTTGTAACCGCTACGGGATCCAAATCCACTGCAAGTACATGCTTCGCACCAAGCTTAGCTGCTGCAATGGAAAGAATTCCTGAGCCAGTTCCGACATCGATCACATCGTCACCTGGCTGAAGCACCTTCTCCAACGTTTTCAAACAAAGTGACGTTGTAGCATGAGTTCCTGTCCCAAACGCCATACCTGGGTCGAGTTCCAAGATCAATTCACCTGGCGAAGCCGTGTATTCTTCCCATGTAGGTTTAATCGTCAAGCGATCGGATACGCGAATCGGTTTAAAATATGTTTTCCATGCATGCGCCCAGTCTTCATCATCGACTTCAACAACCTCAAACGTCGGATTCCCCGTATCAATATCAAAATCCGTCAATTGTTCCACAGACGCTTTCAAATTTGCCAAAACAGGCTCCATGTCGGTACCATGGTAGAAGTAACCTTTGATTACAGCTCTACCTTCCGGGATATCGTTAAATGGCGTTTCGTATAATTGACCAAACGACGTATCTCTCTCTTTATTTAAGGTACCGGTTTCTTCAATGGAAACACCTCCGGCTCCCAATTCATGAACAAAGTTGGTTATCATTTCAATCGCTTCTTCTGTCGTATGTACAGTTAATTCTTGCCAAAGCATCGGTATTGCTCCTCCTGTCGGTTATTCCCTATGTAAAACGAACCCAATAGGTCTATTTTCACAAAGAACATTGTACTACACTTCGCTTCTGGGGTAAAATGGAGTCATACATGTAAGCGCTTTTTTATTTTTCTTAACACAGATCTAACACTTAGGTGCTACATTGAATTAGTCATCATTATTATGTATCGTAAGAACGGAGACATCTTATGCGGAAAACACTTATGGTTCTTCCAATTTTCCTTGCAATGGCACTTATTGCGCCACTGACTACCAAAACCATGATGGCTGATAATTACAGTCAAGTTACAGCTCATCGCGGAAGCTCAGGGACTACACCTGAGAATACACTAGCTGCGTTTCAACAAGCCATCACCAATCACGCAGGATATGCGGAGTTAGATGTGCAAGAAACGGCTGATGGTGTCGTCATGCTAATGCATGACAATAGTGCATATAGGACGACTGGCATCAACAAAAACATGTGGGACGTCACCTCAACTGAACTCAAACAAGCAAGTGCAGGAAATTGGTATCATAAGGATTTTAAAGATGAGCATGTCCCCACGCTGGATGAAGTTATTTCACTCGCCAAAGGTCATTTGAAGCTAAATATCGAGTTGAAAAATAATGGCCATGTAGTGGAGCTTGCACAAAAAACAGTGGACATTATCCAATCGCATGATTTTGTAAAAGAATGCACGGTGACCTCTTTCGATACGGAGCTTTTGCATAAGGTGAAAACGCTTAACTCCTCCATTAAGACTGGTCTCATCGTTGGCCAAAACACAGATGGTCTCGAACAACTAATGAAAAGCTCTGATTATGAAGTCATTTCTGCGGCCTATCCCCTTGTGAATGAATCTTTCATGAGGCTAGCCGAGAATAACCATAAAGAAGTTTATGTTTGGACGGTTAATGATACACGGATGATGAGACGGATGTTGGCGCTTGGTGTGTCCAGCATTATTACGAACTATCCGGATAAGCTCGTCAACTTGATGAGTGTTGAATAATTACCCACTACTTTCACAGTTAAAAAGCACCTGTCCCGTCGACCCCGAAACTTGAGGTCCAATGGAACAGGTGCTTCTTGTTTAAACCGATCCGCCAGCTGTTTCAATTACGCGGATCGCTTGTTCATAACACTGCTCGTCAATGACTGCAGCCAATACAATATCAAGTCCCACCGCATCGACCTCATGATCTTGACTAATCATGCTGTCCGCCATGGATATCTCAATTCCACTGCCGATATCATTCGTAAAACGATCAACCTGCACATCCACCGCGCGCAAGGCTTTTAATTTGGAAGCAACACCTTCCGCTTGTTCGGGGGAATGAAAATAGGCTAGAATCCCTCTTTCCGCCATTACTGATCTTCCTGACGATCATCCGCCGCTTGCGCGCGCTCAGAAGCCTCGAAATCATCCTTGTCTGCTACTTCTGCTGCGAACTCAACATCCTCGTTTTTAACAATAGGAAGATGATTGGCATCTTGTTGCTTACGCTTGTTGTTCTCGCTCATGTCTGAACCTCCCTGAATCGGTATAAGTAAACCAATTTTATTATTCCAAAGAGATTCATTTTTATGCAAAGAATGACTTAACTGTTACTCCGCTTTTTTTTCAATGACATTCTTAAAATTACCTCCTAATAAAATGAAGAGACCAGGGGTGCGAAATGCACCGCAATGATCTCTTCCAAATTCGATAAAATTAACGATTTAAGAAACTGCTCAGAACAGATGTAGACATCATCGTTTTTTCGTTTTCAATACGAGTTGCGTACGGCAATTGAACGGATTGACCATCAACCATAGCTAAATTATCATTAATTTTTACAATCAGGGAATGACTGCCTTTGGTCACTGTAACGCTACGATCCGCTTCATTCCATTTTACCGTTGCGCCAACAGCCTCAGCCATATCACGGAGAGTAGATAGAGACTTATCCGTAGACATCCACTCCAGCATTTGGCCTGAAGTTGGGATTCCACTAATGTAGCCTACGCTGCCAGCACGCTTATTGTCATAGATCTTATTAATAATTGCATCAACTTGGCCTTTCAGCGGTTCCGGCAAAATCATTTCATCTCCGGGATGCTGCATATTGCTCATGACGTAGCTGAAGCCATTCAAGTTATCTACTACTTGCAGTCCTGTAGCTTCTCCACCAGCTGGAATAGAAAGAATACGAGAAAGCTTTTTCGTATCTACGTTATAAGCCCAAGTGAAGTTATTCGCATGCATGCCGCTGTCTTCGCCAATAAACAAAGTTCTTAACTCATCTGAGTAAGATAGATTATCAGGGTTCGCAACAAGATCCTCAACTGCCGTATTCCCTTTGCTATCGGCTTTTGCCAAATCTTGACCAACAATTAGACCCTTCATCATAGAAGGAACGTATTCACTGTTAATTGGCTGCTTGCTGCGATCAGTTTGTCCGCCTTTCATATCAAGCTCATAGGTTACGCCAGCTCTGATTTTTTTGACTTGGATATCGTCTGTTGGATCAGTAGCTTTCGTATCTTTTTCCATGGATTTCTCAACATATGACATCGCTACATATACTTTATTATCCTTGGCGTTTACTGCAACGCCTTCCATTTTGTTGAATTCAGCTGTCGCTCCTACAACTGCACCATAACGGCGAGACTCAAGGAATGCAGCCGCCTTCTCCATACCTGGTTTCACTTTCAGCCACTCTACTTTACCGCTTGGATACGATTTGATTTTTGTAAATCCTGCTGTATCTTTGTCAGCTGTTTCGAAAATATCGCTAAATTTCAAACCTTTATCTACATAACTTTTAACCTCAGCATCCGTTGCATGACCGAGCGGAATCCACTGTAGATTCGCTGCTCCACCATTCTCATCACTTGTTTGGATCCATTTAGCCGCATACAGTGTACCAGCGGAAAGATCTTTAGCTTTATCTGCAACATAAAGGAACAACATTGTATTTCCACCATCATCACCGAAGAAGACAGTTTTCATGTCAGGTGCAACACGACCTAGCTCGTGCGAGAAACGCCCCATACTATAATGTTTTACTACCGTATTTGTGTTATCTGCAAGAACAGTTACTTCTGGAATATAACCATTGGCATACGGGTTTCCTACTTTTGTATCATCTTGAGAGAACGCTCTAGCAAATGAATTTACATAGGTTTGTGTAGGATCCGCTTCAAAAGCACGAGCATCCGCCTCATATTCTTCACTGCTTAAGTGTGTATTCCACGGCGTTAAGGAACCATTACACGGAATCCATAATCCATCTACGCCACTAAAATCCACTTTTTTCAGATCTGTAGCTGCTAGCTCACCCGTTGTTTTATTTTGATCAAGCGTGGTTAGCGACATAGAAGCGGGAACCATACCATAAGCTGACTTTCCAGCATTATTTAATGTTATATATTCATAGTGTGTAATTAAAGAGAGAGGATTTCCGCCTTTCGCTGTCGCCTTAGCGCCTTCTATTTTAAATAAGGAGTTGGAATCAGGTGCATCGGAGACAAACGGAGTTGGGTTGTTCGGTACACTCGTGTCCATAATCGGTTTGCCATTCTTATCTTGAGATACGCCAGCAATTGTGCCATTAATGGCTTCATCAGTTTTAAACAATGTTTTATAAGTTAAAGGGAACGATTTTACAGTACCGTCGGTATATGTAACTTGAACAGAAGCGCTGGAGTACATTTTTGCCATATCTTCCGGGGTAGTAGGTGCAACCATCCCTACGAAATCAACTGATTTCACTTTGACATCGTTAGCTGCGTAAGCCATATTCGGAAGTACGCTTGGAGCCAAAAGAGCAAGTCCTAAAACTGGTATTATTATTTTGCGTGTTCTAAATTGATTCTTCAATGTAATCTACCTCTCTCTATTAAAAGAATACTATTCATTTAAAGTTTACATGTCCAATGTAAAGGGAGTACCAGATAAATTATGTTATTGTGTAAAATTAACGCAAACTTTTTGTAAAGCTCCATCTAAAATACAAAAAAACACTCCGTTTCATAGAGCTAGACTACAAAACGTTAGTCTATATCTAAAAACAAAGTGTTTTTTTCTGATTTATAACTCTCTCTAGTCGCCTAAGAAGGCTCTCTTCATACGTTCAAAAATAGACTGGCTTTGCTCATGCGTATGCTCGCCGCTTTGCTTGCCGAACTGACGCAGCAAATCCTTCTGATCTTCCGACAAGTTCGTTGGTGTCATCACGATAACTTTCACGTGCTGATCTCCTTGACCGAAGCCGCGGAGATGCGGTACACCTTTACCTTTAAGACGGAAGTACGTATCGGTCTGCGTGCCTGCTGGAATCTTGAGTTTCACTTTCTCAGTTAGCGTAGGGATTTCGATTTCATCACCAAGCGCCGCCTGCATGAAAGTCAATGGCACTTCACAGTAAACATCGTTACCTTCACGTTGGAAGAACTCATGATTTTTCACACGAATAACAACATAAAGGTCACCAGATGGGCCTCCACGTGTACCGCCTTCACCTTCACCAGAAACGCGAAGTTGAGCGCCATCATCCACACCCGCTGGAATCTTAATGTGAATCGTGCGCGTCTTTTTCACTTTACCTGCGCCATGACAAGTTCCGCATTTTTCTTTGATGATTTTACCAGAACCATTACAAGACGTACATACGCGTCGGTTCACAATACGACCGAATGCTGTATTCTGAACTACTTCTTGTTGCCCGCTGCCATGGCAGCCGCCGCAAGTTTCTGGCTTTGTTCCTGCTTTAGCACCCGAACCATTACACGTGTCGCAATTTTCAGTACGCGGAATGTTGATATMCATTTCTTTACCGAAAATGGCTTCTTTGAATTCCACGGTCATCGTGTATTGCAAATCGTTACCGCGCTGCGGTGCATTCGGATTACGTCGATTACCACCGCCGCCGCCGCCAAAGAACATATCAAAGATATCCCCGAAGCCGCCGCCGAAGTCTTGACCACCGCCAAACCCTTGATTCGGATCTACGTGACCGAACTGATCATATTGAGCTTTCTTCTGATCATCGCTCAGAACATCATAAGCATCTTTCGCTTCTTTGAACTTATCTTCTGCATCTGCCGCTTTATTCACGTCAGGGTGATATTGACGTGCCATTTTACGGTAAGCCTTCTTGATCTCTTCCTGTGAAGCATTTTTCCCGAGACCTAACACCTCGTAATAATCACGTTTACTCACTTGTTCCACTCCCATGTTCAAGACTACAAACGGAAAGTCAAAGCCGTGGAGAAACTCCAGTTGGCTTTGACTCTAACGTTCCGTGCGTAACAAACAGTGTTTAAAAAACTTCTTTAAACTTCTATTTAGTTAGAATATGTTTATTTCTTAGGTTCGTCAACCACTTCGTAGTCCGCGTCCACAACATTTTCTCTGCCTTTAGGTGCTTCGCCTGCGCCAGCATCAGGACCTGGGCCTTGATCTTGGGAAGCTTGCTCATATAATTTAACAGAAAGTTGTTGAATGACTTCAGTCAATTCTTCTGTTGCTTTTTTGATCGTTTCAAGATCGTTGCCAGCAAGAGCTGCTGTAACTTTCTCTTTCGCTGCATTCGCTTTGTCGATCTCGCCTTGGTCTACTTTGTCGCCAAGATCTTTGATCGTTTTGTCAACGGAGTACACCAATTGATCAGCTTCGTTACGAGCTTCTACAAGCTCTTTACGTGCGCGATCTTCTTCAGCATGTGCTTCCGCATCCTTCACCATTTGTTCAACTTCTGCATCGCTCAAGCCGCTGGAAGAAGTGATTGTGATTTTTTGGCTTTTGCCTGTTCCTTTATCCAAAGCAGACACGTTAACGATACCGTTCGCATCAATATCGAAGCTTACTTCGATTTGTGGAACGCCGCGTGGAGCTGGAGGAATGTCACCTAGCATGAAGCGGCCAAGTGTTTTGTTACCGCTAGCCATGGAGCGCTCACCTTGAAGCACGTGAATCTCTACGCTAGTTTGGTTATCTGCATAAGTGGAGTACACTTGTGATTTTGTAGTAGGAATCGTTGTGTTACGGTCGATCATTTTCGTGAATACGCCGCCTGCTGTTTCGATACCAAGGGAAAGTGGAGTTACGTCAAGAAGAACAACGTCTTTCACTTCACCAGTCAAGACACCAGCTTGAACAGCTGCACCAAGGGCAACAACTTCATCCGGGTTAACACCTTTGTGTGGCTCTTTACCGATTAATTTCTTAATCGCTTCTACAACCGCAGGAATACGAGTAGATCCACCAACAAGAACAACTTTATCGATTTGGCTTGTGGACAAACCGGAATCTTGAAGAGCTTGACGAGTTGGTCCTAATGTTCTTTCAACTAGACCAGCGGAAAGCTCTTCGAACTTCGCACGCGTCAAGTTCAACTCCAAATGCTGAGGTACGCCGTCTGCTACCGTGATGAACGGAAGGGAAACCGTTGTAGTCAGAACACCAGAAAGTTCTTTTTTCGCTTTTTCAGCAGCATCTTTCAAACGTTGAACTGCCGCTTTATCTTTGGAAAGGTCAATGCCTTGTTCTTTTTTGAATTCAGCAACGAGGTAATCCATCACAACTTGGTCAAAGTCATCTCCGCCCAATTTGTTGTCGCCGCTTGTTGCTTTAACTTCGAAGAAACCATCGCCTAGCTCAAGGATGGATACGTCGAATGTACCGCCCCCAAGGTCATAAACGAGAATTGTTTGATCTTCTGTTTTTTCCAAACCGTATGCAAGTGCTGCTGCAGTTGGCTCATTGACGATACGAAGTACTTCAAGACCTGCAATTTTACCAGCATCCTTCGTTGCTTGACGTTGGCTATCGTTGAAGTAAGCAGGAACCGTGATTACCGCTTGCGTAACTGTTTGACCAAGGTAAGCTTCTGCATCCGCTTTTAGCTTTTGCAAGATGATTGCAGAGATCTCTTGTKGCGTGTAGTCTTTGCCATCAATGTTCTCTTTGTGGTTCGTACCAATGTGACGCTTAATGGAGGAGATTGTTTTGTCTGGGTTTGTGATCGCTTGACGCTTAGCCGTTTCACCAACTACGCGCTCGCCGTCTTTCTTGAAACCTACAACGGATGGCGTTGTGCGGTTACCTTCTGGATTTGGAATAACAACAGCTTCTCCGCCTTCCATAACGGCAACGCAAGAATTTGTAGTACCTAAGTCAATACCAATTACTTTACTCATGTAAAGATCCTCCTTATGTCCCATAGGAACGTCATTAGTTTTTTTAGAATGAAATAAGATCCTTTAGTCAGGTTTTCAGCACCGAGAAGATTGAAAGAAGCTAGGAAATGAGGAGCAGAGCGTAGTGTAAACTACGTGAGCACCGGAATTTCCGGCTGAATTCAATATTCGATGTCGAATAAGCTTCTTGGATTACTTCGTGATCAAAATTAGACTTATACGCTAACTTTAACCATTGCTGGTCGAATGACCTTATCTTTCAGGATGTAGCCTTTTTGCAATTCTTCCACGACGATACCTTCTTCATGCTCCTCGGATTCCACTTGCATCACTGCTTGATGGAATTCAGGATTGAACGGATGACCAACAGCTTCGATAGGCTTAAGCCCTTCAGCAGTTAATAGTTGATCAATACCGCGGTATGTCATATCCAAGCCCTTCACCAATGCGTCGAAATCCTTCGTCTCTTTGCTTGAAGACAGCGCGCGATCAAAGTTATCCACAATCGGTAGTAGCTGCTCAATTAATTTTAGCGAAGCGTATTTCGCGAAATCTTCCTTCTCCGCTCTTGCACGGCGACGGAAGTTGTCGAAGTCCGCTTGAACGCGTAATAAACGCTGATAGTTTTCTTCAGCTTGCACACGCGCCTGTTCCAATTCGCTAGATACCGTAGCTTCCTCGGAAACGTCTGCAACAGCTTCTCCAGTCGTTGCTTCGTTATCGGCTGCGTATGTAGTGTCAATGTCTTGTTCGACTGTTTTGTTATCTCCAGTACTCAATTGTCCTTCACCTCCTAAACATAATACACGAGTTATACTCGATTCACATACATCATCCATTTGGGCATTAGTTTACCCATCTTTAGTTCTCTTCAAAAGG
The DNA here is from genome assembly GCF_056398345.1 of Paenibacillus sp. 01T442. Lineage (NCBI taxonomy): Bacteria > Bacillati > Bacillota > Bacilli > Caryophanales > Paenibacillaceae > Paenibacillus > Paenibacillus sp. 01T442. The sequence continues at coordinate 27,346 of NZ_JBFTPF010000059.1, forward strand.
CTGCTTCATCTTAATCACTGTATGGATACGCAGCACCGCGGCAGCGACTTCCCCAGCCGCTTGCAGAGCGTGAATTTTCACATCTGTCGGATCCATGATCCCTGCTTCCACAAAATCCGTGATCAACCCCGTATCACAATCGATCCCTAGGCTGTCCGTATCCTGCGCAAGCTGGGCCGCTTTCAGCTCTTCAACCTTCTCGAGCGGATTGTAGCCTGCATTCACGACGATTTGAGACAACGGCTTGCGCAGTGCTCCCGCGACAGCGGCCACACCAAAGCCTTCCATGCCCTTCATCGTCTCGCGCACACGCTCCAGATCATGCGCGACGGCCATCTCCGCTGCGCCGCCGCCAGGCAAGTACCCGCCGCGCACGGCGGCTTGCACAGCTGACGCAGCGTCCTTCGCGATGCGCGAGCGCTCATGCGCCGCTTCGCGCGTCGCGGCGCCAACGATCACGGTCACGTGCTGCTCGCCGTGACCGCGCGCTACGCGCACGCGCTCCAGCCGCTCGTCATACGCGGCATAGCCCGCGTGACCGAGCGCAGCGCTCAGCTCCGGCGCGCTCTTGCGCAGCGCCGTGCGCCGCACCGGCCTAGCGCCGGTGTGCTCGCTCAGCAGCTGCAAGTCCCGGCGGGACAGTCGCTGCAGCACGAGAATGCCATGGTCGGAGCAGAACTGCTCCGCCTCAGGGTCAACCCCGCGGTCTGATGCAATCAGACCGACGCCAAGCTCCAGCAGCGAGCCGAGGCTGCTGCGGAAGAGCTCCCGGAGCTGCATGTAGCGCTGGAAGCCTGCCTCGGTTACCAGCGATTCTTCGCTGACCGCCTCAGGCTCCAGGGCATCATGCAGCACGAGGATGCGAGCATCTCGCCGCTCGTGCTCGAGGTGCAGGTTCATCGGCTTCTGGTTCAGCAGAATGCCGGTCCAGACCTCACTGCTCGCTTCTTCATGTGCGAGCACGCTGTCCGCGAAGCGATAGCCTTCTTGGCGCAGCTTCGCCTCACCAACTGCCTCGGCCGCTTGGATGATAAGCTTAGCAATGTCTGTCTGCTCGCGCCCCGCTGTATACGCAATTCGCTGCAGCGCGCGATCTCCAAGGCCTGCAATCTGACGACTGCGGCCCTGCAAGCTCGCTACGGCCAATTCAATGCCMTGTAGCATGCCAGTGACAACCTTGGCGACGGGCACGCCGCGTGTAACTTGCGCGACGCCTTCTTGCACCATGGCTCCGGCAAGTACTGTCGCTGTCGTTGTGCCATCGCCAATTTGGCGTTGTTGACTGCGAGCGACTTGAATCATTAACCTAGCAGCAGGATGGGTAACATCCATCTTTTCCAAGATGGTTACACCATCGTTGGTAATAATGACATCACCTTGGCCGCCGACTAGCATGGTATCCAGCCCTTTAGGACCTAAGGTTCCTTCGACAGCCGAACAAATCGCTCTGACAGCCGCGGCATTATTCACTAACGTCGAGTACCGTTCTTCATTTTCACCGTGCATAGTAGGTTTGACTCCTGTCATTTGCCATACCAACGTCCTAGGACCAATTCCATATGCTTCGATAGATGCTCCATTAAGCCTATAACTCTACCGTATTCCATACGAGTAGGTCCCAAAATACCAATCGTTCCAAGCGGCGTACCACCAATGGAATAGGAAGCTGTAATTAAACTGCAATTCGATATGGCTTCAATACTATTCTCAGCACCAATTTTAATCTCAATGCCTTCATTTGACGGAGTAAATAACTTGATAAGGGTTGGTGCTTCTTCCAGTAGATCAAAAATGCTCTTCACTTTCTCCACATCCTTGAACTCAGGCTGTGTGAGCATATTCGTCATCCCACTGAGGAAAACACGGTCCTTCTCGTCACTTTGAAGCACGCTTTCCACCAGACCAAGAAGCTCTTGATAGCCAGTGACATATTTGCTTAACTCATTAGAAATCTCATTGTAAAGCTTCGATTTAAACTGAACCAAAGGTACATTCTTAAGCCTAGTATTCAGAATATTAACGACCTTCTCGATTTCCGACATCGGAATCCCTTCGGGTATCGTTACTGTTTTATTTTCAACATGTCCCGTATTCATCACTAGGATCGCAACAGCCGTTGTGTCCGAGATCGGAATGATTTGGATATGCTTCAATGTCGTGCTAAACACTTCAGGACCGAGCACAATAGACGTGTAATTCGTAAGACTGGATAGCATACCAGCAACGTGCTGAATAACACCTTCCATCTCTTGAATACGTTCTGCGAAAGCCCCCTTCATGGAGTCCAAATCTTGACTATGCAAGGAGCCGTGCTTCAACAAATGATCGACATAATAGCGATAACCTTTGTGTGAAGGAATACGACCTGCGGACGTATGAGGCTGCTCAAGATAGCCCATTTCTTCGAGATCTGACATTTCGTTACGAATGGTCGCTGGACTAAAACCAACATTCCCACGCTTCGAAATACTTCGCGAACCAATTGGCTCCGCTGAACGAACGTAATCATCAATGATTGCACTTAAAATCATGCGTTGGCGCTCTGTCAACATGAGTACCCCTCCTCCTCACTTCTCACTATTTGCCACCTTCGTTAGCACTCGTATTTAGTGAGTGCTAAATCCTAATACAAAAATAACAGACCCTAAGGTCTGTTGTCAAGTCAATCCAAACGTTTAAGTACGGCGATTTCGTCGCAACAATACTGTTTTTTGCAATGCATACAGTCTCTCCAAACCTTCTCAGGAAAAATCTCCTTCGGAACGAGTGTAAAGCCGTTTTTCTGAAAGAAAGCTACTTCATAAGTAAGTGCMATAACTTTAATAATTCCTTGACTTCTTGCCTCTTCAACTAAGAAATCAACCAGTTTGCCGCCGATTCCTTGACCCTTGTAGCCAGGCGTCATCCCAAGTGAGCGAATCTCAACAAGATCTGGCCCCAGCCTCGTCAATGAACCGCAGCCTATTAATAAGCCATCGAATTCAGCGACAACAAATGTATCAATTTGATCTTGGAGCATTTCCCTGCTCCGCGGCAGCATGATGCCTTGCTTGGCATACCCCTGTATAATTTCAAAAAGCTTATCGATATCATCCACTGAAGCTTTTCTTACGGATACCGTAGTTGATGTATTCACGCTTCCCCACCCACCATTCACACAAAAATGCATAAAAGCCACGCTAGCGCCCTGCGGCTTTCCGCTGTTTCGCTTGTGGATTCATGTATAAATATACAACAATACGTATAAATGCACAAGCGTTTTTTGCGCTATTTCGGTTTAGCTTAAGAACGAGRCAAAGACTTCATTTCCTAACAAAATACCGTGTTTGGATAGACGATATCCTTCTGGCGTTTGCTCAATCAGCTTTTTGTTTATCCAGCCTTGCAAAGTAGTTCCGAAGTGGGATTMGATTGTCTCTCCGAATTGATCCATGAAGTCTTTGCTTCGCACACCTTCTAGGAGCCGCAAGCCAACCATCATAAAGTCTTCCATCGCTTCTTGTGGTGTCACGTCGAATTGTTCCATGATCGGTAACCCAAGCTTCGTTGCATCAATGTAAGGTTGGATGCCCTTCACATTCACATGGCGCTTACCATTCATATACCCATGTGCACCAGCGCCTAATCCGTAATAAGAGCGGTTGCGCCAATACATCGTATTATGTCTGCTTTCGCGGCCAGGTTTGGCAAAGTTACTGATTTCGTATTGCTTGTAACCCGCTTCTTCCAGCCTTTTCATAATCAACTCGTACATATCGACTTCCTCATCTTCACTCGGGAGCGGCAGCTGATTTTTATTGAACAAGGTGTGGAATAACGTGTTTTCTTCTACTTTCAAACTGTATATCGAATAATGCTGCAAATCGAGTGACAGCGCCTCATCTAATGTAGCCTGCATAATGTCCACCGTTTGCTTCGGAAGCCCGAACATAAGATCAATGGATAAATTATCGAAGCCTAGTTTCTTCGCATTGGCAATGCTTCTATGCACATCATCTGTATTATGAATACGGCCGATTGCCGCAAGGATGTCATTGTTAAAAGATTGTACACCAAAGCTGATCCGATTCACACCGCCAGCTTTCATGACAGCAAGTTTATCTTCGTCCGTTGTTCCCGGATTGGCTTCCATCGAAAATTCAACTTCTGTACTATCCGCTGGGAAATACGTGCGTACGATACGTAAGAAGCGTTCCATTTGATCTGGAAGCAGCACCGTTGGCGTTCCACCGCCGACAAAGATCGTCTCCACCTTCTGAGGTGGATGATTCCGAACTGTCAGCTCCATTTCACGCTCAAGGGCATCTAGATATTCCATGACGGGTTGGCCTTTGAGCACGTACGAGTTGAAGTCGCAATAATGGCATTTATTTGTGCAAAACGGGATATGAATGTACACTGCCGTAGGCGTTGTATAAGTAACTAACATAAGGGTGTTCCTTTCCACGGTCACAATTGACAAAAAGCCAAGGGACAGCGTACGCTGCCACCCCAGCTTTGAGTTCCCTGCATCTATTCGTCGATTTTCAAAACAGCCATGAACGCTTCTTGCGGCACTTCTACGCTGCCGACCTGCTTCATGCG
>NZ_JBFTPF010000060.1:0-31112 GCF_056398345.1 Paenibacillus sp. 01T442
GATTTCGAGGACGGTAAAGAAACAATTGACTATTTAAAAAACAATGAAGTTGACATTGTGTTATCGGATATTCGAATGGCAGAGATTAATGGCATCCAATTAGCCAAACATATCTATGAGAACTACCCGCAGATTCGTGTCATTATCATTAGCGGTTACAAGGATTTCGAATATGCTCAACAAGCCATTGCTTATAATGTAGAGAATTATTTGCTAAAGCCGACGAAATACGATGAAATTACACATGTATTCGAAAGTTTGAAATTAAAGTTGGATCAACAGAAAAGTGCTACCATTCACCAGCAACAGCAATCTGTTCGCTTTGATGAGCTTCTTCCTCTATTGAAAGAGCAATTTTATACAGATTTAGTCATGGGAGCCTTACGGAATACGAATGAGCTTCATAAACGCGTACAATTATTATCTCTTTCCTTAGACCCAACCCATTGTCCATGTGCTTTGGTTGACTTAGAGCTATGTGAGCCTGAGAAGCTGACCATAAAGCCAGAAAAGCTCACTTATTCATTAAAAAGTATTTTCCTAGCTGAGAATGATAATTTCTTATATAAAGCCGTATYCAATGAATATCAAGGAATGAAGTTACTCGCTTTTCCGAATCAGGCAATTCGGCAAGAGGACCTAGAAAATCAACTTGTTCTAGAGATGAATGAAATTATTTCTCGAATCCGAAACAATTTTGATATTGAGATTCGTTATGACGTAACAGCTACATTTCATAACATGGTTGAACTAGCGCAATTTAGTGTACCCTTAAAGCTGGTCTATGAAGAGACACRGGGAAAAGATCGGTTAGAGCCAATCGAATATGACAATCTGTTGGAGAAGTACAAGCTGTTCATGGCCCATATTACGGACGGTCAAATAGAAAATACCATGAGCTTGCTTGATCGATTCATGGACGAATTTCGAGATTTGCCAATCTCCTTTGTTCATCGTTTGATCATGGACCTGTTCGCTATGGTTTTTCGCTATTACGCAGATCGGGGCTTGGTTGGCAAAATACCTCATGAGACCGCTCACAATTACCATGCAGTCATTGAAATAGGTGATCTGGAAAATGTACGTAAATGGGCCAAGCAGTTCATCCGTGATCTCATGGTACTTAATATGAATTCCAAAGAAACGAATGCCAAGTTAATCGTCGATGCAGCGCAGAAGTATATCCTGCAGAACTTTCATCGGGATTTATCGCTTGAGGAAGTGGCTAATCATGTTTTCTTGAATCATATCTACTTTAGTCGGATTTTCAAGCTAGCCGTGGGCATCAATTATATCGACTATTTAACGCAATTACGTATTCAAAAAGCGATTGAATTGTTGGRAACTCGCCAATATAAGATTCATGAAATTACCGAGAAAGTTGGGTATCTTAACAGCAAATACTTTGCTCGCCTGTTCAAACAAACAACKGGCGTCAGTCCTAAGGATTACATTCGACAACAAAGCTTGCGTTCAGAAKGTGCTGCACATGAAAACAAACCGTAATCTACTTCAAGCTGTCCGAATGTATAAGTTTCAAAGCCTATTTATCAAGAGTTTAATCTTGATATTTCTGCTAGTGATCGTTCCTTTCACAGGATTAAGCGTCGTGATGTATGTGCAAATGAATAAAGCCATCGAGACAGAAATAAGCGGCGTTAATATGAATGCCMTTTACCGTGTAAAGGACAGCATTGACACGATTTTCAAACAGATGGACCATGTTTCTCTAGAAATGATTTATCAAGATGACGTTGGGTCCTTTATGTTATCTCCTTCTGACACCAACGATCTTTCTGCCAAAATGCAATCCATTCATGACAAGATTTCGATGTACACGCGATCCTTTAAATATATGGATTCCATATACGTGTTTTCGGAAAAAAATACCTATATGCTCTCCAATCGTTTTGACTCTCCCTTAACTGAATTTGATGACAAAACTTGGTATAAAAACGTCTATCAGAAAATGGACAGCAATCGCACATTTATGGATCTGCGTAAACGAAATGATACGTATCCATTCTACATTTCCTTTACGCGACCTGCTTATCTCTATGAGAATAAAATTGGCGCTGTTACTGCGAATATTGACATTGAAGAACTTCGTAAATTTCTAAATCAAGCCGATAAGCAGTTAGAAAATACGTACATCGTTGGTGGAGATGTCGTCGTTTACAGTCATAATCGGAATGAATTCATGTCCAAAATCAGTGACATTGATCTTCTGAATCGTGCGGAAATCCTTACTGAAATTACATCTCCTACATCATCGATTAAAACGATTCATAAACAGAAATATATTGTTTCTGTCCTTCCTTCTGAGGATAAAAATTTAACTTATATTTCATTGCTGCCGCTCAATAATTATGAGCAAAAGATGAAGGATCTCCGTACTTTTTTATATGTGTTTTCTGCCATCGGCGTTATCATCGTCTTGGTCGTTTCTATTTTGATCTCCATTAAAACGTTTTCTCCTGTTAACCAGATCATGTCGATGATTGAAGACCAGGAGAAGTTAGAGCCTCTCATGGACTCCAATGAGAAAAGTAAATGGAACGAAGTACGAACCATCACCAGTTCGATCTTTCGAACACTCGACGCCAAGAAAGGGCTCGAACAGGAGCTTCAGCTCCGTATGCATTCGTTACGAAAAGCCCAAACGATCGCTCTGCAAAATCAGACGACGCCGCATTTCTTATATAACACCTTGGAAACGATTAAATACCTAGCCATCGAATTAACCAAAGGTCACAATCAAGTATCCAAAATGGTTACAGCCCTTTCAGATCTGCTGCGACGTAGTCTGGATACCGATCAGCCATTGACTGATATTGGTGATGAAATCCAGCATGCAAAGCAATATGTGGACATTATGCAAGCCCGATATCCGAATAAATTCGATGTCGTCTGGCAAGTCCAGGAAAGTCTACTTTCTTGCCAAATCTTAAAGATTTCCATTCAACCGCTATTGGAAAATGCGTTTCAGCACGGGATTATTCCTACTCGGAATCCAGGACAGATTATCATTACAGGACTGCGTACATCGGACGGGATTGTCATTACCGTTTCTGATAATGGGAAAGGAATGCCAGAAGATCAACTCGTTAGTCTTCAACAAAAGCTAGCCAGCGGGGTTAATTTGGAGGAAAAGCATATTGGTTTAAAAAACTTAAATCAGCGTATTAAATTACTGTTCGGTGACGCTTACGGGGTGTTCATTACGCCAAATCTGCACAGAGGTTTAGCCGTGTTTATCGTGATTCCTGAAAAAAATGACAGCCAAGACATCGTGTAAATCAATGGAAACAGCCGGTTTAAGAGTCGCTTGACTCCTAACCGGCTGTTTTTATTGCAATCGCTCCATTTTACGCCAAATCTGCTGGCCCTCTATCGCTTCTTCCCATAGGTCAAAATGAGGGTACATCACCTCGTGCCAATTCGTCGGTGATTGCTTCGTGGTCAGCAAGCCTTGACGAGTGATCGAGCTAATCCTGCTTGGTAACTCATGATAGGAGAATATCAGCCGGTTATGCATACCAATCATGTACGTCTGATTAAAGCTGTTGGGTGACTCTTCCTGCTTCTGGTAATGATAATAGATATAGCTTGGCACCATCTCTGGCTTTAATCTCGCTATCGAACCTACACGCTCATCCATCGAATGATTGCCGCGCCAATCTTCGTCCGGTATGCCATCATGAAACACGTCGATCATGGGAATTGTCAATCGATGCAATGTCTCATTGGTGCTGACACTTGTGTCGGGCTCTTTGGGCCACTTCTCCAGATAGCGTTCGAAAGAAACGGGCCAATCCCACAGTGAAACGCTGTGACTATCTACTGCCTCGGCGTAGACGCAAACATATAAATCGCAAGCGAACACAGCTACTTGCTCTAGACCTGCTTCATCCCATTTATCACGAAGTACAGCTGCGCTTTCCTTAACGATTTGCTTGAATTGGTTAGCCGTTCCTCTACGCGTTTGTGAATAGAACAATACTCGTTGCATGCCGCTTCACTCCCCTACATGCCCCAAATAGAAAGCCTTCGCATTGTGCATTCGCACATTCGCACGCTCTTGGTCGCTCCAATGATCCGGCAGCAGCTGTTCGAATAATTGAACAACCTCTACATACGTACCTGCCATTAAAGCAACCGGCCAGTCGCTGCCAAACAGGATACGATTTGGACCGAATTGCTCTGCTGTGTGACGTATATACGGCGCTAAGCGCTCTGGATTCATGCCCTCTGCGGGAGTGATCATGCCGGACCATTTACAATATACATGAGGGAACTCGGATAACTTATTGATATAGTCTGACCAGATCTTTATTTCACCAGTACGAATAGGGGGACCACCTAAATGATTAATAACGGCTTTTAAGTTTGGTACTTGATTAAGAATTTTTAATACTGCTGGGCATTGTTCAGTACTAATAAGCAGGTCGACTTTAAAGTCATCTACCTCCAACAACTGGAGATTCACTATCATTTGATCTGACACTTGATCTTTGTATGTCTCGAAGATAGCTCGGTCCAACCTGATCCCAACAAATAGCGGATTGTTACGTAAGCGTTTATAATCGTCAGCAAAAGAATCCGCACACGGATCAAGATAGCCCACTACACCGAGGATCCGCTCATCTTGGCTTGCCAGTTCAAGCAGAAATTCCGTCTCTGCAACTGTCGGCGCTGCCTGAACCGCTATGAATCCATGTAATTCGTCCGCATGCTTAGCCCCAACAGCGTCAGCTAGATCGGATGGCATGTAATTCTGGTACAGAATTGGATTACTAGGCTTCAGCCAGTGATAATCGCCACGCTCCAACTGCCAGAAATGGACATGCGTATCGAGGTAAATTATCATACAATTCGACCTCTGATCATCTTCCCTGTCATATCGTCCAATTCTGAACTCCATGGCGTCTCATAGGTAGGCTGATTCACGTATCGTTTCATGTGCAGCTTGAGTTGAATGCCCGCACCTGGAGCCAAGCTTACAGGCAACCACTTGCCATCTACGGCACCTTCGCCAACTTTATCGCCGCTCTGATTATAGCTTTCCATGTACGTAAATTGATGTTCACCAAAGCTGCCCGCTTGTACAACTACTTCATGTTCCTTAAATGAAGATAAGTTCACGAGTGTGAGTGTGACAAACTCGTCGCCTAACGCTTCAACCAATGCACCGATATCCTCTGGAAGACCGCAACGCTTACGTTTGGCATCGAAGTAACGTACACGAGCATGCTGCAAACCACCGTGGGAGATGTGCATGGGAGCGCCAAGCATCATTTGAAGCAACCCTTCAAAGTAAACCGGCGAATATTCCTGCCATTGATGAATGCTGTACGGATGATCCCAGTCCCAGCTAGTTGGATCGCCCTCGGGTGAGCGCAGCTTTTCTAACTGTATGGTGATCAACTCTAGATTTTGCTTCAATATTTGCTCAGGATAATCTGKGAATTGCCCTCTCATATATAAATACCAAGGCACTGTGTTCGCAATATAATGTTTCGTTTCCTTACGCGTTACTGGATTTCTTCCCGAGATGGTAGGCATGTCAATGTTGCGGAAATGATCCTCGTATGGAATTCGGTCTACACGTGCTGCATCTTCCTCCGCCATCGAAATCGTCCATAAGTAAATAGGATACGTCGGAACTTGAATTCGATAGTCCGTCCAACCAGCATCAAAATGTTTATTCGGCACATGCCATTTCCCATTGATTTCTTTCCCTAATTCCCAATTTAGATCCAATTGCGAACGTGCCAAATCTAACTTACTACGATCACCTGAAAGAAGTACGGCATTCATGCCCGCATTTGTCAGTGGCTCGATAATAGACATAAATCCGTGCGGCCAGCGGTATCCATAGTATCCGCCCCACCATTTGCCATCATTGTACTCACCGATCGTATCGCTTAATCCAACGTTATCCGGAATCAGCCCACCGTTACGCTTCGTGCGTTCTTCCCAAGCTGCCAAATAATCCAACACCCACTGGCGATAAGATTCATCACCTGTATACATAAAGGCATTGGTCATGAGTCCAGTCGAGTTCAAATTAAGCGGGACATCGCCTTTCGCTTTACGCTCATTCATTCGGCTTATAATCTCGCGATAGATGTCATCGTCGGACCACTTGCACTTTCCGCTTGCGAAGTCCACTCCGGGAATATCCTCGAATGGAGCTAAGTAATCGTCGAGTACACCGCGGTGCGTGACCCAGTCTTCTTCCGTCATTTCAAACCGTGGTCCCTTGCTACCTGTAATTGGCGAACGCATCAGCTTCCGCTCCGCATCAAAGTTAGGGACTTCAGGGTCTCTACCCATATAGAGCTCAGCAAACTTCACCGCTCTCTGACGATTCTTCAGTAGAAGTGGATCGGATAACCCAAGGAAATAAAAATATAAATAGCCTTCGCCATGATGCATCCAATCATAATAAGCGTCGAATTCATTATGAATTTGACCATATTCCGTCCATTGCCACGTAATGGCATCCCACATAAGACGGGATAATCGCAGAATTTCTTCATTGCCGCCGAGCGTGTACAACAAAGATAAATTCATAAACGCTTCATAGGGGTCATCGGATCCATCCATCCCTGGCCAGTCTTCTCGCCAAACAATGGTGCCATCCTCCCGCGTATAGCGTCGGACATATTCAACTGCTGCCTCATTTAAGGTATCGATTAATTTCCGTTCCATTAGTGCCCAAGTTGGCGGACTCCACGCATCGGCTGCATGGATTGTACTCGTCGTGGCATTGGAGCTATTCTTCTGTGACATGGATCTTTCCTCCTACCAAAATGTATCGTGTACGCCGCGCAGCTTGCAGACCGCTTCTGCAAAGAAGTAATCGCCGTAGATCATCGGAACGTTAACGTGTGTTTTCTTAGGGCGATTGGCTGTGCCCATGCGAAGAATAGCTTCCTCGCTCGGGTCATCCCAAGTTGTGTATCTCTCGTTTAATTTGAAAATCAATTTCTCAGCCGAGCAGCGATAGAACTCCGACTCACGCTCAGGAACCAACAGACTCAACTCCAACATCCCACTGGCTGCACAAGCTGTGGCACTAGAGTCCATCGCCATATCTTCTTCCCAAGGCGCTCGGAAATCCCATGGCGGCAACCCATCCTCGGGTACATTCGCCAGGAAGAAATGTGCGGCACGTTTAGCTGCATCGATATATCGCTGATCCCCTGTGTAGCGAGCACTCAGCGCCATGCCGTATAGAGACCACGCGGTGCCGCGTGACCATGCCGAATCCGGTGAATAACCCTGCCCACCAAGCGCTTCTTGTCTTTCCCCCGTTTCGGGATCGAAACACACAATATGGTGAGTAGACCCGTCTGGACGAAGAAATTCACGCAAAGTCGTGTCCGCATGAAGAACAGCGACATGCCGAAACCGCGGATCCCCCGTCACTTCACTTGCCCAATAGAGCAGCGGCAGGTTCATCATGCAGTCAATTATCGCCCAACCCGTACGCTCCGGTTGATTCCAAGCGCGAATGAACTGTCCCTTCGCGTTGTAACGTCCGACCAGATGACTGGCTGCCGTTAATGCGCGTCGCTTCGACGTTTCACTGCCAAGCAACTTGTACTTTGCCACGGAGGATAAGCTCCACATAAATCCTACATCATGGTGCAGCGGATAAAAGTCAGCAAGCACAGGGTCCATTAAGGTTTCAATCTGGTCTGCTGTATCTTTGAGTTGATCTTCCTTCGACTCACGATAAACTAACCAGAGTAAACCTGGCCAGAACCCGTTCGTCCACCAATCCGCATCTTCACTGTTATACTTGCCATCGTAGGATATATATGGGAAATCAGCGCCGATTGAAACGTTCATATGCTCTACTTTACCTATAATTCTATGCCATAACTCGTCTATCCATGGTGCATTCGTCATCTGAAATTAACCCCTTTTACCAAGATAATGGCTGACCTGGAAATAAAGCGAGCAGCCGATCCAATTCATGTTGCGGCAAACCAACCCCATCACTATAGCTGGCATTGAGTACAAGCGAGCGTATTGAAGTCGTTCCCGTCAAGGTAACCGTAATATCTGGACTAGAAAGGCTGAATCGCATAGCAGGCTCAATAAGCCCTTTGGGTTCCGACTTCCTCAGGAAGTCTAACTGTCTTATGCGGCGCTCCGCTTCTAAAAACATCGGTGCATCTTGCTTGATAAATGGCGCTGGCGACTCAGCAAGAAGCCCCATTCCTAGAACACTTCCGTTAATAACGGATACACCATATTCCTTCGCTGTCGGAAGAAGCTCATCCATAGCCGTATAGTCGATTAGCATATAGCGACTGAACGTTTGAATCGAATCGATATGCCCAGACCGAATAAAAGGAAGTAACAACGACGGATTGAAAGCATTAACCCCAATCGCTCGCACCTTCCCCTGTTCTTTCAGTTTGAGAAAAGCAGGAACGGTTTCATTCATTCCAATCTCTGAGTTCAGTTCCGAAAGCTCATGCATTTGAATGAGATCTACATAATCCGTGCCAAGACGTTTCAGACTTTCTTCCACGGAAAGAATCGTATTCTCATAGGTATAGGGCACTCCGCGCATAACAGCTTTGGTAGCAAGGACGACTTGATCCCTTTTCCCTTTGAGTGCCAACCCAATGCGTCGTTCACTTTCTCCTCTGCCATATAGCGGTGCTGTATCGATGAAGTTGATCCCGAGTTCCAAGGCTCGATCGATCACCTCTGTCACTTGCTCGTCAGTAACAGGTCCGTAATCCCCGCCAAGCGGAGCACCTCCAAGCCCGAGCTTAGAAACTCGAATTCCGGTTTTTCCAAAATTTGTATACTCCATAGATTCACTTCCTTTGTCTCTTTTTTTTTATTGCGTTAGAGATTTTTCTACTTTATTTTCTGATATTTTAATACTACGGAACTGTGTAAAGCATGCATAGGGAGTCAATTTAAAGATTAGTATGATAAATTGTTGTACACGGGTACTTTGGGTCACCAAAAACAATTAAAGTAACTTATTTAAACTTTACCAACACGTTGCATGACCTCATTATATAAAATCCGACTCGTTCAAAGTTGTTCTTACTTGCTTGAAATTGTTGTTTTCTTGTCATATTTGAAAGCGGTGTGATACACTAGTTTTATTCGGATCAACCACGTCATCTGGAGGACAAGAACATGCTAAACCTGTTTGAAGATGTGGCATTACAAGAAATCCCCTATCGCTTCAGCTATCGTAAAATGACGTCAGATGTATATCAAGGTTTCTACCATTGTCATCAGGGGATGGAATTACTATATGTACATCAAGGCAGAGGCCAAATTGTTGTAAATCGCAAAGTACACCCGTTAAATTCAGGAACCTTCCTCTATCTTCAGCCATTTCAGCTACATACCATTCAAGTTGACGTACTCCCCGATGCTCCTTTTGAACGTACCATTGTTACAATAGAACCCTCCATATTTGAATATTATTTTACGGCTATTCCTCACTTACATATGTACTTTCAGCATCTCTGGAAAAATGAAATCCAGGAGCAGGTGCTTCAGCATCTTGATCAGTCAAGCTTTCTGAGTCAACTATTTCAGCATTATCAAACCGTTTTCACCAACGATCCGGAGCAAAATCAACATAATTTCGCCTTACTTTTCCTGCAGACTTTTCAATTTCTCTATACAAAAGGATTGGGCAAGTCTTTGGAAAATGACTTACTTCCCCAAAGACAGCTTCGCTATTCTGAAAAGATCATGAATTGGCTGGAGTCGCATTATTCGGAAGAAATTTCACTTGATAGGCTAGCTGAGCATTTGCATATCTCCAAATATTATGTGTCGCGCGTCTTTAAACAAGAAACTGCTTCAAGTTTATCGGACTATGTTCTCGCGAGACGAATTAGACAAGCCTGCTTGTTGTTGCATAGTAGTAACAAAGGAATTGAGCAGATCAGCATAGAGGTGGGCATGCACAATTTCCCTTATTTCTGCCAAGCTTTCAAAAAACTCATTGGCACGACACCCCTGCAATATAGGAAAAAGCGCTGAATCTTTGTCCCCTTAATTATGAATACTTTCTCTCAACTCTTCCAAATAATCGTTCATCCCAATAACCCGACTTTCCAATCGCGACTTCTCGGCGGCAAACGCCATCAGATGACTTTGAACAGAGGTCCGTGCGCCAGTAAGTCCGGCTTCCTCTCCATCTCGGCTCACGAGTCGAATGAAATCTCGCATGATGCCGTGATCGCCACCACCATGCCCTTCCAACGGAGCGTTTATCTCAATTGCTTCAGTCACACCTGTAATAAAATTGCTTACTTCGATGACGTTTTTCTCCATATCGGCTCTGATCTGACCTCGTGTTCCCATCAGTTTCATCGATCTGCCTCCTTCTTTGGTGAAGGCACACATCGTAAAAGCGACGGTAACCTCGTTCGCGAACTCCAAATTAACGACCTGATGATCGACCACATTGTTATCACAATGATAGACGCATCTGCCATATGGCCCATTTTTCAAAGCTTGAAGGACACCTTCTTTACTGTCATCGTTACTGACAACTTTTCGCAGCACAGAACCAACCCAGTCCTCTCTTTCCAAGTACATTTTAGGCGCATAATAAGGACATTCGTTCTGAACGGGGCAACCATCCAAACAGTACAAGGGTGCTCCTTCCGGGGCACTTTCTGAGCGAAAATGCGTTAACGCGCCAAAAGACGACACCTTCGTACACGCGGCATCCGCTAACCACAGTAAAATATCCATGTCATGACAGCTCTTCGCTAAAATCATGGGACTGGAAGTTTCGGAGTTTYGCCAGTTTCCTCTTACAAAACTGTGTGCTTGATGTCGGTGCTCCACATTTTCCGTATGCTGGATAGAAATGAGTCTGCCGATCGCTCCCTCTACGAGCAATTGCTTAAGCTTTTTATAGAACTCGGTATACCTAAGCACATGGCAAATGGAGAACACTCGTTTATACTTTATGGCGTATTCCCCCATTTGAACACATTCCGTCGGGCTTGGTGACATCGGCTTTTCGAGTAGAACATGATACCCTTTCTCCAATGCCCGTATAGCCGGCTCAAAATGCATTTGGTCTTGCGTGCAAATTAATAAAGCATCAGCGAGTTTCGGCGCTTCAAGCAGCAGCTCCCAGCTTTCGAATACATAGGCATCATCAATATTGTGAGCCTGCTGGAACCGCGTTCTTCTTACGAGGTCATTCTCTGCGACTGCTACAAAATTCACTTCCTCTGGGTAGTCGAGAGCATAGGAAGCGTAGGCATCGGCGCCTCTTTGTCCCGCTCCAATTAATACCGCTGTCATCGTTGCCATGTTAATATTCTCTCCTTTGAATGAAAAGTCGACTTTAATGTCCTGATCATAGTTCTTGTTTAAAAGAGCGGCCATAAAAAGCATGTATGCTCTTCATGGCCGCTCACCTCATTAACTTATGATTTGGACCAAGCTTTAACTACCTCTTAATTTTTGCCTGATTGATCATGCGGCACTGTGACGGTTACGGAAGTAACCGTTTTGTTGCCCGCTTTGTCAGTTGCCGTGTACGTGATGGTATAGATGCGCGACTTCTCCGCCCGCAAACTAAAGGAAGTAGCGGCAGTACCGAAATTGGCCTGAATGTCGCTAGAGTCACTATTCGGTTGATTGCTCGTGATGGACGTTAACACCACGGATTCAACACCCGAGGTAGCATCGCTAGCATTCAGTGTGGCATTGATCGTAACCATTTTATGATTTGCCGGCCAAATGGACGTTTTATCTAGGTGGACGTTAATCACTGGAGTTGTACGATCAGTCTTAACGCTAATGGATTTGACACCTTCTACATTCCCCGCTTTATCCATCGAGCGATATTGCACTTCATAAATTCCATTACCAAGTACAATCGGCGAAGCATATGGAACGAAGCCGTTTGTCGATTGCGTGCCGTAAGTACTTTGCACAACAGTCAGCGCATATTCAGTTAAAGCAACGCCAGAATTTTCATCCGATGCCTGAAGTGAAACGGCTACATCCGACGTATACCAACCATCTGATCCTGCAATCCCTGTTACTGTTGCAGCGGTAACGGGTGGAGAGGTATCAGCCCTGTTAAATTGTGCCGTTATTGTAACGTCCTGCGACGGCATTTGGAAAGTGTAAGTACCGTCACCGTTTGCCGTCACTGGATATACGGCATTATCCGCGCCTGTAACTTTCAAAGTGTTTTCGTCAAACTGATAACCTGAATATGCCTGTGTGTAAATAGTCACAGTATCGCTGCTGTGCGCCCTTGAGTAGTTAAGACTTGTATTGGTGGCGATATCACCATTTGAAGATTGCACAACATTAATATTGTTTGTTGCATACAGTGTTATAGGATTTCCAATAGGAGTGAAGCTAGTGTTTTTGGAAACCTGTTGCAAAGTCCATTGCTGATTCGGAACAACCTCAGTCAGTTTCCAAATCATGCCATTAGACCAAGATTTCCTCATATTATCCTGCACCGCAGACGTAAAATTGCCGCCAACAACAAACGCACCATGGTTGATCGCATTGTTCCACAGCTTGATTTCTTTTGCCATGTAAGTCAACGATTTAAATGTGTTTGCATTAACATACCAACCAGTTCCAGCATTCCAACCGGCCTTCATAGCAAGGTTCATCAGTAGGTTAGGCTCGTTGCCAGCTCCATGACCACCGCTAGTGTATGTCCAGCCAAGCATTTCTGGGAAAAAGTTTTGACCATAAAATTCCAAATAATTGGCAATTTGATTGACATTTGTATTGGATTCTCCCCAACTGATTCTGGACGCCACATCCCATAAATTTGAGCCCATATCACTATGCTCTGTAATAAATCCGTCTTTGTTGCCGGCTGCATGTATACGATTATAAACTGCGATAGGAAATTCGCCGAATTGAAGTGGACCGTAAGTTGTCATTTTGGTTGCCTCTAAGGCATCATAAGACATGGCATGGACACCTACATTATTAAATATGTTTGCCATACGACTCGTCATCTGCGTATTCAATTCCATATCTGCAATATATCTGTCGTAATAGAAATAAAGCAGCTTAGCATCATCTCCAATATCATGGCTACTTACCGTAGTAGCTTGATAACCGCGCACAACGCCTGTTAATTGCCATTCGTTGTTGCTTACTTGTGTGCAACTGCCAAACGCAATCATTTCATTGTCGATAAGAACGCTGTTTGAACCTGCTGCGCTGACAGCAGCCGGTGAGAATTCCTTGCCGTTATTGATATATACGATAGTGTCAGTACTCGACATTGGTCTTGTCAGTTGTGCAATACCCGCGCTTGCGAGACCAGCCTTAGCAAGGGGTCTGATATATGTCGCGTCACTCGGGGAAATCTCGTTCGACAAAGTATGAACGCCCACCTTAATGCCGTAGCTTGCAGCGGTGTCTACCATCTGTTTTGCCGCTGTATCGGAACCGCCGAAGTTGCCGTTAAACTGGAACCCGCCGTCTGTAACCCATGGACCTGAAGCGCCGTATTGCCCATAGATGTAATTAATACCTGCGTCGAGGGCCATTTGGGAGTCATTGACAATGTTATTAGACATATTGTCGGTAAATACTAGGAAATCCTGCGCTGTTTCCAGAGATGTCTTTTGCCACTTACCGTTAATCGTCGGGTGTGGCAAACCTTCATTGACCTCTATATTGGATAAAACGTTTAAAATATTAGGAGTTCTTGTTCCGAACAAGGCAATAGAGGAGCCTATCATGCTCGCATCGCCTGCGTAATCACCCGTCAGTGCGGGAATAGTGCGTGAAGGTGAATCAGCATTCCATGCCTGAACCTTACGCTCGGTTGGCTTCGTATAATCCCATGTGTAGGACTGCAAAGCACTGCCCCATGTGCTGAAAGATGCCGAAACATTGTTGAAACCTCTGGTATTGAGGGGATGTGCGAATCCGTTAACGTTCGGAAGATTCGATGGGTAGCTTAAATTGTTATATTCAACCGGCCAACCACCGATGGTCTTGCTATTCAAGTCATGAATACCGATGCCGAAGTTGTTGTTGTATGCAACACCTGCAACCTGACCGCCTGACGTTATACCGGTCTTAATAGGACCCCATAATACGGCCTGAGCCGACCATCCCAGCGGTAATGTTAAATCTGTCAGCGTAAATTTGGTATAGCCGCCATTTGTATCCATATATACGGTTGCCTTTCCCTTTACAGAGGCAAAATCCAAGGTTAAGATCCCGTTTTCTTTAGCATAATGTACCGCTGTTGGATATTGAGGAGCATAGTTAACAATCAGGGACATAAGATACGACGCCTTGCTGTCCGAACCGGTTGTAACATAGTCGGTACCGTCAAGCGTGTTGATTAGTTTAGTAACCTGACCTGCGCTGTTAAGCACGATATTCAACAATCCTGCTGGAATTACATAAGCATCCGCTGTAGGCACAGGTACCCATATCGCTTCCATCGTTGCATTATTTGTAATCGGAGTAGCAAAATCATAGGGCACGCCGTTAAGTTCCCATCCTGCCAAAATCATACCCTCTTTTGTCAGACCTCCGGGAGGGGTCACCGTACTTCCTTTCGTGACATTTACAGTAATGGGTCCCGCACTCTCGCTGTAAGAAAATGTAACGGTGTATACCGGAACGGTTTTCCAATTCGCCACAAGCTTCATTTCACCTATTACAGGCTGAGAAAAATCCCACACCGTTCCACCCGCAGTATCCACTGTCCATCGATCAAAAACCTGACCCCCTAATGGGGAAACAGGGTCGTTGGGCTTTGTTAATACGGTGCCGTTGCTTACTTTTACAGTAGTTGAAGGATTAACACCGTCATTATAGTCATAGGTGACAGTATTCATATAGTAAGCCTGCAGCTGAACCATCTGCGGAAGATTATTGTTGGAGATTGTGCCGGTTTCACCGCCAGCCCACCATCTGATGTAACGTGCAGTTGTCGGCGCAAAGTTAATCTGATGACCGCCAGCATTCGTATCCTCCTGATATTCTGCGTCATTTCCTGCTGGAACACCTGTGATGGTACCATTTACAAGAGTGCCGTTTGCAAATGTCTGGTTTGAGTCACTTGGATCCTGATGAGCGACATCGTTGACATCCTGATTGAATACGTTGACCCAGTTGATGCCGTCTTCCGAAAGCTGAACAATTTGGTTATGATATGTTCGTAATCCTACTGCCGGGTGATTAGCGTAATAATTCCAAATTTTAATGACATTCATTGTTTTGGCTGTTCCTAAATCGATACGAAGATATACATCGGAAGTATTGCCGGGAGCGAGAGAGTTATTAGCGCCTGGCGCAACCCATAAATTGGTATTTAAGGTGCCACTTGTTATGTTTTGGAGTGAAAATGGAGCGCCCCCCCACCAAACACCGGCGCTTTGACCAGTTGAATCATGAGTGGATCCTGTTACTGTTGCCTGATAGGCAAGATTTCCCGGAGGGGTACTTGGTGCCGACGCTGCCGCAACATAGGTTGGAAGCGAAACTGTTATGAAATAACATAAGGTTAGAATCATTGATATAAKTTTTAACTTGGTTTGCATAGTCCATAAACACTCCCTATCCTTTAACTTTCGAAGTTTTATTGCTTTTTCCGAAGTTCTTGGGTGATGGTGATGGATTGATAAACCATATAAAAAGCGATGAAACATCGCATGTAAGAGGAACTTTTCATGTATTCACTACAAGTAGGATTTCATGAAAAGTTCCCCAAATACAAACGTTCCGAACTACCTTGCTTCAATTACTTGTTTGTCGCTTTCCAAGCATCCAATTGTTTTTGCTTCTCAGCAATAATTTTGTCGCCGCCTGCACTTTTGAGTTTTTCAAGAAATGTTGGCAAATACTTGCTAGGATCTACCGAGCCGGAAGCAAGCGCGTTGTACAGCTCCGCGATGACTGCATCGGTGTTGGCCTTCTCTGCCTTCACTGGCGTAAAGTCAAAAACGAAGCCCAGTGCATTGGATGGTGTTGCGTTCTTATTGAGATCTACCCACATTTGTGTAAACTTCTGATCGTTACCTTTTGGGTCGCCTTCCGATAAATAAGAGAGCGCCATGTTGCCAAATTCCCAAGGAGCAAACATTTGGTAACCGCCTTCTTTGATCGTTTCTATGCGGGTATCAGAAATTTTCTTGTAATGCTTACCCTCAACGCCCCAGACAAGAGTGTTGTAAATTTCTTTGTCCGTGTTTAACAGATTGAGGAACATCATCGCTCTTTCTTTGTTAGGTGAATTGGCGGATATAGCCGTCATTGTCGCTGCAGCTTTGTCGGTCGTAAGCAGCGGTTTCACGAACTGGAAGTCGTAAGATTGTGTATCCGGATTAAAGCCAGACATTCTACCTGTTGCCTCCATGCCTGCTGCTGCAAAGGCTACGGAGTCAATATCGATCTGGCCCAACTGTAAGGCGTTCTTTCCAGCTTTACGGTCTGCTGTGGTATCCTTGAGAGTCGCTGCGTCTTTTCGCAAATATCCTTTGGAGTACCAGTCTCTCATCATCGTGAGATAGTCTTTGAATTCTGGCGTTTCATACTGATTGACTACCTTGCTGCCGTCTTTTAAATAAAGATCACCTGGAGTTTTCGAATCTCCTAAACTTTCAAGACCAAACATCGGAGGAGCAGTCGTGAACGCATCGGTAAACTCCCAAGGAATAAGGTTAGGCTCGCTCTTCTTAACTGTTTCCAGGAATGGTGTTAAGTCAGATAACTTGGTTACAGACTTCCAATCCAGTTTGTACTTATCCGCTACTGTTTTCTGTATGGTGTAACCGTACCCAGCGGTTGACTGTTGGAAGACAGGAACACCATAAATTTTCCCTTTCACTTTAACGGCATTCCAGAACATATCTGGAATACCTTTCTTCATGTCAGGGTATTTGGCAATCAAATCATCTAACGGTGCATAAGCCCCATTCGCTACATTTTGAAAGTAATTGTTAAAGCCTGCCGCTGTCCATACGAGATCGTAGGGTTCACCAGAAGCCATGGTAACTTTCATTTTTTCTTCATATGCTCCCCAATCAATAAGTTTCAGTTTAACTGTGGCATTGATTTTGGGCTTGATGAGTTTATTCACGGCATCTTCGACAGTCTGTAAATCCTTCTGAGGTCCATTCGGGAAATAATACGTAAGTTCAACTGGCGCTAATGGAGTTGCTGTTGGTTGGGCTGTTTGAGCCGCAGCCGTACTTGGGGCGGGAGTCGCAGAAGGCGATGGCTCAGCCTTTGGCGTACTACACCCAGCTAGTGCAACAGAGAAACCGATACTCAGCATAACAAGCGAACGTTTCATTTTCATTGATTTGTTCATTGTTTGACCTCCATATTTTGTTTTTATATGCTTAACGGACTGATGCCCAGTGAAGCCGGTGAATCAAGATTTCACAGCGCCTAATGTAAGGCCTTTGACGAAATATTTCTGCAAATAAGGGTAAGCGAGAATAATGGGCCCCACGGATAAAACGCAGGTTGCCATCCTAGCCGTCTCGTCCGGTTGTACAGCTGCGGCTTTCTGAGTCAAAGCATTTCCTTGAAGAAATGCGATGTTGTTCATGATAGACTGTAGAAGAAACTGCAGCGTATACAGTTTGCCGTTCTCAATGAATAAAGCTGCAGTAAACCAATCGTTCCAAAAGAAGACGGCTGTGAATAAACCAATCGTTGCGAGAACTGGTGTTGATAAGGGGATAACTAGCTTCATAAAGGTATGAAACTCGCCTGATCCATCAATTCTTGCAGATTCTATAATGGATTCCGGAATGGTGTATGTAAAAAAATTCCTCATGATCAGCACATTGACCGATGAAACCAAATAGGGAACGAAAAGTACAAATATCGTGTCCTTCAGATGAAGGTATTTCGAGAGTAGAATGTACCAAGGTACTAATCCTCCGCTGAACAATAGGCAGAATACGACCATGAAGGATACAATGCTTCTGTACTTCACTTCTTTTCTTGAAAGACTATACGCAAACAAGGACGAAATGATTAGGTGCAGCAGAGTACCGACGAGAGTTACGATGATGGTCACGAGGTAGGCTCTCAAAATAGGAGAATTCCCATTTAAAATGTAGGCATATGCGTTTAAACTAAATTTCAAGGGAATCACATGATAGCCAGACTGAAATATGGACTGCTCGTCGGACAGAGACACGGAAAGTACAATGAGCAAAGGTATCACGCATATCGCGCAATACACCATAAAAATAGCGTTTAGCATAATGTTTGGAAACGTAAGTCGTTTAATCATCTTGTCATCCTCCTAGAACAATGCACTATCACGATCATAAAGTCTTATCAAAAAGTTCGACACAAGGACTAAGACAAACCCAACACAGGCTTGGTACAGTCCAACGGCGGAAGACATTCCGAAATCGCTCATGCTTTTCAGAGATCTGTAAACGTAAGTATCGATGACGTTCGTGGCACTGAACAAAACCCCTGACTCCTTCGGCAGGTTATAAAACAATCCCCAATCGCCAAAAGCGGCGTAAAAAATTTTCCCCGCCTGCAGCAGCAGTAAAGTAATCGTGATCGGGGCCAACATCGGAATCGTTATTTTAATGGCTTGCTGAAATTTGTTGGCGCCATCCATTTTCGCAGCTTCATAGTACTCGGAAGATATCCCAGCAATTCCTGCTGCGAAAATAACCGAGAAGTAGCCAACATTCTTCCAGACATAGCTCGCTGGTAAGATAAACCACCAGTAGAACGGTTCGGAATACCACTGGATAGGTTCGACATTAAATTGTGCCAGTACAGTATTGATAATCCCTTTGTCCATACTTAGGAAAGTGAAAAGCAAATATTCAGCTACAACCCAAGATAAGAGAAATGGAAGCAGTAAAATGCTTTTGTAAGCACTTGCAAGATAACGATTACCTATTTCATTGATGAGAATCGCAATCACAAGCGATAAACCAATACCGAGTATAATGAAGATTAGGTTGTAGGCAATCGTATTGAAGGTGATTTGAAAAATTGCATCGGATTGAAAGAGAAACTTAAAATTCTCAAAACCTACCCAGTTACTCTTAAAGATCCCTTTAATGGGGTTATATTGTTCAAACGCAATGACAACCCCTAACATCGGTAGATAAAACATGACAATGATGTAAATCAGTCCGGGTAGCATCATGAGATAAAAAATTTTGTTTTTAATTAGTTCGCTAATGACGGGTATGACGGGCGCTCGCTTATTCATGGTTGGTTTCGATTCCACAAGCATTCTCCTTTGCGTGACGGCTATGAATTTGATGTCCCCATCATAAATCGAAAATAAACGACCTGAATACGAGAAAAAAATAGTTTAACACCGATTTTTAAATGAATTAGGACTACAAAAAAAGTCAAATCTCTGAAAAATGAATCAAAATGGCAAAAGTTTATGCAAAAAAGAGCATTCACCGAAATACATGGTGAATGCTCTTAGTAAACTTAACCAGTTTATTTTATCCATCATATTTAATCATCGCTTTCCAAGCATCCAATTGATTTTGCTTCTCAGCAATAATTTTATCGGAACCTGCCTTTTTCATCTTATCCAGGAATTGTGGCAAGTACTTCTCAGGATCTACGGAACCGCTCGCGATCGCAAAATAAAGTTCATCGATGACAGCGTCAACATTAGCCTTCTCTGCTTTAACCGGTGTAAAGTCAAATACGAATCCCAGTACATTTGAAGGTGTTGCGTTTTTGTTGAGAGCTACCCACATTTGCGTAAACTTCTGATCGTTTCCTTTGGGATCACCCTCTGTCAAATAGGATAACGACATATTACCGAACTCATAAGGAGCAAACATTTGGTAGCCGCCTTCTTTGATTGTTTCGATGCGGTTTTCAGAAACTTTCTTGTAATGCTTACCTTCAACGCCCCAGACCAGTGTATTGTAAATTTCTTTGTCCGTATTTAACAGATTGAGGAACATCATCGCTCTTTCTTTGTTTGGTGAATTCGCAGAGATAGCCGTCATTGTTGCTGCAGCTTTATCGGTTGTAAGAAGTGGCTTCACAAACTGAAAGTCGTAAGACTGTGTAGCCGTGTTGTAAACAGACATTCTACCTGTAGCATCCATGCCAGCTGAAGCTAAGGCCACGGAGTCAATATCGATCTGACCCAATTGAAGGGCGTTCTTTCCAGCCTTACGATCTGCTGAGGTTTCTTTTAAGATCGCTGCGTCTTTCCGCA
The DNA here is from genome assembly GCF_056398345.1 of Paenibacillus sp. 01T442. NCBI lineage: Bacteria > Bacillati > Bacillota > Bacilli > Caryophanales > Paenibacillaceae > Paenibacillus > Paenibacillus sp. 01T442. The sequence goes on from NZ_JBFTPF010000060.1 coordinate 20,234, forward strand.
AATATCCTTTGGTGTACCAGTCTCTCATCATTCTAATATAGTCTTTAAATTCTTGAGTTTCATACTGATTAACTACCTTGCTACCATCTTTTATGTACAAATCACCTGGCGTCTTTGAATCGCCTAAACTCTCTAGACCAAACATAGGAGGAGCAACCGTGAAAGCATCGCTAAACTCCCAAGGTATAAGATTGGGCTCGTTCTTTTTGACCGTTTCAAGAAAAGGCGTCAGGTCTGATAACTTGGTGACAGACTTCCAATCCAGGTTGTACTTATCCGCTAGAGCTTTCTGTATGACATAGCCGTACCCAGCAGTTGCCTGTTGGAAGACAGGCACTGCATAGATATGCCCTTTTACTTTTACTGCATTCCAGAACATATCTGGAATACCTTTCTTCATATCAGGATAGTTGGCAATCATATCATCCAACGGTGCATAAGCGCCATTTGCCACATTTTTAAAGTAATTGTTAAAGCCCGCCCCTGTCCATACGAGATCATAAGGTTCGCCAGAGGCCATAGTGACTTTCATTTTTTCTTCGTAAACGCCCCAATCAATTAGTTTCAAGCGAACGGTGGCGTTAATTTTTGGCTTGATGAGCTTATTCACGGCATCTTCTACAGACTGCAAATCCTTCTGAGGCCCATTTGGGAAATAATACGTAAGTTCAACTGGCGCTAATTGGTTTGTTGTAAGTTGAGCAGTTTGAGTTTCCGCCGTACTAGGCGCAGGGGGAGAACTCGTTAGTTCAGACTCTTGCGTGCTGCATCCAGTAAGTGCAACAAAAATACCAATACTCAGCAAAACAAACAAACGCTCCATTTTCTTTGATTTGTTCATTGTTGACCTCCACGGGTAGGTATTTCGATAAGAATGGATCTTCGATAACTGATCAAATCTCTAAAAAATGAACGAATATGGGAAAATAAGACTTTTAATTTGAGTTTCTATAGGGGATATAATAAAATTGATTTGCATCGTACTTCCTTCGATAGAGGTGGCAGCATGTACAAAAAATTGTTAATTACTTTTGTTGCGAGTATCACTGCCTTGATTATAATTCTTTCCTCGCTGTTGTACTACAACTACACTTCTTCTTCGATTGAGACCGTAAAAGAGATGAAAGGAAATATCTTATCTAATATCAGCTACAGTTCTGTTTATATGGATAATATTTCAAAAAAGTTTTGCCAATCCTTAATGCTTAACAATTCCATTATGTCTTTCGCATACAGCAAGGAACAGGATATTCTAACTATCAGCGGTGCTATGAAAACATTGAATAATTTAACGATCCCCAACAGCTATATTTACTCTGCCTATATATACAATAAACAAATTGATACCTTCCTCACTACAAACACCTTCTATGATAGCCATGAATTTTTTGATAAAGAAATCGTTGAGATGTTAAAAAGTCCTCAAGTTGCCAAATCGCCAAGTTTATATCCAATTCCAAGAAAAATCCCAGTAACAAATGATTCAAATCTACGCGATAAGAATGTATACACCTATCTTTTGTTTGATACAAATAATAACAAAGGTGACTTCGACAGTGCAATCGTATTRAACGTGGATGCGGACTGGCTAAGACTGACTATTTCATCCTTAGATAACAAAATGGGAAAAGACGGAAATGAAATCTTCATCTTGGATGATAAGGGCGATATCGTAAGCCACTACTCACCAGAAATGTTCAAACAGAATATTTCAGATCAGAGTTATATTCGTGATGTTCTTCAAACAGCAGCACCATCAGGTACCTTCTTTCAACAGCTGCATCATAAAAAATACGTGATTTCCTATGTTTCTTCGGATGAGTTGAAATGGAAATTTATAAGCTTAACGCCTTATGATACCTATTTTTCGAGTGTCAAAAAGAATGGTTTCCTTACACTTGCCTTTTGTCTAATCGTTCTTGTAATGGGACTATTATTCGCCTTTCTGGCATCTAAGAAGCTTTACCATCCTATTGGAACGCTGACGAAAGGGATTAAACAAAAGCTGGGCCAAGATGGCAAACCTGAGAAAAACATCGATGAGGTTAGCTTTCTCTCAACTGCTTTCAATGGCATGCTCAATAAAACCATCCTGTTGGAAAATATGAAACGAAATTCAGCACCCCTTCTTAAAAGTGATTTTCTGAAAAATTTAGTCATGGGCCAGACCTATCTGCCTCTTGAAAAAATATTGACCAAAGAAAGCGAACTTCAAATCGATCTAAATCTTGAGAACAACCTGTTCTTGTTTATGTTAAAAATTGACTTTTATAAAGATTTCGTCGACCAGCATAATGAAAAAGATCGTTCTTTATATAAAATTGGGATTTCAAATATTGCCAAGGAAATTACCCACGAGTATTACAGAAATGAAGTTATCGAGACTGGATTCGATCATTTCACCATTTTGGCTGACATTGGAGAACTTACGGAGGAATCGGATTCGTACATAGACATCTTCCATGATATCGTGACTAGAATCCAATTCTGTGTCGAGAAATATTTGAACATTTCATTAACTGGAACGCTTGGCTATGTGATTGATTCACCAGATCAAATCAAATATGCATATGAAAAAACGCTTAACTTGTCCATGTATCGTATAATATTAGGCCATTATAGTATTATTACATCAGAGATATTAAATGACTTGGATGACAGTTCTTTCCAGTTTCCCGCCTCTAAAGAAAAACAGCTCATTGATTCCCTGAAGCTAGGGAACAGTGAAGCTGCAAAAGTAGCATATAATGACATTATTAAAGCCATGGAACATTCATCTTACGACACGATCTTAACATCTGTTATCTATTTGTTTTTCTCCATTTACAATTCTCTCAATCGGATCGTCGAAGGCTCACAATCTACATTTAATGCGATCTCGATCGATTTTTTCAACAAGGTAGCAGGCTTTGAAACCTTAGAAGAAATTGAACGTACATTTTTCAATTTATTTGATGATATTATTCTTTTAAAAGATGGTACCAAAGATAAGAAAAAGAATATGATCGTTGACACTGTAATCGATATGATCCACGCTAACTATCCTGATAAAAATCTTACATTAACAAGCTGCGCTGAAGCGTTGTCTATATCCTMCGTATATCTTGGCAAGCTGTTTAAGAATGCAACCGGTAAATCTGTTGCTGAATTCATTACTACAGTTCGCATGGAGAATATCAAGGATTTACTGGGACAAACACAAATGCCCATTAATGAAATTTTGGAAAAATGCGGCATAGAAAAATCAAACTACTTTTATACCAGCTTTAAAAAGTACTTCGGTGTATCACTTACTGAATATAGATTACAAAATGTTAAGGTACGTAGTGAGAAGGAGATTTTATAAGACCTTACGTTACATGAATGAAGACCTTGTCATCTTCAATCTTTACCGGATATGTTTTTAGGCTAACACATACCGGCTTACGCTTCGCTTCACCCGTCGTATAGTCAAACCGCCCATTATGCTTAGGACATTCAATCGTGCTTCCCATGACAAGCCCACCAGCTAAATGAAACTTCTCATGGGTGCAGAATCCATCAGTCGCATAATAGTCACTTTTGTCTGACCGATAAATAGCAAACGAACGATCGTGATAATCGAATCGAATAACATCTTCTTCTTCAATATCATCGACTTCGCAAGCTTCAATCCAACCCTCTATATTATGCATATGTACCTCCATATAATTAATAGTGCTGTATTAACCTCTTTCAGTGCCACCCCAAGATTTGGGCTTGCTGCTGGTTCTAAGTGGTAATTCATGTTCCAGTAAAGGAAATTAATGAAACTATTTAAATATATGGTTCGCGTTTCAGCTACACTTTGCGGACATTTAGACTCCTCATAAAATCCACTTCCGCGTGGTGCCGCTAGTTGAACTTACACTGCTTAAGCTGGAATATCCAGCTTCAGAGTGGCTCAACTACTCGAACTCACACTCTGACGCTGGAATATCCAGCTTCAGAGTGGCTTAGCTACTCGAACTCACACCCTGACGCTGGAATATCCAGCTTCAGAGTGGCCAACTACTCGAACTCACACCACTGAAGCTGGAATATCCAGCTTCAGAGTGGCTCAACTACTCCAACTCACACTCTGACGCTGGAATATCCAGCTTCAGAGTGGCTCAACTACTCCAACTCACACCACTGACGCTGGAATATCCAGCTTCAGAGTGGCCAACTACTCCAACTCACACCACTGACGCTGGAATATCCAGCTTCAGAGTGGCCAACTACTCCAACTCACACTCTGACGCTGGAATATCCAGCTTCAGTGTGGCCAACTGCTCGAACTCACACTCTGACGCTGGAATATCCATCTTCAGAGTGGCTCAACTACTCGAACTCACACTCTGACGCTGGAATATCCAGCTTCAGAGTGGCCAACTACTCGAACTCACACTCTGACGCTGGAATATCCATCTTCAGAGTGGCTCAACTACTCGAACTCACACCACTGAAGCTGGAATATCCAGCTTCAGAGAAGGGCCGGGTTAGTTCGACAGTCGTTGTGAGGTTCGATTCCTGCAACTTATTACTGAAGAATTTGCTTGATATCGCATAACCTTCTTGCCATCTTTGGATGCAGGAAGGATTAATCCTTTAATAACGAGTAATTTTAGATATTTAGCGGAAGTTTCTCTGTTGATTCGTAGCGCCCTAGCTACTGAAATTGGAGTGACCATACCTTCATTGCTTTCAACCCATTTCCAAACAGCATATTCTATGGGATGTAAATGGAGTAGATTAGATGTATCTTCCAACCCCCACTTCGCTACTGCCTGCATCAGTGTTTGTTGACATCTACGTGGATTGTTTTTAATATCATCCAACGAAAAACGGAAAATTTTCCAATCGTCCAAGACGAGGTCATTATGACGATGTAGATTGTCGTCGTATCGATTACGATCAATGTTGCGAAAATGGGTCCCRAAGGGGTCAATCTCAATGCATATGAGCACGGCGTTGACGATGAACGCAAAATCCAAGTATCGCCAGCCATCCTTAAAATCTCGGATCTCATATTCGGCGAACAGTCGTCGAAAGCTAAGGAAAGCTGGCCACCAGACTTCCTTGAGGAACAAGGTTTCAGCGTACCGTTTATCGCTAAGCAGCCTCCGTTTTCTTTCTCCTGAGCTTCCATTTATTTGCTCTTCCATAAATCTTGCGTAAGCACGACCGAATGACTCGTCAGATTTCAGCAGCTCCTTTATCGGCTCCATTTTCTTCTGCCTCCTGGAAATAAAATAGCCGCCTGTCAGGTTCTAGGAACCAGTAACAGGCGGCGCGTACTTCACGACCTGCTTTGATTATACCACAATAACCAACCCACTATATGGTAATAATCTGAAAATGGATTAGGGAAAGACTTACGAAACTGACCTTTTCACMCCGACTGAGATACCGACGAAAGATTTCGATCAGTTGCCCTCTGACGCTCAGCAAACTCACGGCACCTAGGAACGACATAAGAATGGTCTTTCCGCATCTTCCAGATTGCCGCCCAAGTCTCACGAACAGCGGCCGTGAAGCTCGGGGCAGCAGCTGGGCAGTCAAGTTTGATCTCCTCATGCAAAGCAGGCAAATTATAATAGGGAACCAAAGGAAACATATGATGTTCAATATGATAATTCATATTCGTGTACAGAAACCGAAGAATACGGTTTGTATAGAACGTCCTTGCACAAAGCCTGTGATCGAGCGTGTCTTCATATAGACCCACATGCTGCGTTGAGACCAGCAAGCCGTTCAACAAAGCGCCATAGAACGATGGCAGCCCAACGAACATGAGTGGTAGAATGCTCCCTAGATAAAAGCTCAAAGAGATAATAACGGCATAAATAATAATAAATACACGTGCTTCCAAGAATAATTTTCGTTGTTCGCTGATCGGGACTAATTCCTTCTCCTCGGCACTTAGGAGTCCGATTGCATGTTTGAACAGATAGGTCCAGGTACTGTAAATAAATGATTCTCGTAAAATATTTCGAAGCACACGCTGCAACTTCGGAGGACGCGGTTCCATAATTTCCGGATCGCTGCCCACGATGATCGTATCCGTGTGGTGGCGAGTATGCGTCCAGCGAAAGTTTGTCGCTTGAATCAAAATCAGAAACGAAGTGAACTGATACAAGGCTTCGTTCATCCACACCGTTCGAAACATCGTGCCATGGCTGGATTCATGCCATTTGGATACGGCAGGTACCGTATAGATGGTTCCGTATACGATGAAGGCGGGTATTGCCCACCACGTACCCCAAGACAGATAAGCTACATAACCAAGGACGATCGTAATAGCTATCCATAGCAAGGTGTCCCGAATTGCCGGACCGTTCTTGCGGGTCATGAGCTCCTTCATTCGTTTTCGTGGAACAGGACATTGATACCATTCCCCTGAAACAAGCCCTTTCTCGATCGCTTTTTGCCGTTCTGGCCCTAGAATACTATAGTCCCGTTGTCTGGTGTTTCCCATATGATCTCTCCTCGTCACTCTGTATTTTTCTTCGATTCTGAATATGCTAAGCGTACCAGATGGGTTGACACTTGACTTCCCAGAACATATTAAATAGGATCAGACACATAGGAGCAATTCGAACATAGGGAAGGCAGGGCTGATAATGACTAAGATCCACTCGTCTAGTTCGATGCGATGGGTTTTCCCTCTGCATGCTGATAATTCTGAGAAATTGGAAAGCGCAACCACCAATAGAATCCTTCCAGAATTGGAAGTCGTTGGATACCAAAAATATGCAGAAGCCTATCCCATTCCCATACACTGTCATCATCACGCATATGAATTCGTCTATTTGCACAGCGGGAGTGCTACATGGGAAATCAATGGTATCTCTTACCCTATGAATGCTGGACAATGGTTTTACACCCGTCCTGGAGAGCTTCATAAAGCTCGCTTCAATCACTTGGAACCTAGCCGGATCTGGTGGATGATCGTGCAGGATCCAGAGGCCACCTCGAACTGGTTCCGCTTAGAAGGCTCTGATCGCGAGTTGGCTGCTTCACGCTTACAGCAACTTCCACGAGTATTTCGCGCAGGTCATCGCGTGCACGAACAATTCGTTCGCTTAAAGGCAACATTAGAAACAGAGAGCCCTGATCAAGCATTTTTTGCCCGACATCRGGTTTTAGATATCATCATGGGACTTCTGCAGCCTACTTCCTCCAAGTCAATAGAGCCCGGAGTCAAGGATAGTGTGATCCGCTCTGTTCATCTAATAACGCAAGCGCCTAATCATCGATATTCCGTTGCGGAGCTGGCACATGCATCTCAGATGAGCGAATCTCATTTCTATAAAGTGTTTCACGACATATTCGGACAGTCTCCTGCTGCATATATGGAACGCGTAAGAATGGAACGTGCTTGCTCTCTTCTGCAAACAAACGTCTCCATTACGGAAATTGCTTTTGAACTAGGCTTTAAGACTAGTCAACACTTCACGACCGTATTTCGGAAACATATCGGCAGTTCTCCAAGCGAGTGGCGTAAAACGGGACTCTAAATTTACACCTGTAACATTTCAATGTCGAGCGCTCGAGATAGAAAAAGAACTTGAAGCGAAGGTGCCGCTCAAGTCCTATTTAACCCTAACAAAAAAAAGACTGCATTCACCCAAGGAGGAATAGGTGCTTGTAGTCTTTTGTGTTTACTTGCAAATACGATCAACTTAGCGTCTGAAGTTTCCTGCCGAACCAGAAAGTTGTTGTTCTGCGATTTGCACTAAACGCTTCGTAATGTTGCCACCAATGGAGCCAGCATCGCGTGATGCAAGATTGCCATTGTACGCTTGAAGCTGAATCCCTAACTCTTGTGCTACCTCATACTTCAGTTGATCCATTGCTGCTTTTGCTTGTGGAACTGCCAATGTGTTGTTAGCCATAATTGTTATTCACTCCTTTTCTTGGTGTGATATTATCATGTGGAGTTTAAAAAATATTATACATGCATGGGTAAATTTTTTTCTTATCATCAGAAAGGCGCTCTTATATTTGAATCCCCTTATGTTCCAATGTTTCACGCAAAGCATTAGCCATAATGTCATAGCCAAGAACATGAGGGTGAAGCCCATCGTCTGCAAGCTCCTCGCGCAATTGGATGCCATCTTCTGTGACCATCCGCGAATGGTAATCGACAAAAATAGCCCCTTGTTCGTTCGCTATTTTTTGAAGTTGCTCGTTTACACTGCGTATTGTCTTGTTTCGTATCTGATTGTTTCCCGATTGCGGCAAATTCGTTGGAAGAATGGAACAGATCACTGGCTTAATATCGTGATTTTTCGCTTTCTTAACCATTTCCTGTATATCATTTACCAAACCAGTCATAATTTGTTCCGCTGTCTTCCTTTGCTCCGTTGTAGCGCCATCCAGTGCCCAAAAATTATTCACGCCAATTTTGATCACCACATGCTTCGGCATCAATTGAATCACATCAGCATCAAATCGTCTTCGTACATGGCTGCTGATGTCTCCACCAATTCCTCGATTCACAATAAAACGACTGCCGCGGCCAAAATAAGCATTCAACTCCCACATGTGCGTAATCGAATCGCCGATAAATACAAAATCAACAGGTACTTCATGGGCAATTAATACCTCATTGCCACAATCAAATTCTCCTCTGCGGCTATCCGCTGCAGCAGCTGTGCCAAAGTACCCCGGTTTTACTGTTTCTACACGCTTAGTCGTCATTTCTTATTTTCTCCCCTTATTCTTAAGCTTCATCAACGCTTCGACATAATAATAATCACCATAAATAAGTGGCGTATCTACATAAATATGTGCTGCGAAATATCCGGTCGCATGTAGCAACAGCCCTTCTTCATCTGCTTCATGAGCCGTATAGTTCTCATACAACGAACGCAGAATAATCTCCGCCAATCGTTGATATTCCCTGCCATCCGCTTCCGGTAACAACGATGCTAGTTCCAACAGACCTGAGGCAGCTATAGCCGCTGCCGAGGAATCTCTCGGCATGTCTTCCGCTTCAGCAGGCAGTCGGAAATCCCAATAAGGTACAAAGTCCCCTGGCAAATGATCGAGAAAAAAACGTGCCACCTTTTTGGCTGCAAGTAGGTAAGTCTCCTTGCCCGTATAAGCAAAACTAAGAGCAAACCCATACAATGCCCATGCTGCTCCTCTTGACCAGGCCGAATCCGCGGCATATCCTTGTCCAGCAATCGCCGCCATTCGCTCCCCTGTTTCCGGATCAAAGCTCACGATATGGTGAACAGATCCATCTGCAAGTACAAACTCCCGAAGCACAGTATCCGCATGAATTTCCGCGATAAGACGATACCGAGGATCTGCGATTTCTCGCGAAGCCCAGTAGAGGAGTGGCAGATTCATCATACAGTCGATAATAGCCCAGCCACTATGATMCTCCCCGCCCCAATTCGGCCACGCACGGATAAACCCACCAGCTGGATTAAATCTTCCGGCTAACAGACTGGCAGCCATGAGCCCGTGGCGCTTGGCTTCCTCATCTTGCATGAGCATATATTGATTGACGCTGCTTAAACCAAACATAAATCCAACATCATGATGCAAGGAATCAAATTCCCATAGCGACTGACTGATTTCTCGCTCACATTGTACAGCCAAATCCTTTAATCGTTCATTTTGTGTTTCTTGATAAACCAACCAAAGCATTCCTGGCCAAAATCCCGAAACCCAATCGTGGGGAGAGCTCTTCGTGTAACGTCCATCTTTTGAGCCATTCGGAAATGAAGCTCCAATAGAATAGCTGTTTCTATCGATTTTTTTGACCACCTGCTGCCATGCTTCTTCTATCCAATTCGCCTTATTATTCATCCGCTACCTTCCTTCTGCCAACTTCTACATCATTCATTATGGCATCCGAAAAAAGAGAATAACATGATTGAAATTAAAGATCATGAACTTTCATTAATCATGTTTGACCAACTTCTTATTGTTTTCGATAGATCTCAGGTGTAACTCCGTAATATTGTTTGAATCGCCTAATAAAATGCTGCGGGCTCTGGTAACCGATTTTTTCTGTAATTTCATAGATCTTGCAAGATGTATTTTCCAACAAATTCTTAGCTTCTTCCATACGTACTCGAAGAATATATTCGCTCAAATTCATACCTGTTATCTCTTTATATATTTTCGATAAATAAACAGCATGCAAATAAACCGCATCACTGATAGTTTGCAGGGTGACATCCTTCCCCAAGTTTTGCTGGATGTAGTGGTGAATTTTGTTAACCAGTTGCTGGTGATTCTCATCATTCATTAAAGGCACATCTTCCATCAGTGCCTCCATGATAATACCGCTCCATGTTTTTAATTGTTTGGCAGAATGAATCACATGGCTTTCTGAATGCGATGAAGTGCCTATTATATCTTCTAGGACGATCCCTTTTTTGTGTGCCAGATAAGTGAAGCAGCTTAATAAATGTAAATAGGCCTCTCGGATATGCGCTTGCGAGTCCGACTGACTTTGTTCAAGTTCATGAAATATCGCTATGAATTTCTCATTAATTTTTTCCATATTGCCCATATCCATGAGTTGAATCAACATCGGTACTTGATATAGCGTGCTCAATGGTACCAATTTTCGATTTTGAATGATATCCTGCTCCAAGACAAAAACTCCTTGTCGCTCTGCCGATTTCATGACGGTTGACCGTACAGACAAGAAGACGGAATGAATATCTTTTGGAAATTGTGCTTGATTCGAAATGAAAATAGAAATGTTTCCTTTTAAATATTGATCAACTTGTTCTACCAACCGTTTGGCCAAGGAATTTAACAAGTCTTGGTGAGACGGATGCCATGTATCTGTCTCAGAATTTTCTGTGGTTTTGGGCAGGAGTAATAGGGGGAGATTGGCTTGGGT
>NZ_JBFTPF010000061.1:0-36627 GCF_056398345.1 Paenibacillus sp. 01T442
TCTCGAAAATTAATGGCTTGTGCTGCGTGTTTCTCCTTGGCAATATCGATGCCTATGACCAGAGTAGTAGTGCTGATTCGTTCTACACGTTGATTTTGAGACTTAATTGGATTAGACTTCATGATAACGCCTCCTAAGGTGAGTTCTGAGGACTGCAACCCAGTACATACTCATCGTAGCGAGGCGTTCTTTTGCAAATTCAATCTACTAACACCTACAGGAATGTTAACGGTGAACGTTTGTTGAAAAAAACGGGAGTAGTTTGCCTCGCTGGCAACTGCTCTTTTTCCATTAAAGTAACAGGTAGAAGAGCGTAGATTAATCCCTCTTGTCCTTGTAAAGAAAAGATCACGATAAAATCCAATTACGGGGGAGTGAAGTTGCCTTAATGGAGGACAAAGCAAAAAATTACATTTAGGAGAAACGGCTGTACATTAACTGGGTTGTATTGTGAGTACATAGACTTATGTCCAATCAATCACTATGTAACGAGCATATGATTATACCGTAATGGAATTTAACTTGAGGGGACTGACTAATCATGAGTGGTGCAAGTTGTGCAGGATATGGTGGAGGTAGCAGTGCAGCAGCTGTTTTGGTTCTTTATGTACTTTTGGTTATTATCTTAATGACTTTTGCAATTTAAACCAACATCACAAAAAAACAAAAACGGTCTTATCGCGAAATAGATGCGAATACAGACCGTTTTTTCTCATTATTTAAATGAGGGTGACGTATGGCCAATCAATGACCATGTAACGAGCATATAATTATACCGTAATGAAAATTCACTTGAGGGGACTGAGTAAACATGGGAGCAGTAGGTGGAGTAGGTCATCATCATCACAACAACGCAGCAGCTGTTTTGGTTCTTTTCATTCTTTTGGTTATCATCTTATCAATAACTTGTGTTTGGTAATTTCTTAATCCAACATCACAAAGAATATCGAGGAAAACAAAACGGTCTTATCGCGAGCTAGATGCGAATACAGACCGTTTTTTCTCGTTGTTTAAATGAGGGTGACGAGTGAGTTGGGTGTGCTGGCTGGCAATATCAATATATGGTCAAGTGGATGATTCCGAACTAGGTCTATACCCCCACTTCGAACAAAAATCATGTGCCTTAACGTTAGGATCGATCGAGCGAAGTGCGTTCAATATCTTCTACATCGTCCTGGCGTTAGGTGCGCACCCATCTCCCGAAGCTAAGTCACCGATTGTATTCCGACCAACTCCCGCCTTTTCTGCTAACCATTGCTGTGATAGCGTGTGGCGAATACGTGCGGACTAACGGTGCAAGAGGGAGGAAAGAAGCACACTATCCACCTTCTAAGGCGAACACGTCACAAATGGGGTACTGAGTACGTTTACCGAATACCGCTCGGCTTATCGTTCGATGACTTCCAAAAGAAGAAGCAGCACATCGAGGATGGACTGAATCATAAGCGCGGATTCATTGATTATGCCATTCGTTATGAGGCAAACGGCACCAGTTACCTTAAGGGGCTGCTGTAGGCGGGGTGAACACGTATAGAGTAGTAAGGGATTAAATGTAATAATAGACAACGAAGATTTGAATCCCAAAACACTAAAAGAGTACGCAAGCGACCTGAAACATTTTATCTTCTGGTTTGATTATCTTTCAAGCAAAGCGATGCGGCGAAGAATCCACCGGGGGTTAAACAAGGGGGAAGCCATGAACGCTTTGGCTAGAGCGATCTTTTTCGGCAAACATGGAGAACTGCGGAAACATGCGCTACATGAGCAGGTTCAGAGGGCCAGTGCGTTGAACATCATCATTAATGCGATTGGTGTATGGAATACCGTTTATCTCCAGCAAGCAACAGAACACCTTAAAAATCAAGGTAAGTTTTCTAAGAAAGAACCGCAATAGGTAACCCATTCCGATTCGGTGAACGATAGCGGATTAAAGACAGTCAAAGACTTTAATTACTAAAGTCTTTGACTGTCTTTTTACTTTTTTAATCAAATTTTTGAAAATCAATTTCAGATAGGTAAGAGCAGATTTTTCTGATTTAGGAAGCGTAACTTTTTCCATATGTTGGAGTCTGTCGTTCTGCATTACACTAAATGCTGTAAGGACTAAGATTTGGTCTTTTTCAAAAAAGGAGCGCCTCGGTAAGATGGGCTTGTCGACGGGCTTGTAATCCAATACCGTTAAGGGAAATATTTCCATACAAGCATCTACGAGTGTAGTCACAGTTTTGATGTCACTCGAGCATCGCTTCATTTTCTCCGAAGAGTACTAGCACCAAATCACACTTAATTGAATCAATACTTATTAATACCCACACAACCTAAGCATAATTGCAATATTATACCTTTGTACGTCCGTTGAATTGATCTGCCGCCGACATTGAATTGGCATCGCACATCTCCGCGTCTATAAGGACGGTAAAATCGAGATTATCTATTAACTGAAAAAAGAGAGTACTCTCGTTATAATAAGCGAGAATACTCTCTTTTTTTACATAATACGCAAGGAGCGTTATTTCCCGATGCCGAAAATTTCTGAACAACAAAAGGAAGCGCCGTACAGGTCGAAATCTTAAACGCCGCCAGGGAGGAATGATGCAGCCACTTATTTACCTGTCTTCAAGTCGAGTGCGGGACATGCGGAATTTCTGAATGCGTATGACCGATTAATTGTCGGGTGACAAGAACATTATCTCATTAATTGCCGCGTAAATCGCGGTTTTTTTATTTTATGGGATCAAGTTCTTGTCACAAGGCAATGACAAGAACTTGATCCCATTCCCGATTTTGACAAGAACTTGATCTCATTCCCGACAGAGTCATTCATACGTTTTTTAAAGCTCTTACAAGAAATTTTAGTTCAGACATACATTAGTTCCGATTGGCTGTCATCGCTAAATTAAAGGGCAGTAGAGTTGAATAAGGGCTGCAACATTCGTGAGGATTTCCACGTCTCAATTTCAATTGATGGATTTGTAAAGGAGGGGTACAATTTGGTGAAGAGGATGATTATTTATGTTGTTATATGTAGTTTTGCTTTGTTGATTGGTTGCGGTAAAGAACCCACCAAGCAGATTTCAGAACAGCAGAGTGAGACTAAAACAATTGGAAATCCAACTGCACAAGAAGTTTTAAGAATGGATTTGAAAGCTAATATTTTCATGTATAAAGACACCATTTACAATGCAGGAGTTCCTTGGGTAGACGAGTTAAAATTAACCAAAGACATACAAGTAACTGAAATCAGACACCGAAGTAATAATGATAAAGATTTTAAAAACGGAACAGCAAATAAACTGGAAGTGGGAACAAAGATATTCCGTGTCAAAGAGCGAAATGACATATTGATAGCTGAAACAGAAAAAGGTGACATCAGATTTTATCAATTAGTGGAAGGATAACCAATTGATTAAACAAACGAAGAACGATAGTTCAATCACTTAACGAATAATTTACATATGAAAAATTCGCGAAAATCACATCAAAAGGTTGGTGATTACTTGTCTCTCATTGAATTAACAATTGATGAAATATTTATGATTACAGGTAGAGGCTACGTTCTAACTTGTGTTATTAATAATCCGAATTCAACCATTAAAATCGGTGATACATTAAGAAATAGAGAAAATGTTACTCAAGAAATTCAAATCAAAGGTATAGAAATGATAAATTATGGGAGCAATTTTAAGAACAGACGCCTAGATATAATCGGAATATTAGTTGAAATATCTGATGAAGAGGCTTTAGAAATTAAAGGGAAAACATTGATAGTGCTGAACTAAAGTCTAATTTTTGCGTCAATATAAACACAAATGAAAAAGTAATAATCAAGATGAGGGATGATTCCTTGGACGATTACGTTGGAATAATTATTGCGTTGTTGCTGGGGGTTGGATTTCTGTTTATACGTAAATCTAAACTCTATAAAAGAAATTTGACAGCACGAATGACAGGCTATGCATTTGTTTTAATGAGTATTATCCTTGTTTTTGCTGTCATAATAGCGTATCTCTCTCAAGCATCACACGGATATGGACACTAGATGATATTAAGCTAACGGCGAAGTACGACAAGTTCTGCTATAAGCACCAAACAGTGTGAAAAGCAGGAGATTACAGCAGTAATCTTAACTTTACAACCAAGGATGGGAATGACGGAACCATGTATCCWGRAACCATCCCGCCAATACTCCTGCGCGCGTCACGACTAACAGGTCGTGGGGTGCGAAGTTCAGGTAGATTCGACAGAACGAAGGCYGAAGCCATTCTAGTAGAAAAGGTATGCCGACGGATATGTCGCGTGGCTGAAAAATTGAATACGGTGAGAATGTTCGCGCAGAAGCGAACTGACGAACTTCCGAATGTACAGGTCTACAGTTAGAGCATGCGGAAACGTATGTACCATCAAACGATGGGGTGAGTGGCGTAAAGTAAGACTTTACCCTATGAAATACGCTATGCCTAACAAGGGTGGCATCAATCTCACAGGCTTAGAGGAAGCACCTAAGTTCAGAAAAAAAAAAAAAAGCTAGGTTGTAAGGGACTTGGAAAGCAAGGGACGTTGAAAGAAGGGCTGTTACCCGAAACGGTTGCAATAAGGCATATGCCGAAATGAATTAATCCTTGTGAGGGTAGGGGCACGACCGAAGAAACCTCTGTAATG
Organism: Paenibacillus sp. 01T442; assembly: GCF_056398345.1. Classification (NCBI taxonomy): domain Bacteria; kingdom Bacillati; phylum Bacillota; class Bacilli; order Caryophanales; family Paenibacillaceae; genus Paenibacillus; species Paenibacillus sp. 01T442. The sequence goes on from NZ_JBFTPF010000061.1 coordinate 4,660, forward strand.
GAGATGGAGGAACAGCCCCAAGTCTAATTGAAAAGAACGATCATTTTCCATACGTGAATTGCACCGATCAGGTAGGAATGTGGGGACATCGCTTCGTTTAGGAGGGATGCCACAGTGCAAGCTTTACGAAATTGGGAGTATTACGGCATGACGGAATCTTTTACGGATCTGCACGAAAGATCAGCAAACAAAGAAACCTTCTCGCATCTATATGAGATCGTCACATCTAGAGAAAATATCTTGCTAGCTTATCGTACAATGAAGTCCAACAAAGGATCAAAGACACCAGGAACAGATGGACTAACCATCAAAGACATCGAACAACGACCCGAATACGAATTAGTAAGTGAAATCCAAAATAAACTGCAAAACTATCGCCCCAAGAATGTCAGAAGGAAACTCATCGAAAAAGATAACGGTAAGATGAGACCGCTGGGCATCCCGTGTATCCTCGACCGTATCATTCAACAGTGCTTCAAGCAAGTCCTTGAGCCCATAGCTGAAGCCCAATTCTACAACCATAGCTATGGTTTCAGACCCCTTCGATCGGCACACCATGCCATGGCAAGAATACAGTTTCTCATCAATCAGGCTTCGATGCATTATGTAGTAGACATCGACATTTTGGGATTCTTCGACAACGTCAACCATACSTTGCTYKTRAAGCAGCTTTGGAATATGGGAATTCAAGATAGAAGAGTTCTAGCATGCATTTCAAAAATGCTAAAAGCTGAAATCGAAGGGGAAGGAATACCTTCAAAAGGGGTACCTCAAGGGGGCTTGTTGTCAACACTGCTCTCGAATATTGTATTGAATGACCTCGATCATTGGGTGGCAGGTCAATGGGAATTCTTTCCCCTGACACAACCGTTCAAGTCTAGGGATGGAGAAAGGCGCGCGAAAATAAGGTCAAGTCTGAAAGAAGGCTACCTGGTTCGGTACGCCGACGACTTTAAAATCATTTGCAGAGATTGGCGATCAGCCCAAAGATGGTATCATGCGGTTGTTTTGTATCTCAAAGACCGTTTGAAACTGGACGTGTCACCTGAGAAATCGCAAATCATTAATTTGCGAAAACGAGAGTCGGAGTTCCTAGGGTTTACTATCCGAGCGAACAAAAAGGGTCAAAAGCGAGTAGCTCATACTGGTATAAAATCGGACAAAAAGCAGAAGATCAGAAGTGAAGTTAAGAAACACATTCTCAGAATGAGGACTTCACCCACGGCTCTAAACGCTGCACGGTTTAACAGCTTTGTTTTAGGAATTCACAACTATTTCAATCGGGCAACACATGTTAGTGTTGCGTTCTCACGTCTTGCCTACGATCTGCGAGCTTTCATGTACAATCGTCTCAGACAAATCGGGAAATACGAGCATCCTGCAAACCCACCGCCAACGTATAGTAAATTTTACAGCTTGGGTTACAGGACTTTTAAAATAGCAGATGTTTATTTATATCCTCTTGCCAATGTGAAAACCAAGAATACGATGGGCTTTAGTACAGGTCTTTCACTCTTTACCACAGCAGGCAGAGAACTAATATACAAAAAACTTCGACCAGATTTACGTCAGGAAATTTACCTCCTATCGAAATCTAGCATCCCGAATCAAAGTGTTGAATACATGGATAATCGGATTAGCCGGTATAGCATGAAGTTGGGGAAATGCGAAATTACAGGCATGTATCTCTTCGCATTCGATGTTTACTGCCACCATTATATCCCGCCACACGCAGGTGGAACCGACAAGTTTAACAACTTGCGTATCCTCCACAAGGAGGTCGGGCAACTAATCCTTCAAACACAAAAAGAGACGATTGACGAACTCACGAATAAACTTGGTTTAACGGAATTGATGATGGTTCAGATCAACAAATACCGTGAAAAGTATGCATTAGGACCAGTTTAACATATCCCAAATCAATGAGTAACGAGGAAGTGCGACTTGTTCTGCTATAACTGCTACTTAGTAGGAAAGGCAGGGACTCAACCCGAGTCCAACTCTGTATCCAAGGATGGGAATGATGTAACCATGTCTACTGAAACCATCCCATTAAATTCCTACTTGCGGTGSGAATGTACGGGTCTAAAGTTACAACATATGGAAACATATGTATCAGCAAGTGCTGATGTGGGCGATGAAAAGTACAAATTTCTTCTAGGAAATTCATTACACCGAACAATGGCGGTGTCCAACTCACAGGCTCAGAGGTAACACCTAAAATTTCTATGCATAGCTAGGATACAGGGAACAAGGAAAGCAAGGAACGTCGCATTTAAGGTCTGCCAGCCCAGACGGTTGCTATAAGGCATATGCCGAAATGCATTAATCCTTGTGAGAGTAAGGGCACGACCGATGAAACTCTTGTAATGAGAGTCGAGGAAAAGCCCTGAGTCTTCTATATAAATCAGTTAATTTTCCAAAAGTGAATTGCACCGATCAGGTAAGAATGTGGGAACGCTGCTCCAGTAAAAGGGGGAGTCCACAGTGCAAGCTATTCGATATTGGGATTATTACAATATGGTTGAGACCTTTACGGACTTACATTCAAGAGCCACTAACAGAGAAAATTTTACTCGTTTATACGATACAATTTCTTCTAGGGCAAATATCCTTTTGGCTTTCAGAATGATCAAATCTAATAATGGCTCACATACAGCAGGAACAGATGGTAAGACAATCAACAGCTTCAAAACTCTGACCGACGAAGAAATTGTAACCCTAATTCAACGAAAACTGGCTAATTATCAACCCAAACAAATAAGGCGAGTTCTTATCCCTAAACCAAATGGAAAGCAACGTCCACTTGGTATCCCTTGTATGATTGATCGCATTGTCCAACAATGCTTTAAACAGGTTCTTGAACCCATAGCCGAAGCTCATTTCTTTAAACACAGTTATGGTTTTAGACCATTACGGTCAACACACCATGCAATAGCTAGAGTTCAGCATTTGGTTAACCTCGTTGGTCTGCATTATGTAGTGGATATAGACGTTTTAGGTTTCTTCGATAATGTTAACCATACCCTACTAATCAAGCAATTATGGAACATGGGTATAAAAGATCGAAAAGTTCTACGCATTATAAGTAAAATGCTAAAAGCTGAAATCTCAGGCGAAGGAATCCCATTTAAAGGGACTCCGCAAGGAGGCATTCTGTCGCCGCTACTCTCTAATATCGTACTAAATGATCTCGACCACTGGGTTTCTGAACAATGGGAATCTTTCAATTCCAATTTCAAATACGCTCATAACGGAAGTAGACATAACGCTTTAAAAAAAACCAATCTCAAAGAAGGATACATTGTCCGCTATGCGGACGACTTCAAAATCCTTTGCCGTGATTGGAAAACAGCCCAAAAGTGGTATCATGCTGTAAGACTTTACCTCAAGGATCGTCTTCATCTTGATATATCACCTGAAAAATCACAGATAGTAAACCTTAGAAAACGAACTTCAGAGTTCTTGGGATTTACAATATTTACAGTGAAAAAGGGTAAAAAGATAGTGGTACAAACAGGGATTAGCGATAAGAAGAAGCGTGAAATTAAATTGGAAGCGAAGAAGCATATAAAAATAATGCAAAAATCGCAAACAAATCAAAACGCTAATTCTTACAACAGCTTCGTATTAGGGATACACAATTACTTCTGTAAGGCTACACAGGTAAACCCAGAGTTTTCACGTCTTGCCTACGATCTTAGAGCATTCACCTACAATCGACTTAAACTGGTTGGGAAATATGAGAATCCTACTAAAGCACCCCCAACTTACCGAAAATTTTACAGCATAAATTTTAGAACGTTTCGGATAAATGATACATATCTGTTTCCTCTGTGTGATGTGAAGACCTCAAACAATATGTGTTTTGGTCGTGGGATGACCCCTTTTACAGAGCTGGGAAGAGGAATGATATACAAAAAGTTGCAAGAGGGCATTAGGAAAGAAATTATAAAACTCATGGAATCCAACATACCCAACCGAAGTGTGGAGTACCTGGATAATAGAATCAGTCGATATAGTATGAAAAAGGGATGCTGTGAGATTACAGGTATGTTCCTTTTCTCATCATACGTCCACTGTCATCACTATCTGCCAATTCATCTTGGTGGGGACGATAAATTTAACAATCTTCGTATCCTCTTTAAAGATGTTCACGTACTCATACATGCAAAATCTAAGGAATTGATTGAAAGACTCGTCGCCAACCTTGGTATAACCGAGAAAATGGCTATAACGATAAACCAATATCGCAAAATGAGTAACTTGGAAGCTATTAACACGACTCTGTAGAAGATAGAACGCCGTGTGCGGTTAAAGTCGCACGCACGGTGTGGCGGAGGGGAAAAGACGGAGATTATTTCAAAGTCTTACCTATTCCAATCTTATGATTTAGTAAATTCAGTTAGAGGGAACGCGGAGTACTGGGAAACTCGTACGCTCCGTGTGGGACAGGGGAAAAGCTGGAGATAACATCAAATGCTTACCTATTGTTACCCTATATTCAATTAACTACAAGATGAGGCTACCGCGAAGGTAGCCTCATTAAGCTATTGTACAGGATACTTCCCAAAGTTGTTGAATTAATATTGGGGGCATTGGAAATGACTTCTTGGGGGAGATGGTTTAATTGAAAGAATTTATTATAACAAAAGTGAATCATCTAGATACCCAAAAGCTTAATCTGTTGGTTGATGAAAGTACGAGCGAAGGATTTCGCCACCTCAAACGATTGGTAACCGATTATGAAGATGGAACCAATAAATTCGATTTGGACGGGGAAGCACTCTTTCTAGCCATAAAAAACGGTGATATTGTAGGAGTTTGCGGACTGAATCAAGCCCCAAATTCAGAAAACATAGAAATTGGTCGTGTTCGTCGAATGTATGTCTCACCAAGTGTACGCCGATTTGGGATAGGGCGGATGCTAATGGATTCAGTTATTACAGAAGCTAGAAATAATTATCAAATGCTTGTATTAAAGACTGATAATCCTGTTGCTGATTTGTTTTATCGCTCTATTGGGTTTTCAGTAAAAGATGATTCTGAAAATGACACTCATTTACTTCAGTTGGAGTGAAGCTAACGGGACATTTCTCAATATATACTTACAAAAGGCTGCCGATTTATTCGGTAGCCTTTGCTCAATTAACGGGCTGAATAGTTCAATTAATTCTACAGAATGTCGCGGGGATTGAGATTTTTAAAATCACAAATCAGACGTTATCTGTGGCAACATAAGAATACCTATTGAGCAGGTTAGTGGAGATCCAGTGAGTGCGTGGCGATGACAATCAGAAGCAAGACAAACGAAGGAACGCTTGTTCAAGTGTGTTTGTGACGAAGGCGCAATAAGCGCGGAGCCGCCATATTCTATTGTTGGATTCTTGACACAGGGAACATTTTATATTCTCTAAAGTCTCCGGCTAAAATTAAAAACGCGCCTGAACCATGGTGGTTTCGCTCGTTTTGTTGGGACGAATACGGTGTCAGGACGGAATGTTCATAGCGGTCTGAATGTTTTTCAGATCGAGCTGTATTTGCTCTGGAATATGGTAGGGATGGTATAGGCCCCGCTGCATCATGTAGATTGATATCTTTTCATGGGAGTCTATGGCTTCGTCAAGCTGTTTCATCAAAATTTGCTTGATTTCGGGGGTGGCACATTCGGTCACGGCCATGGCGTAGTTTCTGACTCCGCTCTTGGCGTTCATCAAAAAATCCATAGCGATCACGTCATCGGTCAGCGTATGAAGCCCTGTCATGTGTTCTAATATTGTGTTCATGTTTTATCTCCTATAGGGTCATTTTAGACAGCACTCCACCGAGCTCCTGAAGCTGCTGCTGGGATACTTGCACGTCTTGCTGCAAAATTTGCATGGTTTTGGATTTGGTCAGGCAAATCGTCTTGAACGTAGCCATTTCATGAACCTCCAGCATCTCATGCAAAGCGTAATTGGAATTCATTCGGATTGTCCTCCCATGTATCTATCCATATTCAAGGCTTTAAGACGACTTTGATGCAATCGTCGGTTTTCGTATCGAACACTTCATAGCCGCGCTTAGCCTCGCTGAGTGGAATGACATGCGTAACAATGTCACCAGGGTCCACTTTGCCCGATGTAACCAACTCGTACATATACGGCATGTAGTGAATGACTGGAGCCTGTGTCACTGTCAGAAGGCTTCGGCTTGTGCCGAAGCTTTTTGTTGTGCGACGGGCAGTCGAAATTTGAGTAGGGCACGTTCGGTTCGATAAGAGGGAACCATGAGAGTGGTTCCACCACTTTATTTTTGAGATGTCTCGGACATTTTCAAAAAACTTAATCGAATTCGGATATTATTAAGCAGTGGAGCCCAATGCGTCATGATGCCAGCCAGTTGGAAGCTGGCGACGACTTCAACATCCGCTTTTAGAAAAAGAATCATTAAGAGCCAGGCATTAGAAATAGTTTTAAACATATATAGGTAATATCGTTTCAAATATGTTGGGGAGGATATCATACAACCTATGTTACCTATGGAAGAATATTTCGGTCAGTTAGAACTCGTTTATTCATTTTATGGGGCTATGCCTACAGGCGTTAGTGTGTCAGAAACCGGGCGTATCTTCATTGCTTTCCGAAATGGGGAGATGACGTTAGATTTACGGTAGCGGAAATTGTTGAGGGTCATTTGCAGCCTTATCCAAATTTAGAAACGAATACGATAAACCCTTCGAATATCACCATGTCCTTCATCAGTGTCCAAAGTGTAATTGCAGATGGAAGGGGAACCCTGTGGGTACTGGATACGGCAGCACCAAATTTTTCTGAGCCTATTAAAGGAGGGGCAAAATTAGTCGCTGTAGATTTAAATACAAATACAATAAGAAAAGTATATACGTTTGCAGAAGATGTAGTCTTGCCGACAACATATCTGAATGATGTTCGATTTGATTTTCGCATTGGTAAATCAGGTTATGCCTATATAACGGATTCTTCTTCCAAAGGTCCAGGCGCTATTATAGTCGTAAATTTAGAAAATGGAAATGCGTTTAGACGGTTAAATGGAGCAAGTTCAACTTCACCCGATCCGTATTTTTTACCGAAAGTGGAAGGGGAAATTTTGATGAATCGAAACACAGAACGCTGGAGACTATGAAAACGATAGTATTCGAAAGATATTGCCCGAATGGAATTATGGAAACCATCGCACATCATCCGAGAATTTTATGGCCAGATACTTTTTCTATAGGTCCAGATCAATACTTATATGTTATTGTGAATCAACTACATCGGCAGGCAAGATTTCATTATGGAAAAGACCTACGACAAAAACCTTATAGTTTACTTCGTATAAAAATTAATGAATTACCTGCTCCTACCAGCTAGTTTTATGTTTATTGATGGATATTCTGGAATTGGCAAGTCACTCTTTGCAAAGCAGATCTGTGAAGATATCAATAGAATAACTAGTGTTTGTTAGCAGTACTAACTAACTTGTCTAGTAGTGGCAGCGAAAAAGAGTGAAAGATGGATCTTAATCCACTACGAAAAACTACATTTGAATTGGAAACTCAGCTATTATTAACAATATCTTGATACTTGATTCTAGTAATCGATGACTCGCAAAATCTATTAATATCAAATAGAATGATGCTGAAGCATCTTTCACTATTGTCTCGGGTTGTGGATCAGACCAAAATAAAAGTTATGTACATGGGGACTTTATCTTTACAATATAGAATCTCTAAATATAGCAAACATTAGTAGAAGCGTCATTCATTATAGTCTAGTTGCTTAAATAATTATATAATCAAAAAAAAGGAACACGAATCCAAATTGGGATACCGTGTTCCTTTTTTGTTTTAAGAAAAAATGCACATGAGGCTCATCAACAGGATTCATTTTCGTTATGCAATATAATGCATATATAAACAAAATTGTATCTGCGGATAGTCTCACTAATTATGGAAATTACCGCTCGTTAGGACTTTGAGAACGAACAGATTCTCATTAATTATGAAAACGAAGCTTGATAAATCAACGTTTTTGACCTCAATATTCTCAATAAATATGACACCACACATATATTATTATTATTATTAATCATCTTATCTGAATGACATTTCGTAAAATCTCTCAAAAGGATTATTTGTTGATCCATAGCAAAAACAGCCTATTGAATCATCAAAAAGCTGTTTTTGCACTTATATTGTTGTATGTTAGCTTTCAATAGTTATTAGCCATTTCCTCTTGTTTAATCTCTTCAAAACCAGTGTCAATCCATCCAGTCGGAGTAGCATGTTTAGCCGCGGCGAGGAGTTGTTCAATTATTATATTGCCCCATAAATGCTCATTCTCAGAAATCACAGCGTTGATTTGACCATTTAATAAAGCTTCTTTAACTTCAGGTGTCATACCGAATGTCATCGCATAACGCTTCAGTCCTTGAGATTTCCATACAAGAATTGTATTGGAACTGGAGACAATATCCAAAGGAACTAGAGCGTCAAAATGTGGATGCTCATTAATCATGGATTCCAGATCTAAAATTGCTTTCTCATTATCGCCGTTATGATATTTCTTTTCGAGAACCTGAATTTCCGTGTATTGTCTTAAATATTGTTCTAATCCCTGAAGTCGTTGGCGTATTTGAGGAGAGCCCGACATACTTCCCTCGATCATAATCATTCCTCTGCCCTTAAGATACCGATCTATCATTTGACCCATGAGCGTACCTTCTTTAAGCGGATCACTTCCGATAAAGGAGTAACGCTTACTGCCAGGCACATCCGATTCGAAGCAGATAACGGGAATACCCGCTTGTACGGCTTTATTAATTAATGGCTCGAGTGCAACGGGATCTATGGGGTCAATGGCAATTCCACTAACCTTCTGTGTAATCAGAGTTTCCATCATCCGCATTTGCTGCTCTAAGTTAATTTCATCAGGTGCTTTGACAATTAATTGAATAGGATGAGGCTTACTCGCTATCTCTATGGAATCGGTAATCATTTCATAGAAAGGATGGGTCATGGGATATATGATTCCAAAAGTGAGCGTATCGGCATGCTTCGTGTTAGACATCGTCGAGCCAGGCGAGCTTGAAGTTGAATAAGAAACTTCGGGAGCGGAAGGGGTGGAATCCTTACATCCCGTTAACACCAGCACCATCATCGTTCCAAGTGTTAGCCATTTAGTCATCCTCATGAAGAGAATCTCCCTTCGTGCTATCGAGAGCTTCACCAGCAGTCCCATTCTTTCTAAATTCTTTGGGGGTCATGCCAGTTAAGCGTTTGAATAAATTTGAAAAATAATGGGGGTCATTATAGCCTACCAAAAAGGCGATCTCATATGACTTCGCTGACGTGCTTTTGAGCAGATCCATTGCTTTGCGAATGCGTACCTGGGTTAAAAACTCAATGAAGGTTTGCCCGGTTTCCTGGCTAAATACGCGACTCAAGTAATTAGGACTCAGATTGACATAATCGGCAGCGTCTTGTAAGGAGAAGTTATCCCTCTCAAAATTCAATTGCATATAATCTTTGACTTTCGTAATCATATCACTATATTTATCGTAAATACGAGAACGCCAGTTCCAGAACTGTTCAATTAAATTGACTAAATAAGCACAGGTTTCTTCCCAACTCCGTATATTACCAATCAGTTGTTGGAATTGATGAAGTGATTTCTCTGGTTCAGCAAGGTGTCGATACATATCTTTATTGGAACGGAAGGCTTCGATCGTCACGTCATTTAAGATGTAAAAGCCGATAGAAGAGGATTGCCAATTAATATTGACTAATGCGGCAGCATATTCAGCAACAAAGGTTTCTAATTTATTATGCGACCCAATTTTTAAAAAATCCATAAAGGCACCACGGTCCAAAAAGAGAATGGGATCTAAGGTTTCTGCCTTCATCTCACTTAGCAAATTTCGATTTTGACGAGATAGCCTCCGCCAGTGGGCATCTTCCATCGCGTCTAAGAAGGACAGATGTACATTTTGAAGACGATCTTGCACACTACCAATACCTAGTGAGATGGGCAGAGAGTGAGCTTCTTCTGAGATCTCTTTCTGCAAATCCAGAAATAGTTGTAATTCATATTTTAAATGCTCTAAGGTATCGCCTTTAATAATCCATACGCTTTCAGAGCGGCTTCGCTGAAACATCAAATGCTTATTGTTCTCCTTCAATTGGTTACACTTATCCAAAAGTAAGCGTTCCTTTTCATAATTGACATTCATCTCTTCAAGTTTATACACATCACTTTCACGTAAATCTAGCACAGTAACGACATAATAATGCGCAATAATATTTAATTGAATGGAAGCACTATGATGCATCAGTTCTAAAGTGGTCATGAATCCACTGCATAGATCATTCAATAGCTTGTCTTGTGAAATTGAACTATTTTCATTTTCCTTATCTTTTAGTAGTTGAAGTTGTGATGCGATTTGCCGTTCCTTGTCAATTTCATGACTGACTTTGTGGAGAACCTTCAATAGCTCATCAGGACTAATTGGTTTTAGGCAGTATTCTTGCACACCAATTTGCATAGCTGTTCTTGCATATTCAAACTCGGCATGGCCGCTAAGAATAATAATCTTCATATCCGGAAACTGCTTGCTCATAATGCTGCTTAATTCCAGACCGTTCATGAAAGGCATAAGAATATCCGTAATTAAGATATCTGGTTGAACTCTTTCAATAATAGGTAGGGCAACCTCGCCATCTGATGCATCGCCACAATATATAAATCCTTCCTTCTCCCAATCGATACAATCACGAATAATCTCTCTAATTAATATCTCATCGTCAACTAACAATATTTTTTTCACGAAACATCATCCCCAATCACACGGTATTCGAATGCTAACAATCGTTCCTTCACCTTCTATGCTGTCTACCTGTACGCCATAAGCTTCTCCATAATATAAGCGAATTCGTTTATGAACATTGTGCAATCCGAATCCTCCGGACACTTCATTTCCAGTTTCCTTTGGCGTATGAGGTTCCATTAAATCCTTCCGCAGCTGCTGAAGTCGATCTTCCGTAATGCCTTTACCGTTATCCTCGACCACAATAAGGAAGTTATCTTCATCCTCAATCTTCGCCGTAATTCGTATCAGCCCTTTGCCACGCTTGTTTTTAAGCCCATGATAAAGGGCATTTTCAACAATGGGTTGTAAGGTCATTTTAAGGATAAGTAACGAATGCAAGCTTGAATCGATGACAATTTCATAATCCAAAATATCCCGATACCGCATCTGTTGGATGGTTAAATAACTCTGAAGATGTTCAATTTCTTTTTCAAAGGTTATCCAATCCTTCCCTTTACTTAAGCTAATTCGAAACAGTTTGGATAAAGCCATAACCATTTGGACGACCTGATCCTTTTTCTCTGATTGCGCCAACCAAAGTATGGAGTCCAATGTGTTGTACAAGAAATGAGGGTTAATTTGAGCCTGTAGGGCTCTAAGCTCCGATTTCTTGATTTCTTGCTGCTCTTTAATGCTTTGGTCTAGCAACATGCGAATTTTCCCAATCATAGTATTGAAGCTATTCCCCAAATCAGAGATTTCATCTGTACCTGTAAGAACGACTTTAGCTTCAAGAAAGCCGGATGCGGCGAGTTGCATTTTGTTTTTGAGTATGCGAACAGGTCGAGTCAAGCGAGTAGACACAAAGAAATGCAAGGTTATCGCAAAAATGATGCTAAGCATAACGCTTATGATAATGAGCTGACGAATGGAATTGGCTTCCTCCACAATTTCTTGCAATGGTACCACCCCAACGATATTCCAACCCGTGGACGTGGAGGGAGAAGTTACAATAAATTCTGGTTTACCTTCCGAAGAATCCACATAGTCTTTGTTTTTGTTTTCAATTATAGAAGCAATATTTTTGTTTTCTAACCACTTTGTATGGTTTGCGGCTTTTGATGGTAAGAAAATGGCATTGCCCTTGTTGTCTGCGACATAGAAAAAGCCGCTTTTCCCTATAATGACGTTATCACTAAACTTTTTAACGATGTTGTCATCGACATCAATGATTATGAATCCAATGACTTCGTGGGTAACTCGCTGTTTTACTGTAGAAACAATCGAAATAATATTGTGATTCTTGTATTGAAATCCGTCTAGAGGATCTATGGAAGATGGGTCATCAGGTGGGATATTCAAAATAGCTTCTGGATGTTGAATCAGATAGTCAAAATGCGGATTTCGTAATGCGTTTTTATTAAGTTGAAAGACACCTTTTCTCTCGCTGATCCCTCGGCCATATAAATTAATCATCGTAATGTTCAGCACGCCATCATATTGATACGTCTGTCTATAGGAAGACATCGTTTGTAAAATCTCTCGTGCATCTAAATTTGAATCTGTTTGTGAAAAGAGGAAATGTAAAACATTGGGGTTTTTCTCGAGTTCCAAGAGTTTCTTAGTATCTGTAAATACATTATCAATGTCAGTCGCCAATTGGGTTGCAAGCATCATMGTTGCCGCTTTGCTGTTATTGAACACGGTATTGTACGATTTATGATAGGAAATGAGACCAACAACAATTAGTGGAAGACATGTGAGTATAACAAACATCGTTAAAAGTTTAGCACGAAGGCTAGAAGTAATTTTTCGATATATATCCATCGTACAAATACCTTTCACTAGATCTGAAGTGTCGAAAGCATATTGTAAATTATGAATCAATCAATTTGAAAACGCAATCATTAAACAAAAAACTACACTTTTTGAATAAAAAAGTAGTGTTTTTAATTTGGAAGCGCAAAAAGTGAATAATAATTTACAAGAAGAGTCTACGAAACTCCGTATACCCTTGCACGATTCGTATCCTATAATTTAGTCACACCGAAGCAAACAGGTGAAATAAGGGAGGAAATATAAATGAAAAGATCTCTAAGCGTAGTATTAGTAGCTTCAGCAATGATGATGTTCACAGCAGCGTGTGGTAATTCAGGGGACAGCAAGACAGCAAGCAGCACAACTGCAGCAGCGGCGGTAAGCCCAAGCACAGCAGCAGTAGCTACGGCTAAAGCGGACAAGAAAATCACTATGGGCTTTGCTCAAGTAGGTGCTGAAAGCGGATGGCGATCAGCGAATACGAAATCCGTTCAAGATTCTGCGAAAGAAGCAGGCATTGAATTGAAATTCTCCTATGCACAGCAAAAACAAGAAAATCAAATTAAATCCATTCGTACATATATCCAACAAAAGGTTGATGTTATCGCGTTCTCTCCGGTTGTTGAATCCGGTTGGGACACTGTATTGAAAGAAGCCAAAGATGCTGGCATTCCAGTTATCTTAACGGATAGAGCTGTAGATTCGAAGGATACTTCCCTCTACAAAACATTCATTGGTTCGGATTTCGTGGAAGAAGGCCGCAGCGCAGGGAAATGGGTAGTTGACAAATATAAAGAAGCGAAAGAAACAGTTAATATCGTAGAACTTCAAGGAACTACTGGTTCTGCTCCTGCGAATGATCGTAAAGCTGGATTTGGCGAAATTATTAAATCAAATCCAAACCTTAAAATCATTGCTTCTCAAACAGGTGATTTTACACGTGCAAAAGGTAAAGAGGTTATGCAAGCATTCTTGAAAGCCAATAAGAACATTAATGTTCTCTATGCACATAACGATGATATGGCACTAGGAGCTATTCAAGCAATTGAAGAAGCAGGACTTAAGCCAGGTAAAGATATCATCATTATCTCTGTTGATGGTGTGAAAGACGGCTTCGTAGCGGCAAGCGAAGGGAAAATTAACTTCATCGTAGAATGTAACCCACTCCTTGGTGGACAATTAATGCAAGCGGCTAAAGATGTACTTAGTGGTAAAGAACTGCCGAAACGTATTGTTACCAAAGAAGGCGTATTTACTTCAGAAGATGCGAAACGTGAATTACCGAATCGTCAGTACTAAGAGATTGTCTACGACCTAGTTATTATAAATGAAAAGGGCGGAGCTGCTCCATCTTGCTAGTATGGGGGGGCTCTCGTTCATATTGGAGAGGAGTGGCATGATGAAACAGGGTGGTCCGGTATTGCAGATGACCGGAATTCATAAGCAGTTTCCGGGTGTTAAGGCGCTAACGAACGTTAATTTCAGAATGTTTCCTGGCGAAGTTCATGCCCTAATGGGTGAAAATGGGGCAGGTAAATCTACATTAATTAAAGTACTTACGGGTGTTCACTCCATTGATCAGGGAATTGTTGAGATGGATAAACAGCCAATTCGTATTCTTAGCCCGCTTGATGCGCAAAACGCAGGTATTAGTACGGTTTATCAGGAGGTTAACCTCTGTTCAAACCTGTCTGTAGCTGAAAATATTTACATTGGGCGTGAACCACGTCGCTTCGGTCGTATTTTATGGAAAAAAATGAATGATGATGCTGCGCAATTATTGAAGAAGAGAATGAATCTTGAAATAGACGTTACACAACCCTTGCATGCGTATTCCGTAGCTGTTCAACAGCTTGTAGCGATTGCCAGAGCCTTAAGTATTTCGGCCAAAGTGTTAATTCTAGATGAACCAACCTCCAGTTTAGATAGAGGTGAGGTTATCCAACTATTTTCTGTCATGACCCGATTAAAAAATGAAGGACTAGCGATTCTATTCGTCACTCATTTCTTGGATCAGGTTTACGACATTTCAGATCGCATAACCATACTCCGCAATGGAGAGTTTATTGGGGAATATTTAGCCAAAGATCTTCCTCGTATAGAGTTGGTTTCTAAAATGATTGGTAAGGACCTTGAGCTGCTAGAAGAGTTGCCCAAAGGTGATGCAGCTAATCAATTTAGTCATGAAGTATTCATTCAAGCAACCGATTTTGGGAAGAAAGGTTCCATTGAACCTGTTGATCTAACGATTCATAAAGGAGAAATTGTTGGTTTAGCAGGCTTGTTGGGTTCAGGTAGAACGGAACTAGCTAGATTATTCTTTGCAGCAGACAGAGCTGATTCTGGTGGAATGACAGTTGCAGGTTCAAGTGAGGCGATTCATTCGCCAAGACAGGCAATTGATCAAGGCATCGCCTTCTGCTCTGAGAACCGTAAATTAGAAGGGATTATTGATGATTTGACCGTTCGAGAGAACATCATATTAGCCCTTCAAGCGTCTCAAGGTTGGTTTAAAACGATCTCAAGAAAACGACAGGATGAAATGGCAGATGAATACATTCKAGCATTAAACATTAATCCACCTAATCCCGAACATTTGATAAAAAATTTAAGCGGCGGTAATCAACAGAAAGTATTGCTTGCTCGTTGGTTGCTCACGGATCCAAGTTTGTTGATTTTAGATGAACCTACACGAGGGATTGATATTGGAGCTAAAGCTGAAATTCAGAAATTAGTATTGTCTTTAGCGCAAAAAGGGATGTCAGTTCTGTTTATTTCATCCGAACTTGAGGAAGTATTACGCGTCAGTCATAAAATCGTCGTGTTGCGAGATCGTCACAAGGTGAAAGAAATGGTTGGCGATGAAATCAGCCAGAAAAATGTCATGAAGGCAATTGCGGGAGGTTAATAGACATGGTGAAGCATCATTTGTTTTGGCCACTAATTTTTTTAGGGGCATTATTAGTTTTTAACTTTATTTACTCTCCTGATTTCTTTGCGATCAAAATGCGGGACGGACACCTATACGGCAGTCTAATTGATATCTTAAACTTTGGCTCTCCACTAATGATTGTATCCATTGGTATGACACTCGTCATTGCGGCTACGAAAGGGGTCGACCTTTCCGTTGGTTCGGTCGTAGCGATTTCAGGAGCGATAGCGTGCCTGATGATCAGTAATGGAGATGGCAGCTTAGTGAATGTCATCATTTCAGTAGGAACTGCGTTGTTGATATCACTAGTTCTAGGTGTATGGAATGGTTTCTTAGTTGCCAATATTGGTATGCAGCCGATTATCGCGACGCTAATCTTGATGGTTTCTGGACGCGGTGTATCGCAATTAATAACAAGTGGTCAAATTATTACGATTTCGAACCCCCACTATAAATTCATTGGTGCAGGATCCTTGTTGACACTTCCTTTTTCAATTTTCATCGTAGCTATCGTATTCCTTATTGCTTATCTCTTAACAAGAAAGACAGCACTCGGTTTATTTATTGAATCTGTTGGTTGTAAGCCAACAGCAAGTAATCTTGCCGGAGTGAAATCGAAGACGGTTATGTTCTTCGTATATATGTTTTGTAGCTTATGCGCAGCAATTGCAGGACTAATTCTAAGCTCGAATGTCTCAAGCGCAGATGGCAATAATGCTGGATTATGGTATGAACTCGATGCGATCCTAGCTGTCGTTATTGGTGGAACCGCACTAACGGGTGGACGCTTTTACTTAGCTGGTACATTAGTTGGAGCGTTAATCATTCAAACATTGACGACGACGATCTATATGATTGGTGTACCACCAGAAATAACGCTAGTTGTCAAAGCTTTCGTAGTTCTAATTGTCTGTTTAATTCAATCGGAATCTTTCCGCAAATCGATTGCCTTCCGTTGGAAAACGCGCCATTATCCGGCTGAGAGGGAGGTCAAACAGCATGCTTAAGAAACAGCATATTCCTATTCTAGTGACCATGGGATTATTTGTACTCATGTTCGCTATCGGTTCTTTCCGTTATACAGGATTCTTTTCCTTACAAGTATTGATGAATTTGCTCATTGATAATGCCTTCTTATTAATTACAGCAGTTGGAATGACATTTGTCATTGTATCTGGAGGTATTGATTTATCGGTTGGTTCCGTCATTGCCTTAACGACGATGATCTCAGCAAGTTTAGTCCAAGCAGGATGGCCGCCTGGCATCGTCATACCGATGGTTTTGTTAATTGGGGCTCTATTCGGGTGGGGGATGGGGGCCATCATTCATTACTTCAAGATTGAACCCTTCATCGTTACTTTATCGGGGATGTTCCTTGCTAGAGGATTGTGTTACATCATTAGTATTAATACCATTACTATCGATAATGGCTTCTATACAAGTGTAGCTCAAACAAAGATCAGCCTACCTGGTGGTAACTTTGTCTCAATCAGTGTCATCATTGCTTTATTGGTTGTGTTTCTTGGCTTCTACATTGCTCATTACACGCGTTTTGGTAGAAATACGTATGCACTAGGTGGAAGTGAGCAATCTTCCATATTGATGGGATTACCGGTTGGACGTACTAAAATGTTAATTTACGCTTTTAGCGGATTCTGCTCAGCACTTGCAGGTGTGGTCTTCACCTTCTACATGCTGTCAGGTTATGGTTTGCACGCGATGGGTATGGAATTGGATGCGATCGCTGCGGTTGTCATCGGGGGCACACTTCTCACAGGAGGAGTTGGATACATTGTAGGAACTTTCTTTGGTGTCATGATTCAAGGTGTTATTCAAACAATTATTAGCTTCGAAGGAACATTAAGTTCTTGGTGGACGAAGATTGTTATCGGTATTCTATTATTTATGTTTATTATCTTGCAACGTTTATTAAGTCAACGACGCTGGGCACAACGAAGGTAAAAGTTGAGGGAAGGGCATTAATTGACATGTTTTGTCGAGTAATGCCCTTTTTTATATGTAAATTGGGGGAACTTACATGACAAATATGATGAACATCGTGCGGATGCTATTTCAACGGCCAAGTAGGTCGATTGGTACTAAACTCTTCCTCATCTTTTTTTGCTCCTTAGGTGTCTCCGTCATAGGTATGGGGGTATTTTCTTCCCGTATTGCTGAAAACGCAATCATTGACCAAATGAAAAAAAGCTCGCAGGATTTAGTTACAACTGCGGGGGAGAAATTAGACATGAAGCAGCAGTTTTACATAGATTTATCGAATCAACTCATTAGTGATAGCGTACTTACTAAAAATTTATTTCAAATTTCTAACGCTGGTATTGGAAAAGCTGAACTGGAACGAAGAAATTCCGAAATGAGGGATGTATTCGACCAGTTAGCATTATCGGATCAGAGCATTCGAGATATCACACTGATTCCCATTCATACGTCACTTGAAATGATAAGTACGCAACGAGAAGGGTTGAGTCCAAATCTAAGAAAGGCTGGTTGGATTCAAACTATTCTTAATGCGAGTGGTAAACCCGTCTGGATGCCTATTGAAGAAAAAGGGTACTTAGGAGATTCACCCAAACCACTCTTTGCTTACGGGAGATTGCTAGGAAAAAATAATGTAGGCTCTGAGGATTTCATCCTAATCGTTCAAATAGAAGCTACTGTTTTGCAAACGATGGTCAATGCTTTTAAGCTTAGTGATGGCGCGGAAACGCTTATCACAACCCAATCTGGGAGGGTGATTTTGAGCAATAACATGGTATCGAACACTCACGATATTTCTATACCTGCGAATTCAACAATTTCAGGAAGCTTTATAGCTAAAAATGTGAGAGGGGATAATAATTTGCTTGCTTATCGCCAATCAACCATTAGTAATTGGTCATTCATCGCGATTGCACCGTTGGCTGAGTTAACGAAGTCTGTTAGTAAAATTCAGAAAATGACCTATATATTTATAGGTTTAAACATTCTGATTGCTTTGATGATTGGTTTATGGATTGTATTCATGGTTGGCAAACCACTTTCCCATATTGTGAAGTTAATGAGGTTAGCTGCCGATGGCAATTTAACCGGTAGACTGTCTGTTCAGAATCGGAAAGATGAGATTGGACAGGTAGAATTCGCATACGAGCAGATGATGGAGAATATTGGAGCTCTTATCTTGAGATCTAGAGAAAGTGTGATTGAAGTCACTGAATTTAGTAAGCGTATGAGCAGTGCAGCCGAAATCACCGTTATCTCTGCAAGAGAAATACACGCAGCGACAGATCAAATAGCTGGTGGTGCGATTGACTTGGCTTCGAATGCCGAGCAAAGTGCGGTGCGTATGGAACAAATGAGTACTTCTTTAACTGATGTGTTTTCACTTCAACGTATAATGGCTCATTCCGCTCAAGAGGTAGAAGAGGTTTGTAGAACGGGTGGAAACTCAGTACATGATCTCTTGCGTAAATCTGGGGATACTGAAGCTAGTTTTCGAGTTGTAGCAGGCAAAGTTAACAGTCTCCAGGAATCTGCAAGTGCTGTTCGTGCGATACTGAAAATCTTGAAAGAGATCACGAAATCAACCAAGATATTGTCACTTAATGCTTCGATTGAAGCAACCAGGGCTGGAGCCGAAGGAGCTAGTTTTAAAGTCATTGCGAATGAGATACGCCAACTGGCGGAACGATCCAATGCCTCCATTGGTCAAGTGGGACAATATACAGATATTATTTTACAAGAGGTGGAATGCACAGTAGGGGCTATGTCTGATGCACTGCCTTTCTTTCAAGATATGAATGTGGAAGTATTTGAGGTGTTCAACTTATTTACACGAATCCAAGAAGAAATGGAGCAGTTATTAACACGAGCTACGGATGTTACCTTGTCATTGGATAAATTAAACGCTGTACAAACCGTACTCGGTCAGGCTATATTCGAAGTATCTGCTGTATCACAGGAGTCATCAGCTTCAACGGAGCAAGTCGCTTCACTCTGTTCAACGCAGCTAACGATCGGCGAGCAACTGTTAGAACTCTCTACGAGATTGAATCAAATATCAGGGCAATTAGAACGACATATGTCTCATTTCCACACGAAATAATCTTCAAGGGGGACTTGAATAAAATGTACAAGAGTAGACCGAAGAGTATGTTGTTAGCGCTTACCAAACTGATTGTGTCGCTAAGCATTCTAATGTGCTTCTTTGGTTGTGAGCAAGCTCAAGTAGATGAAACAACTAGAAAGGTTGGACAAGAAAGCCAAGAGAAGTCTGTAACAACGCCTATAATTAAAGAGCCAGTCTTAGGATTCTCACAGTTAGGATCTGAAAGTGAATGGCGGCTTGCCAATACGTCATCTATTAAAAATTCTGCAGCCGAATCTGATGTCGAACTCAACTTTCAAAACGCAGAGCAATCGCAAGAAAAGCAAATAGAGGCTATCCGAGGGTTTGTCAAAGAGAAAGTGGATGTCATCGCCATTGCTCCTGTTGTAGAAACGGGATGGGAGCCTATTCTGAAAGAAGTTAAACAAGCAGGTATTCCAGTCATTATTATTGATCGGCTGGTAGATGTCACTGACCCATCGCTGTATGTGACCTATATTGGTTCTGATTTTTATGAGGAAGGTCGAAAAGCAGGGAAGTACTTATTAGATAAAATTTCTAAATCGATTAAATCAGTAGGGATTGTAGAATTAAAGGGTACAGAGGGATCAACGCCATCCATTGCTCGGGGGAAGGGATTTCGTGACGTCATTTCTTCGCGTGGTGATTTGCAATTCTTGAAGAGTGAGAACGCAGATTTCACAGTTGCTAAAGGCAAAGAAGTGATGAAGAAATTTTTGCAAGAAAAAGGGAGGGAGATTCGTGTGTTATATTCCCATAACGATGATATGACCTTTGGTGCCTTAGAGGCGATAGAAGAATATGGATTAGTTCCGGGCAAAGATATTGTGGTCATCACCGTAGATGGCACGAGGAAAGCACTTGAGAAGATGAATGAGGGTAAAATTAATCTAGTGGTTGAATGTAATCCGTTGCTGGGGCCAAATCTCATTCAAGCTGTGAAAGAAATCGTGAAAGGCAGCACATTGCCGAAACGTATTGTTACCCCTGAAAATGTATTTACACAAGTGACAGCCGAGAAAGAAATAGCATCTCGTAGTTATTAAGGGAATAATTGGAATAAATCCTAAAAATTTAACGTTTGTTATTCTATAGTAAATGTATACTTTTATATGATCCACTTATTGGTTGAATTTATATCGTATATTCGTAGAAATATTCACTTTTCGAATAAGAAATTACATTCTGAAATGATGACGTTCGAGTTATACTCAACTCAGTAATTATCACACCACAGTAATTTTGGTAATTACAAATTTCTAAAAGGAGTGTAATCAAATGGAAGTTAAGATGAAATACGAGAGGAGTCTTAGAATGAGTAAGAAAAAAGGTATGGGGTCTGCTCAATCTTTGATCTAAACGCTATTAAAAGACTTCTCCCCTCGGGGGGAGATGTTCAGCGCAGAGTGCTGGCCAAAGCTGACGATGGTAGTTTTGAATGAGGGGTACTTAGTTTCCCAAAGATTGTAAGATATATCTTACTAATCTTGCGTATGTTTCAACAAAAATTGTTGAATAGGTTATGTATCTTTGGTTCCGGGGATGGGATATTATGCATTCTAAGGAGATGAACATGAGAAAAGGGAAAGTAACTTTCGTATTATATTTAATTGTAGTGATGATAGTTGCTTGCTTCCCCCGAGCAGGATATGCAGAAGGGGATACAGACTTCACGCTGAGCAAAAGTGTTGAAAACGCTTTACTTGATCAAGAGCTGGAAGTTACGGTGAATGGAAACAACTTAAAAGACCTTTATGCATATGAAGTACTGATTACATTCGATCCTGAAATCGTTGAGTTGGTTAAAGGGGAATCGAAGCTGGAGGGTTTTTACATACCTCCAAAGGTAGATAACGGGAAAATGACGATAGCCTTTACAAAGGTTGGGAAGAAGGCCGGAGTGCAAGGGAGAGTAGCCCTGAGTACTATCATCTTCAAAGGGAAGGCCCAGGGAAATGCCAATATTAAGCTGGTATCCGTGAAGGCACTGGATTCGAGTCTTGCAGCAACTGTATACAGTTATGGAACTGCCTTCGTCGATCTCCAAGGCTATGAGTGGGCAAATACGGAGATAGAAGCGCTAGCATCTTCGGGAATCATCAAAGGGACGTCGGCTACTACCTTTAGCCCAGGGGACAATATTACCAGGGCAGACTTCATTAGCTTGCTGGTCAGAGCTTTACATCTTAATGCAGAAGTAGATGGCAATTTCAATGATGTAGAACAGTCCGACTATTATTATCAAGAGGTAGGGGTAGCCAGGAAACTTGGAATTGCTCAGGGAACGAGCGAGAGCCTGTTCGAGCCGAGGCTAAGCATATCCAGACAGGATATGATGGTGGTGGCTGCACGAGCAATGAAGATAGCCGGAAACATACTGGACGAGTCAGTTTCAGACTTAAGCAGCTTTAGTGATTCGAGTGAGGTAGCAGCTTATGCAGCAGGCCCTCTGGCTCAATTGCTCAAGGAAGGAATCATTCAGGGCTACAATGGCATGATCAAGCCAAATGATACGGCGATAAGAGCAGAAGCAGCCGTTATCATACATAGATTATTGAACAAGTAACTAGAATCAATTGAAAAATTAAATGATAATGTGGAGGTTGTTCTATGAAGAAATTGAACAAAATGCTGGGGATGACGATGGCTTTAACTCTTGCATTCACATTAAGCCCAGTTATGGAGAAGCAGGCAGCAGCTTCGACGCTCTCTCCAGCGCTGGCTAAAACACCTGGTAATAACAATCCGCTATTTTCGCAAAAATTTGGTGCGGATCCCTATGCAATGGTATATAACGGCAGAGTTTATGTCTACATGACCAATGATGTATTGGAGTACAATGCTGATGGGACAGTTAAGGATAATGGATACGGTAAGATTAATAAGATTACGGTTGTTTCGTCCGATGATATGGTGAACTGGACAGACCACGGGGAAATCCTAGTAGCAGGGCCGCAAGGTGCGGCCAAATGGGCAAACAACTCCTGGGCACCGGCGGCTGCACATAAAACGATTGATGGCAAGGAGAAGTTCTTCCTATATTTTGCGGATAATGGAAGCGGCATTGGTGTGCTCACAGCGGATAGTCCGATCGGCCCATTTACAGATCCAATTGGAAGACAATTGGTAAGCAGAAGTACTCCTGGGGCTAGTGATGTTACATGGCTTTTTGACCCAGCGGTACTGGTTGACGATGATGGAAGCGGTTACTTGTATTTCGGCGGCGGTATTCCGGCCGGAAAAGATGCTGACCCGGGAACCGCACGTGTTGCAAAGCTTGGTGCGGATATGATCAGTTTGGATTTGAGTGCAAGCGGTGGAACTCTTGGACGCATCAATCCACCGTGGTTGTTTGAGGATTCAGGTATCCACAAATACAACGGGAAGTATTATTACTCCTATTGTACGAACTTCTCTAGCGGGCATCCGTCGGATATCCCTACGGGAGCAATTGGCTATATGGTAAGTGACAACCCAATGGGGCCATTTACCTTTGTCAAAACAATACTGCCTAACCCTGCTACTTTCTTCGGCGTTGGAGGTAACAACCACCATGCGATCTTTGAATTCAACAACCAGTGGTATGTTACCTACCACGCACAAACCGTTGCAAAGGCAATGGCTGAAAGCGGTATGTATCCACAAATGGGTGGGCAACCGCATGGATACCGTAATACAAACATCAATAAGGTAAGTTTTGATGCAAACGGGGTTATCAATCCTATTATTGGCGATTACGCAGGTGTTCCGCAGCTCCAAAATTTGAATCCCTATACAAGGGTTGAGGCCGAAACAATTGGTTGGAATGGCGGAATATCCACTGAAACTACGACACAACCAGGAGGCATGGTAAGCAGTATAAATCTGGCTGTCAGCAGCATAAATGATGGAGACTGGACTGCGGTATCCAAAGTTGATTTTGGAGCTACAGGCGCAGGAACATTCAAAGCTAATGTTGCAAGTGGTTCGGGCGGTGGAAACATTGAACTTCATCTTGACAGTGCTACTGGCCCATTGATCGGGACACTTCCCATTTCCAACACAGGCGGAGACGATGTTTGGAAGACAAAAACAACGAGTGTTTCCGGTGCTACAGGTGTCCATAATGTATATATGGTATACACGGGAGCATCAACAGGTAATCTCTTCAAGGTAGATTCTTGGCAATTCGAGCAAAAGACAGCTGCTCATGATCTAGTTGCAATCAATGCATCCATAGATAAACAAAAGATTGATACTGTTTCCGGAACTAATCAGGCTAACCTAAAGGTTTCTGCCATATACGCCGATGGAACAAGTGTAGATATTAGTGGTCAGGCCCTTGCAACACCGGCACAAGGCGGTATTGTAAGTGTAAACAACGGAGTTGTCACTGGGGTGGGCTATGGCTCCACAAGCATTGACATAAGCTATGGTGGAAAAACAGATACAGTTAATATGCTTGTAAAAGACTTGAACAGCGAACTGACGGTGAAGAAGATTACCATTGACAATGGTTCAGTTACGCTGGATTCTGGCAAAACTGCAACCTTTAAAGTAACAGCAGAATATGTTGACGGACACATGGAAGATGTAACCAAAACAGCAACGTATACCAATCCAAGTCCTGCTATTGCAGAAGTTGCGGGCGGTACTATAACGGCTAAAGCAAGCGGAACAGCAAATGTTACTGTAAGTTTTAAGGGAGCATTAGGCGCTGCTGCAACATCGCAGATTAGTGTACTTGTCAATACGCCTTCTGTTGTGGCCATTGAGGCAGAAACAGCAGCAGAAAACACAGTCAATGCCTATGTATATGGCACTATAAGTGGTCATACCTGGTCTCTTGTTGATGGACTGTCCACGAAAGCTATGTTTTTTGGGCCAGATAATGGCTTCAGTATGTCAGGTACTGACGCAGCCAGCCTCGCTGGCGATTCCAGACTTAATTACAAAGTCAACTTCCCGACTGCAGGAACCTACAATGTTTGGCTGCTTATGAAGGCTCCTGATTTCAATTCGGACTCTCTCCACGTTGGACTAGATAATGCGTATAAATTTAGTGTCAACGGTTTAGCATCTGCTGGTACTGGATTTAAATGGGCTAATTTAAGTTCGTATGGCGGAGCTACATTAAATGTTACCGCTGGCGTACATGAATTGAATTTGTGGGGAAGAGAAGACGGTCTTACCATCGACCGAATCTATTTAACGACAAGCAATGCAACGACAGATCCTGTGTGGCCTCAGCCGCTTGTACCTACAGCTGCAATTTCAGCAGTCAGCAGTGTGCAGCCTGGAAGCAGCTTTACAGTGGCTGTTAGTGCGGACAACGTGACACAAAGTGTTTATGCGCAGGACATCACCATATCTTATGATTCCAATGTATTTGATTATGTGAGTGCRGCAGGTGCCAACAACAACATCCAGATCGTGTCAGAGAACAAAGATACTGTTGGAAAAGTTAGACTCATGACCGCCAACACCGGAGTTGGGATATCTGGAGTCAGTACACCCGTGTTGAATCTAACCTTCAAGGTAAAGGCTGGTGTTCAGAATACCAGCGGAACGATTGCAGCTACACAGGCAAAGTTCGGTGTGGCTCCGGAAGGAACCGTGATTGATGCTGCTCTTGGCAGTAAGAGCATTTCAGTAGGCGCTATTGCAGTGGTTAAGACAGCGTTGACAACAGCTATTTCGGATGCACAGAGCCTKTATGACGGTGCAGTCGTAGGAACAGCGRMYGGTCAATACCCACAAGCAGCCAAGGATGCATTCGGTGYAGCCCTCACTGCAGCAAAAGCTGTAAGAGACARYGCAAGTGCGACACAGTCCCAGGTTGACAGTRSCGTWACAGCACTGRGCAGTGCAGCAGCTTCCTTCAAGGCAGCCGTAATTAAATCTGCAGACCTCAATAACGATGGAAGCATCGATGTAGGTGACCTTGCAATAGTAGCTTACAATTACGGTAAGGACTCCTATAGCTCAGACTGGACAACTGCCAAGAAAGCTGATATGAACAACGATAATAAGATCGATATTTTTGATCTTGCGTATGTAGCATCCAAGATACTTCAATAAGCGACCCACACAATCGTAGTTGATCGTGATCGCTAAAAATTACTAAATCCAAGAAAAGGGCAATGGGAGACGTTTGTCTCCCATTCGTTCCTTATAATGAGGGATTGTGAACATGAAACTCAAATTTCAATTATTCATCCTAGCTATGATGTTCATTGCCACGCTGCTCCCTTTGACGGCTGCAGCACAAACAACAGATGAAGTTGTATTGCGCTCTCAGGCTCCAAGTGTCGAGTTAGGAAACAACGTTACGATTACCATTGCAGGCAAAGCACTTACAGACTTATATGCTGCCGAGATGGAATTAACGTATGATGAGCAGCAACTGGCGTATACGGGCTACACAAGCAGCCTGAATAATCAAGCATACGTGCTTGAACCTAAAGTACAAGGCAACAAGATATTGCTGGTTTTTACTTTAATAGGAAACAAGTCGGGACTAACTGGGGATAAGGATTTATTTACGCTTTCGTTTAAAGCTTCCAAAGCAGGGGCAGCTTCCGTTTCCCTAAGTTCTTTGACAACTATCAATAGTCAGTTGGAAAAAACGAATGGGAAGATGGGTAACGGAATTACATTGTCCGTTAATAATTCGAACTCTGGAACTGATCCCGGCACTAATCCTGGAACTGATCCCGGTACTAATCCCGGCACTGATCCCGGCACTGATCCCGGCACTAATCCCGGCACTAATCCTGGCACTGATCCTGGCTCTCATACTGGCTCCAACCCTGGTTCCCAAGGGGCAGAAAATCCGTCATCGCCGGGCACTTCAGGTACATCTGTTTTGTTACTGGAAACAATGACTGTTAATAATGGTGTTGCTTCTATTGATGTAGGGTCAAAAGCTCTTCTTGAAGCGGGCAAAAATTCCAAAGATGAATCGGTAACGATTAAAGTCAACTCAGGTTCTGACGTTAAGGAAATCCAACTGAATCTGCCGGCGAAGCAGCTTCAACAACTCAGTTCAGAATCAGGCGTCGTAAAGACGGTAAAGGTTGAGACGGATCTTGCTACGGTTACCATTAATCGGGATGTTCTTGATAAAAGCACCCTGTCGGAAACTTCAAATTTGCAATTAAGTATTGCAAAGGTAGACCCTGTCAACCTATCGCAGGATATCAGAAAAGAAGTCGGAAGTTCTGTTGTGTACGATTTTAATTTGAGTTTAGATGGTAGTAAAATCACAAAATTTAACAAGAAAAGTGTTCTAGTAGAAGTACCGTATACATTGGCACCTAATGAAAAGCCTAATCAAGTAGTCATCTACTATATAACGGAAGATGGTAAATTGGAAATTGTCAGGAATGGGAAATACAATATCGAAACAGGCAAAGTTCAGTTTCAACCTACGCACTTCAGCAAGTACACGGCTAACCATGTTCAGGTTTCCTTTAGTGACATGAATGGGTATACATGGGCAAACGAKGGTGTTCTTGGCTTGGCAGCTCGTGAAGTAGTGAACGGTAGAAGTGACGGCCATTTTATTCCGGCTGGGGAGGTAACAAGAGCAGAGTTCGTTAAGATGTTGATTCAACTCTTCGATCTAGCAGATTCTACTGCAACTACAGCCTTCACAGATATTGAGGCGGGTGCATGGTACTACAATTCCATAGCCTCAGCACAGAAGATCGGCCTCGTTCAAGGCAAAGATGACGGCAGCTTCGGTGTGAACGACCAGATCAGTCGTGAGGACATGGCGGTGCTTATTTATCGGGCATCCAAGATTATTAGTTCTACGACTGTACTAGCAAATGGTGCAACTTCAAATTTCCTTGATGGAGATCAAATCTCTACATACGCCAAGGATGCTGTTTGGGCTGCAAAACAGGCAGGCTTAATGGACGGAGTGTCAGAGGGATATTTTGATCCGAAAGGAAAATCGACAAGAGCACAAGCTGCTACGGTCATCTACAGACTATATCAAGAATTGAAATAAAATTCATTCATACAGGCATCTGGCAACTATGTAAAAAGTAAAAAATCCTTGTTGAGATGGTAATGGGTCCATGATGCTAACAAGCAACTGGGCCCATAGCTTTAAGGTAAGGTACAAGAATCATCTAATGAAGGGAAGAGATAAATGGAAAAAGGAAGGGTTGACTCAAGAGCTGCTTTAAAAGTTTCTCTCTGTCTTAGTCTGATCGTATCATCCATGCTTAGTTTTCATAAGAGTACCCATGCTGCATCCATCCCAACGGTTAATATTGATTATAATATTGAAAAGCAGGAAATCGACGGCTTTGGTGCATCCAACGCTTGGTCGACAGGTATTGTACAAAATCTCGCAAACCCACCACAGAAGGAAATACTGGATGCGCTTTTTAGTACTTCTACTGGCGCAGGACTAAGTATGGTAAGAAACAGGCTTCCTTATGACATCGTATCGGAATCAGGCACATGGAATTGGAATAATTGGGATATTAATGGTACAACCTGGCTTTTTAATAAAATAAAAACGGATTATAACGTAACCAAATTTTTTACTACTCCCTGGACGCCTCCGCCGTTTATGAAGACTGGCAGCACAGGAACGAACGGAGAGATCGGTGGTAAGCTCAGAACTGATAAATATCAGGCATATGCTGATTTCTTAGCTGACTATGTGACTGGCTTTAAGACCAATAAGGGAATCGATATCTCAGCTGTATCTATACAAAATGAGCCAAACTATGCACCRAATTATGAATCCAGCAGTTGGTCAGCGGATGATTTTCATAATTTTGTAAAGGGCTATCTCAAACCTACTTTTGCACAAAAAGGTGTGACTGCGAAGCTTATTATGCCAGAGGGCTTAAATTTCAGTGAAGATCTGGCTGTTCCAACATTGAATGATGCCGATAGCAGGGATCGCGTAGACATTGTTGGTGTACACCAATATGCCGTAAATCAGCAGGACCCTAATCTTGGCGCGAAGTGGCTGACGCAAACAAAGCTTTATAATAAAAAATTATGGGTGACAGAAGCATCTGTAGGTGAACCCAATGATCCAACCATAAATGACGGTATCTATTGGGCGAAAATGATCCATAAGGATATGACGGTAGCAGAAGTAAATGCGTTTAACTACTGGTGGCTTTGGAATAACACAAAAGACAGTGTGAATTCTGTTGGAGATAAAGGCGCACTGATTACATTTCATACGGATGATAATGGTGCTGTAAAAAGTTACGATTTGAATAAAAGATTGTATACACTTGGTCAATACAGCAGATTTATCAGGCCGGGTTATAAAAGAGTCAATTCAGATGTAACCCCAGCAACGGGTGTATATACAACAGCGTATAAAGATCCTTCGAATGGAAAGTTAGTTATTACAGCTATAAATGACACTAACACGGACACTGCATTAACTTTCAACGTAAATGGTAAAACTGTAAAATCGTTTACTACTTATAGAACTTCGTCTAGTGAGAATATTGCAAATTTAGGCGATACCACTGTAAATGGAAACTCACTTCAAGCCACGCTTAAGGGGAAAAGTGTTACAACTTTCTATGYAGACGTTTATACACCGATTGCCAAGAACCCAATCATATGGGCGGATGTACCKGATGTTGATGTTATCCGGGTGAATGATACTTATTATATGACCAGCACTACCATGCACGTGAACCCTGGCGTTCCTATTATGAAGTCCAAGGACCTCGTAAATTGGGAAATCGTCAATTATGTCTATGATATACTCGCGTCGACGGATAAACAAACGCTTTCAAATGGGCAAAACATATATGGAAAAGGCTCATGGGCAAGCAGTCTAAGATACAATAATGGCAAGTTTTATGTGGTATTTGCCTCCAATGACACGGGGAAAACGTATATCTTTCAAACCACCGACATCGAAAAGGGCCCATGGGAAAAGTATGAGCTTGCTGGCGGCGTTTATCATGACATGTCCTTGCTGTTTGATGATGACGGGCGTGTCTATCTGGTATATGGCGGGGGGGCCATTAAGATTATTGAACTTACTTCAGATGCCACAGCGATCAAAGCAGGCGGAATGAATAAAACAATCATTCAAAATGCGAGCGCTCCCGGAGGCTCTGGCGGTCTTGGAGCTGAAGGCTCACACATTCAAAAAATTAATGGTAAATATTATATCTTTAATATCTCATGGCCAACAGGGAGCATTCGTACTGAATTAGTCCACAGGGCTGATACGATAGATGGCACCTATGAAGGAAAGATTGCTTTAAGATCGGGCAGCACCTCCAACAGTGCTGGTATAGCACAAGGGGGAATTGTTCAAGCCGTTGACGGAAAATGGTACGGAATGCTGTTCCAGGATTATGGATCCGTTGGACGTATACCTTACATTGTACCGATGACATGGAGTCAGGATGGATGGCCTCTATTCGGGGATGTCAATGACACGGGGATTCCTGCTGTACTGTCAAGATCCTGGGTTTCATCAGATAACTTCGATCAGGGAACAGTGAAAGTTGAAGTTTATCATACAGAAGTAGCAGGCGGAGAAAATGACTACAATGGATCCAATCTTGCACTTGTATGGCAGTGGAACCATAATCCTGACAATAGATTCTGGTCTCTTACCGACCGACCGGGGTATCTAAGACTCACTACCGGAAGAACGAGCACTAGTATTCTTGATGCCAGAAATACGCTTACACAAAGAACCTTCGGACCTGAAAGTTCAGGAACCATTGCTATCGATGTTAGCCATATGAAAGACGGGGATTATGCGGGAATTTCCGCCTTCCAACAGAACTACGGGTTTGTCGGTGTTAAAATGTCCGGCACTACAAAATCGGTTGTTATGGTGAATGGAAGTTCAGGGTCAGCAGTGGAAATAGCAAGTGTCCCTCTCACTCAAAACACTGTTTATTTAAGGAGCGAGTTGGACTTTAAGAATAGGACAGATAAAGCAAAGTTTTATTACAGTCTTGACGGTGAGCGTTGGGCATCCATAGGAAACACACTTCAAATGTCATATACACTACCGCATTTTATGGGCTACCGTTTTGCCTTATTCAATTATTCAACAAAGACAACAGGTGGTTACGTTGACTTCGACTCATTTAAATTAGATGACAAGTTGGTTGGATCTAACTTTGATACGAATTTGAAGTCCCTCCAGCTGAACGGTGCGCAAGTGAATGGGTTCAGTCCAAGTACATACACCTATTCCCTAGATGTTCCTGTAGGATCAGCTCCGCCGCAAGTTACTGCGGCTTCAAATGATCCTGGCGCGAGTGTTACGATTACACAAGCATTGGCCGTACCAGGAAAGGCCACAGTGACGGTAAGTAGAGAAGGTTTACAAGCTTCGGTATATACCATTAACTTTAATACACCAGCCATCGTGGCCGTTGAGGCAGAAACTGCAGCAGAAAACACGGCCAATGCCTATGTATTTGGCAACGCAAATGGCCATACCTGGTCGCTTGTTGACGGCTTGTCCACGAAAGCTATGCAATTTAGTCCCGATGATGGTACCGCTGTCACACCAGGTACTGATGCAGCTAGCCTAGCTGCCGGTTCCAGACTGAATTACAAGATCAACTTTACGAATGCAGGATCCTACTATGTCTGGATACTTGCGAAGAGTCACAGTTTCCAAACGGACTCCGTCCACGTTGGATTGGATAATACGTATAAATTCACTTCCAATGGTATTCAGAACGTGAGTAACAGTCAGTTTAGATGGGTGAATCTCAGTAATGGCGGTACGCTAGTGACTGGCGGCACTCCATTGAATATTACCGCTGGTGCCCATGAATTGAACTTATGGGGAAGGGAATCTGGCTTAATCATAGACCGGATATATGTAACCACAAGTGATGCAACCACAGATCCTGTTTGGTCTCAGCCGCTTGTACCCGCTGCTGCACTTTCAGCAGACAGCAGTGTGCAACCCGGAAGCAGCTTTACAGTGGGAGTTAGCCTGAACAATGTGACACAAAGTGTTTACGCCCAGGACATCACCCTGTCTTATGATTCCAGCGTATTTGACTATGTGAGCGCGGCAGGTGCCAACAACAACATCCAGATCGTGACAGAGGACAAAGCCACTGCTGGGAAAGTTAGGCTCATTACTGCCAATACTGGAGGGGGAATATCTGGAGCCAGTACGCCGGTTCTGAACCTAATCTTCAAGGTAAAKGCTGGTGTTCAGAGTACCAGTGGAACGATTGCAGCTACCCAGGCAAAGCTTGGTGTGGCTCCAGAGGGAACCGTGATTCAAGCGCAGCTTGGCAGTAAG
>NZ_JBFTPF010000062.1:0-29804 GCF_056398345.1 Paenibacillus sp. 01T442
CTCTATGTCCGTGTCAATATAACCTATTTAGTCCGAGATAGCCCAACTAAATAAACCCAATAAAGCCTCATGCAGGGAAAATAGGTAAATAGTTCGGCAGAATCGGACTATTGGTCCTTCTTTACAGGTAATCTTCGATTTAATTCGGAGAAATCGGACTAACGCAACCTCCAGCGAAGCGCCAAGTTGATCTGTAATGAAGATAGAGCACGATATCTCTGCCCCCCGCCGAAGTTACGGAACGTAGTTCCCTTTCGCAGCACCGCGATCCCCCGCTGGAACATTCTAATGAAACAAAACGGCCGCCCAGAGGCAGCCGCAACTTAATTATACGTAATTTTCAGACCTAATTCTGCGGCACGCACCAGAGCTGCGTCAGAGAATTTCGGCTTTTTGTATTTAGCTTCGAACTCTTCCTTCGTCAGAGGTGTCCAATTGAAATCACGATTCTGGTACACCCACGTTTTCGGACCCCAATCCACATGAATAGTACGACTTGCTACCTTTTTCACCACTCCAATTTCAAGAATGACACCTGTCTTACCAAAAAACTTCGCACAGTACTTCCCTACCATTTCACTCACTCGAAACATCCTCATTTCCATTAGTCAAATCACGCAATATGCCAATTGCGATTTCAAAAGTATCCGCCTCAGATTGAAATTCATCCAGAAAGGATTTCTTGAAAATGCGTTGGATCTCTTGCCCCAACCCGGCAACACTTATCTCTTCCATATGCTTAATTATATAAATGGTAACGCTGCGAGCCTCACCATCGTATTCATCGTCTTGACTTCCATCGTCTAGTAATTGAATCGGGTCCCACTGATCCAGATGATACTTCACAATGCCAATGATTGGCGAAGGATCAAACGGTAAGGATGCTAAGTACTTATTCTCTTTCCTGATTTCATTCTTTATACTCCAGAGCATATAATTCATTTTGGTCTCATGCGATACAGCACGAAATTTCACGGAAATTGCCTCCTTTGTTGGACACCAGCTACATCTGCTGATTCCGTCAAAACAGATCAATCCGCTGCAGTGTCGCCCCTAGCAGTTTATCATGTTAGCTGATGGATGCCAACTTTTTATATTTAATCGCATAAATCATTAATGGCATTAATTATTTTCAATCTCGTCTCTGCCAATCGATTTCTATTGTCATTTCGATCTTCCGGCTCCAACCAACCAAAGCCATCCCCAACATATCTCGGGAAAATATGAACATGCACATGGCCTAAATCATTGAATGTACCACCATTTTGGAGGATCGTAACGCCATCTGGTTGATAGAGTGTTTTAATCACGCGTGACATCTTCATGACTGCTTTCAGTATGGCTACTGATGTCTCTTCCTCTAGTTCCTCCAATTCAGCCACATGGCGCTTGGGAAGTATTAGAACATGTCCTTCATTTAACGGAGCGATATCTAAAAGGCAGGTCAACCACTCATTCTCATAGACAACGTGACCTTGAACTTGTCCGTTCGCAAGCTGGCAACCTAAGCACGTATTTACCATCTTACACATTCCCCCTTCCAGACTTCAGATTAGCGCAATTCGCTACTTATCCATTCCATTCATCCTCTGCGTTTACCTGCAAAAACAAAAACAGCCCCTCCACAGAGTGACTGCATAGCGAACCGTTCAACTTGAATACGTATAAAAACCTTGCCCTGACTTGCGTCCAAGTCGCCCCGCCTTCACATTTTTCCTGAGCAGCGGACAGGGGCGATATTTGGCATCCTTAAACCCTTCGTAGAGAATTTCCATGATCGATAAACACGTGTCCAACCCAATGAAATCAGCGAGCTCCAGCGGTCCCATCGGATGATTCATCCCGAGCTTCATCACCGTATCTACAGCTTCAACCGTTGCTACACCTTCATATACCGTAAAAATAGCTTCATTAATCATCGGCATGAGAATACGATTCGAAACGAATCCTGGAAAATCCTGCACCTCAACCGGTGTTTTACCCAGATCTTTGCTAAGCTGAAAGATGGCTTCGAACACAAGTTGGGACGTTTCGAGACCTCGAATAATTTCAATCAGCGGCATCACGGGGACCGGGTTCATGAAATGCATCCCGATAACTTGCGAAGGACGCGTTGTCGCCGCAGCAATCTCAGTGATCGGCAGCGATGATGTATTCGTTGCCATAATCACATTAGGGGGACAGATCCCATCCAACTTCTGAAAAAGTGCTGTTTTCCAAGCCATATTCTCAGATATCGCCTCGATCACCAGATCCACCTGAGCAGCCTCTTCAATTGCTCCCGTCGGTTGAATGCGGCTAAGAATGCTTACTTTCGATTCCTCCGTCAACCTCCCTTTCACAACATTCCGATCTAATTGGTTGCTAATGACCAACAAGCCCTTATCGATCAAAGGCATAGATAGATCATGCCAAAGTACCTTGCGGCCTGCAGAGGCAGCCACTTGCGCAATGCCGCTTCCCATCTGCCCTGCTCCAATTACCATGATGGTTTGTATAGACATCGTTCATCGCTCCTAGTGCTTCATTGAACCAAACTACCAGCACCGAATAGGATTCCTCGGCTACTCCACACGAAGCAAGATCGCATCACCTTGCGCCGTGCCGCTGCATATCGCTGCAATCCCATAACCACCGCCAATTCTGCGAAGCTCATGGATTAAAGTGAGAATGATGCGTGTTCCACTCGCGCCAATGGGATGACCGAGAGCAATGGCACCGCCGTTGACGTTAACGCGCTGCGAATCCCACCCTAGCATACGCTCGCATGTGAGCACGACAGCGGCAAAAGCCTCATTCACCTCGAATCGATCAATTTGATCAAGTGTCATACCCGTTTGCTGCATTAGCTTCCGAATCGCCAACGCAGGTGCCGTCGCGATATATGGCGCTCGCTCGCCTACACTAGCATGGCCGAGTATCGTTGCGAGCGGAATTACGCCCTGTTCTAATGCTGCTTCTCTTGCCATAACGACCAAAGCTGCTGCGCCATCATTCACACCTGGCGCATTTCCAGCCGTAATGCTGCCTTGCTTATCGAATACCGGGACTAATCCGGCAAGTTTAGCTAAACTCGTATCCGCACGAGGTCCCTCATCACGATCCACCACAATTGCACCCGCTTGGACAGGTACGATTTCCTCTGCACAGTAACCATTGGACATCGCCTGCAAGGCTAATTGGTGACTGCGCAAAGCCCACTCATCCTGCTCCTGACGTCCAATATTGCTTTCAGCAGCAATGCGGCTGCCATGGAGCACCATATGCACGCGTTCGAAAGGACATGTCAGACCATCATGAATCATCAGATCGATTAGTCGCTGTTCGCCCATCCGTGCGCCCCAACGCGCATGCGTCGCCAAATATGGCGCGTTGCTCATGCTTTCCATGCCGCCTGCCACAAATACCGACGCATCACCTGCGCGGATGATTTGATCAGCCATGGTCACACTGCGAAGCCCCGAGGCGCACACTTTGTTAATCGTCTCCGAGGTCACACTCCACGCCAGTCCCGCCCTACGAGCCGCCTGACGCGAAGGAATTTGTCCGGCACCTCCTTGCAGCACCATGCCCATGATGACTTCTTCGATCAATGAAGGATCCAGAGACGCACGTCGTATGGCTTCCTTGATGACGATTCCCCCCAGCTCGACAGCTGGGACATCCTTCAACGCGCCGCCAAACTTACCGAATGGGGTTCTCGCACCGCCAACAATGACGCTTTCTCGCATACACCTCGCCCTCCAGTCCAAGCTCACATCATCTTGATCAAACGAGCAATTGCTCTCCGCTCCTCATCCATTGTTGCTTCTACCATTTGGAGCATTTTCGCATCACGCAAAAATCGTTCAACAGGGAAAGCTTTCGTATATCCATAACCACCGTGGATTTGAACAGCTTCAATCGCAACGGCCATTGCCGTATCCCCAGCAAATAGGTTGGAATACGCCCCTCCAACTGCTCCCTGGCTCTCACGCCATGCGGTTTGATACGTGAGCAGCCTCGCAGCTTCAATTTGCGTAGCCATATTCGCTAGCTTGAATGCGATGGCCTGCTGCTGCGCGATTGGCTTACCGAATTGCTTGCGCGTCTTCGCATAGGAGACAGATACATCCATTGCTGCTTGTGCGAGCCCAACCGCCAGTGCAGCGATGCCGCTGCGTGCAGACTCCAACGTCTGCAGCGCAATCCGCAGGCCGTCTCCTTCATCGCCAAGCCGATTCGCCATTGGAATTCGGCAATCAACCAATTCAATAGACATGCTAGGTGAGCCAAGAAGTCCGAGTTTTCTTTCCTTTTTGCCTAATAAGAAGCCTGGAGTGCCTTCCTCAATGATAAAAGCACTACTCTCGCGCGACATCGAATCATTTTCCGTCGATGCAAACACCACATATACATCCGCATCACCCGCATTTGAAACGAAAAACTTCGCGCCTTGCAGCACGTAATTGTCCCCGTCACGCAATGCTTGCGTACGCAGAATTACGCCAGAAGCCCCCTCAGTTTGTGTAGTTTCAGACCACGCATAAGCCCCTAGCTTTTGCCCACTTCCCATTGAACTCAGAAATATCTTCTTCTGTTCCTCGGTGCCAAACATCGAAATTGCCATAGCCGCCAACGCGCTATGCACGAAAAGTGTATACCCCGTAGAAGCACACGCACGAGCTAATTCCTCCAGAACCAAGCTATTCGTCAGAGCATCCGAGCCAAGTCCGCCATATAACTCAGGCACTACAATTCCAGTTAAGCCAAGCTCCCCCATCATTTTGAATAGATGACGATCAAACCGTTCCTCTTCATCTCGAAGCGCTGCCGTCGGCGCAACCTCCTCGGATGCAAAATCACGTACCATCGTGCGAATCATTTCTAATTCCTCTGAAAGGCTATAATCCATGTGGAGCCCTCCCTCAAGCCGCTTGCACTTCTAACTCTTATCCTCCCAAGTTGATCGTGCAATAGAACCATCCAAAGCCTCATAATCCTCATAGCGAATGGCTTGATATAACTCGTTGCGCGATTGCATGTCAGCTAGCGATCCGATCTGTGTCCCTTGCTGACGAATCTCCTCAAATACCCGCTCATAAGCTTTGGCAGCGACACGCAGCGACGTTACCGGGTAGAGAACCATACGGAAGCCCCAATTTTCGAATTGCGCAGCCGTATAGTACGGTGTACGTCCAAATTCCGTCATATTGGCCAAAAGTGGTGCATTCACTTCCTTTCGAAAATGCTGAAAGTCCTCTTCACGTTCGAGTGCTTCTGGAAAAATAGCATCCGCCCCAGCGGCGAGATACTGCTTCGCACGGGTGATGGCTTCCGCCATGTCTTCTACCCCTTTCGCATCTGTCCGTGCAACAATATAAAGCGTCGGGCTGACGGCTTTGAGCGTGCGGATTTTTTGACACATTTCCTCGGTGGAAATGAGTTTTTTACCACTGAGATGTCCGCATTTCTTCGGCATATCTTGATCTTCAATTTGCACGGCGGCAACTTTCGCCTCCACCATCTCCTTTGCGGTCCGCGCAACATTCAGAATGCCGCCATATCCCGTATCGATATCGACCAATAACGGAAGTCCTGTTGCTCGGACGAGCTCCCTTGCTCGCTCTGCAACCTCATTGGAATAAATAAGTCCCAAATCAGGCAATCCTCGACTGGCCGTATAAGCAGCACCGGATAAGTAAAGAGCCCCAAACCCTGCTTGTTTGGCGACTCTAGCTGCCATGCCATCGTGGGTGCCAACGATTTGGACAATAGGACCCGCTTCAACGAAACGACGCCACCCCGCAGCTAACTGTTCTTGACTCGGCTCCTCCTCAATCAACCATGACATAGTAACCTCCTGCCTCATTCAGCCGATCTGTCCACATTTAAATGACGAAAAGCGACATATACGCAGGCACAGGTGTCTGAATGAGCTTCTCGTAATCGAGTGATAGCCCCATAATCTTTTCCGTTTGCTTCCTTGGAAACCGCGTTTGCACATTCGCTTTGAACTTATCGATCACTTTCGGCAGACCCTCCGCCCGCCGCTTGCGGTGTCCGATGGGGTATTCACAATCAATTTTTCCCGTCGACGTTCCATCCTTAAAATAAATTTGAATGCTATTCGCGATAGATCGCTTATCTGGATCCAAATAATCCTTGCTGTACTGCTCGTTCTCGACAACAACCATGCGTTCCCGAAGTGCATCAATACGTGGATCAGCAGCGATATCATCTTCATAATGCTCCGCAGTTAACGTACCATACAGAAGTCCGATGGCCACCATGTACTGCAAACAATGATCACGATCCGCTGGATTGTGCAAAGGACCTTTTTTATCAATAATGCGAATCGCTGATTTATGAGTTGTTAACATAACTTTAGTTATGTCACTTAAACGTTCTTTAACGAGATCATGAAGCGTAAGTGCACATTCAACAGCGGTTTGCGCGTGGAACTCGGCTGGAAATGAAATTTTGAACAAAATATGTTCCATCACATAGCTGCTTAAAGGTCTAGCCAAGGTAAGTGTCTTGCCTTCGAAAAGCACATCCTGGAATCCCCAGTTCGGCGCTGTCAATGCAGAGGCATATCCCATCTCACCTCCGACTGCCATCAAAGCCAAGCGGACAGCCCGACTCGTGGCATCTCCCGCAGCCCATGATTTCCTTGAGCCTGTATTCGGCGCGTGCCGATAGGTGCGTAAGCTCGCTCCATCAATCCAAGCATTGGAGACGGCGTTGCAAACCTCTTCTTTCGTCCCTCCAAGCATAACGGTAGCCACTGCGGTGGAGGCGATTTTCACCAGATGCACGTGATCCAAGCCAACCGCGTTTAAACTATTTTCCAGCGCGAGTACCCCTTGTATTTCATGCGCTTTGATCGCCATTGTTAAGACGTCTTTGATCGTAAAAGGTGCTTGCCCCTCGGCCATACGTTTCCGACTCACATAATCGGCAATTGCAAGGATACTGCCTAAGTTGTCGGATGGATGCCCCCATTCTGCCGCTAGCCACGTATCGTTGTAATCGAGCCACCGAATCATACAGCCAATATTGAAAGCCGCTTGAACGGGATCCAATTCATATCGAGTGCCAGGCACACGAGCACCGCCAATCACCTCTGCACCTGGAACAATCGGACCGAGATGTTTCGTACAAGCTGGAAAACGCAGCGCTAGCAAGCCTGTTCCTAGTGAGTCCATGAGGACATGATGAGCAATCTGATACGCTTCCTCACTCTCAATCTCGGCATGCAAGGCGTAGTCAACAATCTCTACAATGAGTGGGTCAAAAATCATCTCCCTCTGTACAGGTTCTCTAGATGTACTCATACGATCTCGTCCTCACTTTCTGAAAGAATATCCCCTTGAGCCGGATGTAAATCTCGCGCGCCCGTATAACGAACACGTGGTCGGAAGAGGCGATTGTTCGCATGCTGCTCCATCACATGTGCACTAATGCCAACCGTGCGCGCTGCAAGGAAAACAGGTGTAAACAGCTCAATTGGAATGCCAAGCAAGTAATAGACAGGCGCGGCATAATAATCCAAGTTGGGATGCAGCCCTTTCTCTGTCCGCATCACGTTTTCCCCACGTACGCATATGTCATATAGTTCCTGTTGATTACATGCCGGTGCGAGCTTCGCCAGCGCCTCCTTCATCAGCAAGGCGCGTGGATCTGGTTTTCGCATATACACACGGTGTCCGAAGCCCATGATGCGCTCCTTCCGTGCAAGCTTAGAACGTATCAACACTTCCAAATCATCTTCTGAACCCGCTTCGAGCAGCATGTGCATGACCGCTTCGTTCGCTCCTCCGTGCAGCGTTCCTTTCAGTGAAGCAACAGCGCCAACAAGAGCACCATATATATCAGTCTGTGTGGAGGCGATAACGCGCGCCGCAAAGGTCGAATTCGGCAATTCATGCTCACTGTACACAATCAGCGATTGATCAAAAATCGCCTCCTCCACCCGCGACGGAATTGTTCCCGTTATCATGTAGAGAAAATTAGCTGTATAGGACAGCTTGGGATCTGGTTCAATGAGCGGCTGCTTCGTGATAGCTCGATAACCGTAGGCAACAATTTGCGGAACTTTGGCTAATAAACGTAACGCTTTACGTCCATTCGCTTCGGGTGATCGATCATCGAGTTCGTCATCGAAGCTTGCTAGCGCGGAAATGCTCGTTCGGAGCACATCCATCATATCTGCCCGATCCGGCATCAAATGGAGCATAGCACGCACATTTGGCGGTAATCCGTAGACCGCTTGTATCTGTGATTCAATCGCTAGGCGCCTCGTCTCATTCGGCAGTTCACCTTCTAACAGCAATCCAACTACATCCAAATAGGTCATTTGCTCAGCAAGCTCCATCAGATCATACCCTCGAATCACAATCTCTTCCTTCTCCACATCGAGATATGAAATGCTAGTCTCACTGGCTATCACATGCTCAAGTCCAGGCAAATAGTGATCACTCATGTTTTCGCTCTCCCTTCCTACGTGCTTTCAGAAAGCAGCAAACGCGAAATCACAATACGCTGAATCTCATTCGTCCCTTCATAGATTTGCGTCACCTTGGCATCTCGCAGATAACGCTCCACCTTCGACTCCTTCAGGCAACCCCATACGCCGCAGAGCTGGACAGCACGCAAACATACTTTGACAGCCATATCACTGGCAAAAAGCTTCGCAATGGCAGCCTGTTTCCCATACGAGAGCCCTTGGCTTTTGCGCCAAGCGGCTTGATAGGTCAACAGTCTTGCGCCTTCGATGTGCGTGGCCATCTCCGATAGATAAGCATGGAATTGCTCTCCGCTGAGCGCGCTGGCTCCCGCGCCATAAGCAATAACAGCATCCAAAGCCCCTTGGCCGATGCCCGTGGCTTGTGCGGCTATCCCGATCCGTCCGCCGTCTAGACTTCGCATCGCGATTCGGAAGCCTTCGCCTTCCGGACCTAATCGGTTGTCAGCAGGCACGCTGCATGCCTCAAACCTCAACTCCATCGTAGTGGATGAACGGATGCCGAGCTTACTTTCTTTGGTGCCGAAAATAAGTCCTTCCATGCCTTTCTCCACGATGAAAGCCGTACAACTCTTCGACTTGTTCTGTGCATCCGTAATGGCGAAAACAATATATACCTCCGCCTCCCCGCCATTCGTAACGAATAGCTTGGAGCCGTTAAGTACGTAGGCATCTCCTTCCTTCGTTGCTGTCGTGCGCATTGCACCGGCATCAGAGCCGGATTCGCTTTCCGTCAGACAATAGGCACCGAGCTTTTTCCCTTGTGCCATAGGGAGTAGATACGTTTGTTTCTGCGCATCTGTGCCATACGTATGAATCGCCCAACTGGCTAGCGACGTATGCACGGAGAGCATCACGCCTGTTGACGCACAAACACGCGAGAGCTCCTCAATCACCATCGCATAAGTTAGGAAATCCAAGCCACCTCCGCCAAATTCACGTGGCCAAGGGATCCCAGACCATCCAAGCTCACCGATCCTGTCGAAAATCCCACGATCAAACCGCTCATACTCATCCCTTTCCTCTGAAGTAGGCTCCATCTTCGCGAGTGCAAACTCACGGACTTTGGCCCTCATATCCTGCTGATCTTGGGTATAAGAGAATTGCATGCGACGACCTCCTTCGACGTGTTCATGCTGCTAACACCAGTTTGGCCGAGGTTGATTGGGTCGATCGTAATTCTTTGGACAAGTTGTAAACGCTTCCAATTATATGTTATATATACACGCTTTTGTTAGGCATTAGACTTTGCCGCGGCAAAAAATGATGAATGCACACCCCCCAACTGGGATTAGATGGAAAACATACAGTTATTTCAGCGGAAAACTTGATTTTAGAACGATTAGATGGAAAATACGTCGTTAATTATGCAGTTTTCATTGGTTCTGCCCATTCCGCACCAAATTAACGTCAAAAAATCCAGTTATTCCATTATTTAGTCCGAAAATAGCTGAATTAGCTGTACAATTTCCAGTTAATTGCATTTTTCCGAGTAAACTTAATGCAAAACATCAAAAAGAGGAGCAACCATCTGCTCCTCTTTCGCTAACTATTTTCAACCTTTACTCCGACTTCATCACAACGCCCGCCGGCAGAACCCGCTCCACATGTTCACGCAGCGATGCATTCGTATACAACTCATCGCTGAAAATCGCAATGATCCCACTATCTTCTCGCGTTCGAATCAATCGACCCATCCCTTGACGCAGTCTGAGCAGCATATAAGGAATATCGACTTCTTCATACGGAGAAACAGCGGCTTCACGTTTCGCATTAAATACCGGATCTTGTGGAGGAAACGGCAGTGCCCAGACAACGACGTTGGATAGCGATGGACCAGGAATATCAAGTCCCTCCCATAGGCTAACCGCAGCAAGCACACTGTGCTCATTCTCTTGGAACGATGCAATCACATGCGAGATTTCTTGATCTCCCTCGTAGAAGAAGGTTAACTCCTTGCAATCCGAACGGTCAGCCATCTCTTTTTTGAAACGCTGCAATTCCTGATGTGTCGGGAACAAAATAAGCGCTCTGCCTTCTGTTCTTTTCAACAAGCTGGCAGCTGAATTCATCTTCTCTTGGAACGTTCCGCCTTCTGTGAAGCGTGGAGCAATGACTTCCATCCGTTCCGCATAGTCATACGGTGAATCTACCGAGAACGAAAGATACTTCTCTAAGCCTAAGCTGTTCGCTACATAATCGAACTTACCCTCTACAGATAGTGTAGCCGATGAGAACACGATTGGCATTTTGGAGGAAAAAACATACTCCTTGAGCACTTCCTTCACCGTTCTTGGCATTACAACGAGACTGAGTCCTGTAATACTTTCCGTTGCCCAGCAAATGAAGGATTGATCGTTGCGGAATAACGCGAACGCTTTTTGCATCATCTCCAGATGCTCTTCAACAATTTTCAGCTGATAGTCATTAAGAGTAAACATTTCCCCCTCAAAGACAAGCTCCTCTTCAATCTCGGATAAAATATCACAGAGCGTAAGAATCTCTCTTTTCAAGAGATCACTCATCACGATTTGTTTACGGTCAGAGCCCGCAATCGGGCGGCAACAGCCCTCCAACACTTCAAACATACGTTCGCTCTGCTCAATCGCACGATCAATACAGACAGCTAATGTTTCACGAACTTCCCCTTTTAACAAGCGAATGACCAATTCCTCGAATACCATATGCTTCAGCTTATAGGTCAACGCCTTTTGAGCAGCGGATTCCATCAGATGTCCTTCGTCAAACACAACAGTGCAATGATCCGGCAATAGTGGCAGCTGTCCTTCACGCTTCCTACCGTCATATGTCCATACATGCTCCATGTAGAAATCATGCGAACAAATGATTAAATCGGCCGATTTCCGGTAAGATTCACGCGACAAGGTTTGTCCACAACGATGCCGCTTATCACACACAAAACAGTCTTGATAAGCATCCCAGTTCATGCGGTGCCATTGCTCATCGTTCAGCTGCGGATAGTTCTTGCGATCCCCGTAGGCATGGAATGTTTGTAGCGCTTCACGCGTATGCACGAAATCAGGAAGTCCCTCATACACCTCACGGTACAGCCCCGTATCTTCATGACCGAATCTGGCCTCATCTAACTTGACCAAACAGACATACTGATCTGGTGATTTTGCCAGTCGTGCATCGATTTCCATATTCAAATGGCGAGAAATTTTATCAATATCCCCGCCAGGTTTCACAAGCTGCTCAATGAGTGATTCATCGGCACAAGCAATGATGGCCGGCTTCTTCGTAAAGCGCGAATAGCATAGCGCATATAATAAATAGACTAACGTTTTGCCTGTCCCAACGCCGGCTTCCGCAAAAATCGTCTGCTTCTCCGCATAAGCCCGCTCTAGCTGAAACGCCATGTAAATCTGTTCATCCCGAACCTCAAAGCCCGCTTCAGGTAAAATGTCATAAAAGATATCCGCGATCCAGTCGGACACCTGCTGCATATATGGCTGTGCATGATCATATGCAAATGGATAACGTCCCACGTGTGTGCCCCCAACCCTCTAAGTTAAGAATCAAACTTGTATTATCTCATGAATGTTGGTTAAAAGCAAAAACTCATTCCTCAGCCTACATGCTGTCCGGAATGAGCTTTTATTTTACATGCTAAAACGTTCGCGATATCCACATTTACGGCATAGTTCCTCAACCACTTCACGTCTTGAAAAGCCTTCGAATAACCGATTCGCTCGTTCACCCTCTACGATTTCGGAGAATGGTGTGTGATTAATATTCCCT
Organism: Paenibacillus sp. 01T442; assembly: GCF_056398345.1. Taxonomy (NCBI): domain Bacteria; kingdom Bacillati; phylum Bacillota; class Bacilli; order Caryophanales; family Paenibacillaceae; genus Paenibacillus; species Paenibacillus sp. 01T442. The sequence continues at coordinate 12,272 of NZ_JBFTPF010000062.1, forward strand.
AAGTTAATAACCCCTTCCCCGTCTAAACAACAAGGAATAACGGTTCCGTCAACGAGAATACCTGCTTGATTGCGCAGCGCATGGCAAAAGCCAGGTCCCTCAATCTCCTCCGCCTTCAAATCCGGCCACTGGAACTCGTGATCCTGATTCAGATAAACACGATCAGCGAGCTTTACGCCAGTTCCGCGGACGAATTTCTCATCGATTTTGTAATCGAGTTCGAACTCTTTCTCTAGCAATTCCAGCACTTCACGATTCCGATTCCGTTCCAAATTCGTCTGGTTATCGGTATCCAAATTCCATAATCGGAAGGAAATAATGACATTCGATTTCGCGACGATTTCCTTGGCAAAACGCAGGATGCTCGTCACATAACCTTCCTTATCCTCGGAGCCTTCATGACCGTCAAAGCTGTGCAGGGAAAAATTCATTTGGCGAAGTGCTGGTTTATCAAGCAACTTGTGCCTATTTTTATTAATGAGCGTCCCGTTTGTTGTGATATTTACTTTGAAGCCCTTTTCATGGCTTAGGTCGAGTAATTCATCAATTTTGGGATGGAGCAGCGGCTCACCTTTCACATGCAAATAAATATGATCCGTATGCGGCTTAATTTGATCAAGGATATTCGTAAATGTATCTATTTTGATGAAATTCGCTTGACGCTTCGTCTGCGGACAGAACGTGCAAGCCAAATTGCATACGCTCGTAATTTCAATATAAAATTTCTTGAACTTCTTCATGGTCGGACTCCGTTTCTTGTTTGCGCTACTATGATAGAGGCTATTATACCAAGCGAGGCTTCTTAATGAAAGGATTTCACACTTTTTTAGAAAAACAACTGGACCATCCAGCCAATAAAGTACGCCGACGGAACGAGAAAAATTTGCGCTAACAGCGTTCCTAAGAAGCGTGTTGTCATGAGTAAAGCGTAGATTTTGCCTAACTGCTTTCGTTGTTCTTCGTCATGCAATGCCTTATCGGTGATGAGACCCAACTGGGGATCGATGAATATGGTGAGCAAAATAGTCGCAATTCCGTTGATCAGGCCCGACGCTTGTGAGGCTGTAGTCGCATAATCTGGCCATAAATGAGCCGCATATAAAGAGGCTAGAACACCTACGGAATAGAATGCTGTAACGACAATATTGATGAATAGGAATCTTTTGGAAATGCCGAGATATCGGAACTGACTTAGCTTCACTTTAGGCTTTTTGATATATTTAGTCGTGTTCTTCAGTTGTGAAATGGTCACATTCGTGAGCATCTTCGGCAATGATCCTGCAAGTTCGAGACGAGCAATGACTCTAGCGCTTAAGTTGATAAAAGTAGGAAATAGCGCAATCGCAATAATCGTCCCGATAGACGAAGCCAGCAGAGAAATGCGTAAATATCGCACCAAATCAAATGTGGGCTCATGCTTGGCAAAATCCACAAAATTCGCTGTCATCGGCGCCTGAATTAGGTTCGCTGTGCGCGATACCAGCACGACGATACCAACCAGCGATAGTGCTACCGCGAGTTTATTCACCCGCACCCCCGCATAACGAATCGAGTATGACAGTGTCTCGGCTGTGTGAATAATCATGGTCAATATGAAAACCAAAATGAGCGTGTTGATCATGCGAATAGTTCATCCTCTACTAGAGTGATAGATGCGAAAACGAAAACCCACCTCCTGTTGCTAGCATCGGGTGGGTTTCTTGGTGTTTGTGGTGGGGAAATGATAGGTTCGAATGGCGAAACCTAGCCTCGGGTGCTCCGATTGGAGGACGGGCGACATTTGCTAGCCACAATCTCCTCCATTCGGTGGAGCTGCCTGAAATAGATGGAAAACATGTAGCTAATTTCGCCGATTTCACCCCACTGGCCAAATTAAATGGAAAATATGCAGCTAATTTCACGGGTTTCAACGTTTTCAGCGAATTACGGTGAAATTAACTACAGAAAATCCAGTTAAATTGAATATAGGTAAGAAATCTGAAAAATTAGCTGTAGTTTTTACAGTTAATTAATTTAATTTGTTTAAGAGCCTAGGTGTTCGGTGTTGATGATGGTGGTGACATTGGTGTTTCGAGTTACGACCGAAAAAATTTCCTTTATTTCACTATTCGTGACTCAGCTCGGATTCCCTTTATTGGTAATCACGTTAGGTGCAGAAACTACGCCTTTGACTAAGCCTTGCGGTCGTCCCCGTACCACAGCTCACGGAACGTGGAGCTGTGTCGTAGCAGTTCCTCCGATGTGCCCTCCGCTTCGATACGGCCATCTTTCATCACGATGATGTGATCGGCACGCGTCAACGCGGTCTTGCGGTGCGAGACGACCAGACACGTCGCATCACTGCGACGCTGGAACATCCGCTCCCAGAGCTTCTGCTCCGTCTCGACGTCGAGCGCGCTCGAGAGGTCGTCGAAGACGTACAGCTCGGCGTCCCGCACGAGCATCCGGGCCGCGGCTGTCCGCTGCGCTTGGCCGCCGGAGAGCTTAACCCCGCGCGGGCCGATGACCGTGTCCAGCCCGCCAGGCAGCTGCGCGACGTCGAACTCGAGCACCGCCGCGTTCAAAGCCTGCTGCAAGCTGTCGCCTTGCTCGGCTTGCCCGAGCAAAATATTATTGCGCAGCGTATCGCTGTATAGCCGCGGCACCTGCGCGGTATACGCGCTCTGCGGCGGTGTAAAGAAGGTGCCCGGATCCTCGACGGGCACACCATTCCACGCTATCGTTCCACTCTCCTTGGGCAGCAGCCCAAGAAGGGAACGAACCAGCGTGGTTTTGCCTGAGCCGATCGTTCCCGTGATGACGGTGAACGATCCTCTTTGCATGGCGAAGTGAATGTCAGCGATACCTCTACCCGTATCCGGGTAGGTGTAGCTGAGCCCATTCACTTCCAATCGTTGCAGCGGAGGTGCAACGACGCTGTCATGCTCTTGATCTTGCTCATGATCTTTTTCTTGATTTTTTTCTGGATCTTTTACCTCCACCCGCTCCGTCTTCAAATACAACGGCTTCACCATCGTCAACACCTTCGCAGACGCTCCTTGCAACAAGAAGGTCAATCGCTCCAGTGAAACACTCATTTGCTTAAAATACGTGATAAACTTCCCGACATTCGTAATAAACTGCGTCACGAAAGTCAAATAGTAAACGAACAACGCAAGATCTCCGACGGTGAACGTCCCTGCTCTCATTTTTGTCCCTGCCAAAAGAAGCAAGAGTCCAGTCCCCAAATTAACCGAATTCGAGAAAACGGAGTCGAGCAATTCACTCATTAGTCGATCTTTCAGCATCGCTTTACGACGCTGATCACCGAAGCTGTGAAACCGCTCCATCACTCGCTTCTCAGCACCAGCCACTTGAATGGCCTGCACGTTGCCGAACATTTCGCTAATCTCCCCCGTTACTTTGGAGGTGGATTCCCGACTCGCAGCGCGATATTTCTGCAAACGCACGGTTGCAAGTTGAGCTGCCGTGATGACAATAACGATTGGCATAAATACGAGAAGTGTCATTTGTGCATCGATGCGAATCAATATGTATCCGGACACGAGGGCGAAAACCGTCATCCCAAACACATCAACCGACCAACTCGCCGCTTCCTCGGATTGATCCACATCGTCCCGGAAATGACTGATAGCTTCCCCAGGTGAAACGGGAATGGCTTGTGCACCAGGTTGCTTGAGAACATGCTCTAGCAAATTGCGTCGAAGCAGCATCCCCATGCGAAAGCGGAAATGCACATCAGTAATAAATCCAATAATGATCAATAGGATTCGTCCCAATGCTGCCCCGATCAACAGTGCGATCAAGCCCCACACGCCAAACTTTAATGTGGCATTCCCTGTCAACGTATCGAAAAAAGTTTTTGTAATAAGACCCGGCGCAATTGGAGCCAAATAAATGATAGTCCATGCGAGAGCATTAATGAAATATCGGAAAGGTTTATACATAATAAGACCTTTTAAATACTGAAACGTTGTCATGCCATCACCTCCTCTAACCCTGTTGCGAGCAATTGGCTGAAGCGGGAATTCGGGTCGGCAGCCAGAACTTCTCTACGTCCAGATTCCAGCACACGCCCCCCATCCAATATAACGATGTGATCTGCACGCTGTACGGTGGCCAGTCGATGGGCAATCATGATGCAGGAGCGCTCTGTTAACAATTTAGAAACGGCTTTCTCCATCCGTTGTTCAGTCAAAGGATCCAATCGCGATGAAGCTTCATCCATAATGACCAGTCCCGGATTCGTCAGGAATACGCGTGCAAAAGCCAACAACTGAGCCTCTCCAGCAGATAAACTGCTTCCCCCCGATGCAAGCCCCGTATCCAAGCCATCTGGCATCGCTTCAAACCAAGCACCTAAACCAAGTTCATGAAGTACCGCAACAATCTGTTCATCCCGAATCGACTCATCATAAAAGGTTAAATTATCACGAATTGTCCCTTGGATGATTTCAATATTTTGTGTCACTAGCGCGACTCGCTTCCGCAGCTCAGCTAGTTTACAAGCGCGAATGTCCGTTCCACTCAGAGCAATCACACCGCTTTGCGGATCATAAAATCGCAATAATAACCTCGCAATCGTAGACTTCCCGCTCCCTGTTCGACCAAGCAACCCAAGCACTTCACCAGGTTTCAAAGTCATCGTCAGGTGATCAATCGTCGGTTGATCGTCATCATAACTGAATACGACATCTTTGAAATCAACCCCAAGCGGCCCATCCGGAAGCTGTGCTCCAGGTCCATCTTGAATTTTTGATGGAATCGCGAATAGCTCACGGATTCGGGAAATACTTGCGTCTGCCTTTTGCAAATCTTCCATTTGCGTCCGAATCTTCTCGATCGGCTTAGCAAGTAATTCCGTGTAGAAGAAAATTAAATAGACGGTTCCCAGGGAAATATGATTGCCATGCCACAAATAGGCGCTGATCCCGAACGCCATCGCATTTCCTAACGCGAAAACAAAGATCGACATGTTCCACATCGCACAGAAACCAAGGAAAGCTTTGACGCGCAGCGGCAGCATTTTTCGGAGCATCGTATAGAAGCGATTCATCACGAAGCGTACTGCACCGTTGGCGCGAATATCCTCCGTCCCCTCCAGATGTTCCCCGATAAAACCATAAAACTCCGCATTTGCTTGCCGCCAACCCGCCCAAACAGGCACAGCAAATTGACGAATCCACCCAATCATGTAAATTGCGCAAACGACGAAAACAGCCATTCCAGCACCAATTAACCAACTTTCCCGGAATAAAAGAACGAGAATACCCGCCATGAGCAGCACATTTCCAAATAAATGAATGATCATACTGGAGAAGAAATTCGCAAGCGCATTCACATCCCCGTCCACACGCTCAATCAACGAGCCTGATGTATGACTTTTATGAAACGACATATCCAGCGACAGACAATGGGAAGCTAAATCGACCCGCAGTTTATTCGTTGTTTTCCAACCTACATTTTCACTAAAATAAGTTGCAATCACAGATACCAGCTGCTGAACCAGTGCAAAGCCAATAAACAGGAGCGCGGCTGTAAAAAGAGGCTGCATCGCCCCTTGCGACTGAGCGGTATCAATAAAATAGCGGATAATTTGCGGATTAATAAGCTGCAGCCCGATGGATGCGAACAACAGGAGTGTTAATCCAATCAGCGTCCCCTTCTGAGGGAACAAATAGCGGCCCAGCAGCTCGCGGTATTGTCCCATGGAGTTGCTGTTTTTTCGGTTTTTCTTCATTGTTATGGAGTCCTCCGTATTCCTATCGACGTACACTCCATCATACTAAATTGACTCCTTCACGACAACGGACTGTTTGGCTAAAATGAAAAAAACCGCCTTCTGAGCGGCGTGGTATCCACTGGAGTTTGGCTTTTGAGCTATAGTGATGTTTTTCATCACTATTCAGCTTACACGCAGCTGCTTTTGACCCTTTTTGATTCAATAGTGATGTTTTTCATCACTATTGAGCTTAGACGCAGCTGGCCTTGCCCCATTTTGAGTAAATAGTGATGTTTTTCATCACTACAGGCATCGAAATCAGGCTGGGCTGATTTTCAATCTCGGATCTGCGCCTCCACAGTCTGAAAAACCTGAGGCTCCACCTCAGGTTCATCAGCCATCCAAACTCAAAAATACCGCGAGGTAATCATCTTCTTTTTCGTATAAAATTCAACGCCGTCTTTCCCGTTAGCATGCAAGTCGCCATAGAACGAATCCTTCCACCCTGAGAAGGGGAAGAAGGCCATCGGTGCCGGCACCCCAACGTTGACGCCTAGCATACCCGCTTCTACTACCTCGCGGAATTGGCGGACTGCCTTCGCATTCTCCGTGTATATGACCGCTGAGTTCCCGAAGCGGGACTGATTCACTAACGCCAAAGCGCTAGTCAAATCCGCCGCGCGGAATAACGACAAGACAGGCCCGAAAATCTCCTCTTTGGCAATCGTCATCTCAGGCTTGACATGATCGAATATCGTAGCACCGAGGAAGAACCCCTCGCCTTCACACGCTTCAACTGTTCTCCCGTCAATCAGCAGATCAGCACCTTCCGCGATCCCTTTCTCGATGTAGCTCGTGATCCGTGTACGCTGCTCATCTCGGATAATCGGAGTCAGTGTCACCTGCTCCTCCATCCCACTGCCAAGCACCAACTGAGCAGCCGCTTCCGTCAACCCGCCAACAAACGCATCCCCATCGCCGACGACAACGACTGCGGAACAAGCCATACAGCGCTCGCCAGCGGAACCGAACGAAGACATGACGATATTCTCGATCGTTTTCTCCTGATGCGCATCGGGCATGACGATGTGATAGTTTTTGGCGCCTGCGAGGGCTTGCACTCTTTTACCAGCAGCGGATGCTCGTTCATACACATACTTAGCCACGGGCTGCGAGCCAACAAAGGATACAGCTTTGACAGAAGGTGACGACGTCAACGCGTTGACCACGTCATGGGCACCATGCACGACATTCAGCACACCATCAGGAAGTCCAGCTTCTTGTAGCAATGCGGCTAATTTCATCGCTGTCAACGGTGTGCGTTCGGAAGGCTTCAAGACGAAGGTGTTCCCAAGAGCAATCGCAAGCGGAAACATCCAGCATGGCACCATCATGGGGAAGTTGAATGGTGTGATACCTCCGACTACGCCTAAGGGCACCCGAAATAACTCGGAATCCATATCCGCAGAAATATTAGCGAGTGTAGTCCCCATCATATGGGATGGTGCACCAGCTGCAAATTCTACACACTCAATGCCGCGCAGCACTTCACCTAGTGCCTCTTTGAAGCTTTTCCCGTTCTCTCGCGTTATCAGTTCAGCAAGTTCATGCTCGTGAGCTTGAAGCAGTTGCCAATAATGAAATAAGACACGCGCGCGTTTAGGAACAGGTGTTCTACTCCATGATTCAAACGCATCTTGGGCAGCAGCTACGGCTTGCTTAACATCCTCAGCTGAAGAAAGTGGTACACGGGCAATCACTTCTCCTGTTGCAGGATTGATGACATCGCCCATTTCACCACTTGTTGCGTCTACCCAAACGCCATTAATAAAATTCTGCAGGTCCGTCATCGCCGTTCATCTCCTGGGGCCATAAATTTTCTCCACAAGTCATTGGACACATTGTATAATAAGGTTCATTCCCTTACTTTCGCAATTACGTTAACTTTCCTTACATGAAAGTGGTGATTTCGCTTGGTACAGACCTTATTGCAATTAACCGTGCACGATATTTTGCAGCGCCCGCTCTTTCAGAAGGCTGAAACCATTGCAACAGATGAAGCACTGGTCCGTAAAGTTCGCTGGGTTCACATCATGGAAGTTACGCAAGTCGGTCACCTTTTGAACGGAAATGAGCTTATTCTTAGCACTGGGATTGGTTGGCAGGATAATGAGGAAACAAGTCTTTCGTTCCTACAGCAATTGATCGACAGCGGTGCTTCCGGTCTGTGTATCGAGCTAGGTACCTATACGAAGCAGCCGCTAGAGAGCATGAAGGCGCTTGCCCTTCAAGCGAACTTCCCGCTTATTTTTTTCCATGAGGAAGTCCGTTACATTGATATCACACAGGATTTACATACGCATTTCATTCACCAGCATCACAAAATGGTTTCCGATCTAGAATCACTCTCCACCAAGCTCAATCAATTGCTTTTATCAGGCAAAGGCTTGCAGCCACTTCTCAAACTGCTGCACGAGACGACGCAAGCGCAGATCGCTTTTTTCCCATTCGATTCAGAAGCTGTTTTCGTCCCTTCACTTCCCAAAGCGGATGGAGCTGCGTTTTATGAGAAATGGATTTACGGCGAAATGTTTCACCTTACCGATGTCAAAAACAAGCTTGCCCATCGCCCCATCCTCGCATTAGAACACTTGTTCGCAGACCTACTTTTATATGCCGAACAAGAGCTGAGCGAGTTCCAAATCCTTGCTTTGGATCGATGTGCAACCGCTATTGCCCAAGAGATGATGCGCACAACCTATATCGAAGAGAAAACCCGCTTCAAACAGGATCTATGGGTGACCGATTGGTTAGTCGGCAAGCATTCGCTTCAGGATATTCGTGACTATGTCATGTCCGTCAAGCCTCCGATGAAACTAGGTCCAATCATCTTATGTGTCTTCGATAAAGCCGCAGGAAGCAATAGTTCCAGAGAGCAGGAAACACTCCTAATTCAGAAACAAATGATCGCCCGCTCCTTATTTGAAAGAGAAGGCTTTTATTTACTCCCAACGGTGTACGAGCACCGGATCGTTTTCATCCTCATAGATCAAATGCCTTCTGGTGCTAGCCATGAACGAATTTTACGTACGATCCAACGCTTTCACAAAACGCAAGAAACACAGCTATTTCCGACGCTAATCGGGATTGGCCAAACAATTAGCGATCCGCTCCACATTCAAGTCAGTTATGAAACTGCCCTACAAACGTTAGAGATCCAGAAGGATATCGGCGTTCTCCCGAAGCCTTTCTATCACGAACTTCACGTCTACAAAGTGATCCTGCTCATGAAGCAAACTGGCGAACTTGCTTCCTTCATTGACGGTTATCTCAGTGGGATTATCGCCTATGATCACGAGAAAAATGGCCAACTACTGAAAACATTGCACAAGTATCTAGCTTTATCCGGTTCGAAACAAGAAACAGCGAAGGAACTGTTCATCGTTCGGCAAACGTTATACCATAGGCTGGACAAAATTGCTGCGATCCTCGGAGACGATTTCATGCAGTCGCAGAAGCGAATCGCACTGGAACTCGCCTTGCATGGCTATGAATATTTGAACGGAGCCATCCATTAAGCTTTCGTTTTGCCCTGCGACAATAGTACATTGACGTAGTACTTCCTGGCGTTCGACGTCGTCAAATGAAGCCTCGCGGTTTCACCGCCGGGGTGCTCGAGGTCTAGCCATGCCCCTTCTAGATCCTCGAGTACACCGACTATTTTGAATTTCTGCGAGACATAGCCGTCAAGTTTCTGCTTCTCTGATTGAAAAAGCTCAAATTCAGACATAAGGAGCACCACCTTGGACAGTTTCTTTGTTCGGCTGACTCACCTGCGACGACAACGAAACATATGTTCCCCTCTTGATGAATTGGCCATTTCCCGCTTCTCCTACGAATTGTTTATCTCGAATGACATAGTCTCCGCGAGACAATACGGTCACAGGCTCCCCTGTTATTTCAATGCCTTCGAACGGATTATAATCCACATTCATATGGTGGGTTTCGGCGGAAATCGTGCGCTTCGCATTCGGATCAAAAATCACAATATCCGCGTCCCCGCCGACCGCAATCGTCCCCTTTTTCGGAAACAAACCAAACAGCTTGGCGCTTCGCGTCGACACAATATCCACGAACTGATTCAGTGTAATTCGACCTTTTCCCACCCCTTCAGAGAACAGAATAGAGAAACGATCCTCGATACAAGGTCCACCGTTGGGAATTTTGCTGAAGTCCCCGAGCCCTAAATCTTTTTGACCGTTAAAATTAAATGAACACTGATCTGAACCCACCGTCTGCAGCTGCCCCGTTTTCAACGCATTCCACAACACGTCTTGGTGAAACTTCGGCCGAAGCGGCGGGGACCACACATATTTCGCGCCTTCGAAATCCGGCTTTTCCAAATACGTTTGATCGAGCATCAAATACTGCGGACATGTTTCCCCCCAGATATCAACACCGCGATTGCGTGCCTCTGTAATTTGCTGTACAGCCTCTTCACACGTCACATGCACCACATAGAGTTGCGAATTAGCTAATGCTGTGAGCTTGGCAGCGCGCCCTGTTGCTTCACCTTCAATCAAGGACGGCCGCGTCAGCGCATGATAAATCGGGTCAGTCTGACCCGCTTCGAGTGCTTCTTTAATCAAATACTCAATCACATCGCCATTCTCCGCGTGTACCATCACGAGTGCGCCATGCTTTTTCGCTTCAAGCAAAGTCCTATATAGGTTGCCGTCATCCGCTTGAAAGACGTTCTTATAAGCCATAAAAACCTTCAGTGACGTGATACCTTCATCATGAATCATGCTTGGAAGCTCAGCCAGCACCTCATCATTGATTTCCGCAATCATGAGATGGAAGCTATAGTCGATAACGGCTTTGCCTTCTGCTTTCTGATGCCATGTCTGAACAGACTGACTAAGCGGTTTCCCTTTATTCGTCAGGCAAAAATCAATCACTGTCGTCGTTCCGCCAAAGGCCGCAGCTATCGTGCCTGTCTCGAAATCATCAGCAGTGACCGTCCCGCCAAATGGCATATCCAGATGCGTATGCGGATCAATACCACCAGGGAAAACATATTTTCCTGTGGCATCTACAATCTCGGCACCTTCAATTGTAAGGTTCAAACCGATCCCGGTAATCAACCCATCTTCGATGAGAATATCCCCTTGATAGTGATCCGTTGCAGTGACAATCGTTCCATTCTTAATGAGTTTGGCCATGACTACACAGCCTCCTTCTTATCGGCATCTTTTCCCTCTGTCAGCTTGGCAACAGCCGTTTGACGCTCATTCCACGTCATTGGCTCCTCGGTCCCCATCACCTCAACCATCGAGATCGCACCATCCACGGGGCACACAATCGCGCATAAGTTACACCCTACACAGTCCTCTTCCCTCACTTGTAAAAAGGACTTCCCTTGCTCATCCGTATGTCGCTCAATGCATTGATGCGAGGTATCCTCGCAGGCAATATGGCACTTATTGCAGTTAATACACGTTTCCGTGTCGATCTTGGCAACGACGGCATAGTTCAAATCCAAATTTCCCCAATCTGAATAACGCGGGACGGATTTACCGATCAACTCGGAGACGCTGGCTAACCCTTTTTCATCTAAATAGTTATTCAATCCATCAATCATATCCTCCACGATTCGGAAGCCATGATGCATAGCAGCTGTGCACACTTGAACACCTGTTGCTCCCATGAGCATAAATTCAACAGCATCGCGCCAATTGGAAATGCCGCCAATGCCGGAAATCGGAATATGGACACCTGGATTACGCGCGCAATCTGCGACCATATGAAGGGCAATGGGCTTCACAGCAGGACCGCAATAACCGCCATGTGAGCCTTTGCCGCCAACATGAGGAATGGTGTTCCATGAGTCAATGTCGACACCTGCCAACGAGTTTATCGTGTTGATGAGCGAGATCGCATCTGCCCCGCCACGAACCGCCGCTAAAGCGGTGCTTGTGATATCCGTGATGTTCGGCGTCAGCTTCACGATCACGGGTGTCTGGGCCGCTTCCTTCGCCCACATCGTCTGCGCCTCCACAAGATCAGGCTGCTGCCCGGATGCCGCTCCCATGCCACGCTCCGCCATACCGTGCGGACATCCGAAATTCAGTTCAAGTCCATCTACGCCAACGGCTTCAACCTTTTTGACGATCTCGTGCCACTTCTCACGCTTGGGCTCAACCATCAAGGACACGACCAGCGCATGATTCGGAAATCGCTTCTTCGTTTCATAGATTTCCTTGAGATTAACCTCAAGCGGACGATCGGTGATCAGCTCAATATTGTTAAAGCCCGCAACGCGTTGTCCGTTAAAATGAACAGCAGCGAAACGCGAGGATGTATTGATAATCGGATCGCCAAGTGTTTTCCATACGGCGCCACCCCATCCCGCTTCAAAAGCCCGCTGAACCTGATACCCCGTGTTCGTTGGCGGAGCCGATGCCAACCAGAAAGGGTTGGGTGAATTAATTCCAGCTAGATTCGTACGTAAATCAGCCATGCTGAATCCCTCCTGATTCTGAAGTAACCCTACCTATGCCGACGCCTCTTGCCCCTTCACCAACTGCTTGTAAATCGCATAAGCCGCCAGTTTTCCTTGTTGCGCTGCCGATACGACCATGGCTTCACCCTGTCCATCTCCAAAAATAACATCACCAGCTGCGAACACCTTCGGATTCGATGTCATGCCTGCTGCTGCGTCTACCAACGTCACTGTGCCTCTTGAATGTGCGAGTCCGAACTGCTCGATCAGCGAGTTATGTTTCGTCTGACCGATCGCCTTGATCACGGCGTCCACTTCGATAACAAATTCGGAATCTGCAAGCGGGACTGGTCGTTTACGCCCTCCATCTGTCTCAAGAAGCTCCATCCGTACACACTCGATGCCAATGACGTTCCCCTGCTCGTCACCGAGGATCCGTTTTGGCGCCGTTAACCACTGAAATGCGACGCCATCAAGCTTCGCAAACTCATATTCGAAATCATACGCTGTCATTTCTTCTTGTGTTCGTCTGTACACAATTTGCACGTTGTCTGCCCCAAGCCGGACAGAGCACGTTGCTGCATCTATGGCGGTATTCCCTGCACCAATTACTGCAATCCGCTTCCCAATGAAAGACTCATCGAGATCTGGGGCCGTTTTGGTCGACTCTACGAAATCAATGGCATCATAGACACCGGTCAATTCTTCTCCATCGATGCCTAGCATGGGCACTTTAGACATCCCAACCGCGAGTACCACTGCGTCGTAGTCACTTAGCAATTCAGCAGCACTGACATCCACTCCGACACGCGTGCTCATCCGAAACTCCACACCAAGCTGCCTGACTTGCTCGACTTCCCAAAGCGAGATTTCCTGCGGCAGCCGGAACGATACGATGCCATACGTATCCAAGCCTCCAGCTTGTTCCTTCGCTTCGAACACGGTGACCTTAAAACCGAAGCGGGCTAGCTCACGAGCTGCCGCAAGTCCCGCAGGTCCGCTGCCCACGATCGCAACTGTTTTACCGTTACTTGTCCCTGCTTTAAATAAAATCTGTTCATTCTTTATGGCCCAGTCGGTTGCATAACGTTGCAACTGACCAATCAGGATAGGCTTGGACGAATGATTGAGAACACATGCCCCTTCGCATAATTCCTCTGTGGGACATACTCTCGAGCAGGATGCTCCAACTGGATTGGCATCCATAATCGTTCTGGCGGAGCCTTTTAGATTGCCGGAGGCAATCTTTTTAATAAAGGAAGGAATATCTATGCCTGTCGGACAGGCGTGCGTGCAAGGAGCGTCATAACAGAACAAGCAGCGGTTGGATTCTTCGATCGCCTCTTTGGGCTTCATGCCCGCCTTCACTTCGGCAAAATTACGCTTCAACTCCGTCAGCGAAATAAATGTCGTACCCATCTTCGCTCCTCCTCCCTCATTCAAAGTTGTGTGATTTGATCATACGTTTCTGGCCTGCGGTCTCGATAAAACTGCCACACGTTACGAACCTCACGAATCAACGTTTTGTCCATCTCTCCCATGATCACTTCGTCTTGATCCCGACTGCCTATTGTAACGATAGACCCCCGCGGATCCACTAAGTACGACTGCCCATAAAATTCACCCATGTTCCACGGCGCTTCCGTTCCAACACGATTAATCGCAGCTACGTAATACCCGTTGGCTACCGCATGCGCGGGCTGCTCGAGTTTCCACAGATACTCTGATGTGCCTGCAACGGTAGCAGATGGGTTAAACACAATCTCCGCACCGCCAAGTCCAAGCACCCTTGCTCCTTCAGGAAAGTGACGATCATAGCAAATGTAGACGCCTACCTTGGCAAAAGAAGTATCGAATACGGGATATCCGAGATTTCCCGGTTTAAAATAATACTTCTCCCAGAACCCGCAGGACCCGCCTCCTGCCGCAACGTGAGGGATATGATGCTTCCGGTGTCCATTCGGGATTTCCTCAGCCGCATCGTACCATTTCGTCGTTTGCTCTGCGCAAAAGTAGGGACCATAGAAGATCTCCTGTAAGCACACGATTTGCGCTCCCTGAGCAGCCGCCTTGCGTACCAATCTAAGATGCTTCTGAATGGCGAGCTCTTTATGCTCGGCGATCGGTGCATCTCCATGCACGTCATGTGAGGCTTGAATGAGACCGATGGTGACGATACTCATGTTCGGAAGCCCCCTTTGTCTACAACAATCTGGCGTGCGGTTCGGTAGAGAAGCTCCGTCCCCAAAGTAATATCCTCTGGGCTAGCATATTCCTTGGGATTGTGACTAATGCCCTCTAGGCAGCGCACGAAAATCATGCCATAATCGCACACGTAGGACATGGTTAGCGAATCATGGAATGGACCGCTCATGAGCTCAGGCGGCTTCATCCCCATAAGACCCGCTTCCTTGTGCAGCGCAGCTTTGATCCAATTCGCACAATAGCGAGGATCGCTGTTCGTATCTTCTCGAATCGTATAAGTAAGCCCATGTTCGCTGGCTACGTTCTCGATGACACTAAGTAACTCCGCCTCAAGTGCATTTCGGCGGCAAATGTTGATGTCGCGTAGATCAATCGTAAAGCTGACCTTCTCTGGGATAATGTTGCGAGAATCTGGAAATACCGAGAGTGAGCCGACAGTTCCGACCGTTGGGACGCCTGGTTCACGACAAACTAGCTCGTTAAGCGCAACGATGATCTTGGCGCTTCCTAGCAAGGCATCGTGCCTCATCGACATTGGCACGGAGCCAGCATGACCCGCGAAGCCCGTCATTTCCACGGTGAGCCATAATGGACCGGAGATGCCGCTCACGATACCAATTGGCTCATTGAGAGACTCCAAAACAGGTCCTTGTTCGATATGCAGCTCCAGAAAAGCGCCAATCCGGCCCTCTTGGAACGTATAATCTTCGAAATCAGCTGGATCGCAGCCGAATTCCAACAGTGCCTCTCGGCGGGTAACGCCGTTTTTGTCCGTACGCTCCAACTCATCCGCTTCAAGTTTACCGGTCATGCCCCTAACGCCGAACAGCCCTTTATTGAAGCGACTACCTTCTTCATCACAGAACGCAACAACTTCGACATTGCAAGCGGGTGTTACACCTTGTTCCACCATCGTTTGCACCGCTTCTATCGCGCCAAGCACACCGATTGCCCCATCAAATCGCCCCCCATACGGCTGTGAATCCACGTGGGAGCCGAGCATGAGGACAGGAGCCCCCGGATCACTCCCGCGCCATACACCAATTAGGTTAGCGAAAGGATCGATATAAGCCTCCATCCCGGCTTCTTCCATCCAGGATTTCACGAGTTCCACACCTGCACGATCTTCCTTCGAGAGAGCAAGTCTGCAAACGCCTGTTTCGCCGATTTTCCCAATTTGCGCCAGATCATGAATATGTTGTCCAAGACGTTCTGCGTTGATTTGGATCAGTGGCATTGTCGACAAGTCCGATCATCCTTTCTCTTGCTCGCTACCAAACACACTGAGTAAGGTTTCGATTATGAAATTCACATCTTCATCCGTGGAGGATAATGGCGGACTGAGCGTAAGGATATTGGCATAGCCAGGAACGGTATCCCCATTCTTACCGACGAGCAGTCCCTTGCTTTTGCATGCTAGAATAAGCTTAGTTACCCGTTCTACCGAAGCGGGAATCTTCGAATTACGGTCCTCTACCAATTCAATACCCATGGCCGATCCGAAAATACGAATTTCCCCGACATGAGGATGCTCATTCAACGGTTCTAATCGAGCTCTGAATGCTTGCCCAATCTCAGCCGATCGTTCAACAAGCCCCTCGCGCTCAATAATGGCGAGATTCGCTAAGGCCACTTTACAAGAAACCGGATTTCCACCAAACGTATTGACATGTCTAAAATGGCTAGTCACTTCTTTCTCTTTGAAAGAATCGTATAATTCAGCTGATACAGCGGTGGCTGAAAGAGGCGAATAGGCGCTTGTTAACCCTTTGGCCATCGTAACGATGTCGGGTCTTACCCCATAATTCTGATGACCGAAGGGCTTGCCCGATCGCCCAAAACCGCAAATGACTTCATCTACGATCAGCAGCACATCGTATTTATCACAAATACTTCTAACCGCCGGTAAATAACCGTCATGAGGAACAAGCATTCCCCCGCCAGTAATAACAGGCTCCAGGATCACACCAGCAACGGAATCTGCGCCCTCCCACACGATGGCATTTTCGATCGCTTTGGCACATTGTAAGGAGCACGTCTCTTTCGTCTGCCCAAAAGGACAACGATAACAATAAGGCGGAGGCACATGCTGGAAACCTACCCCAAGCGGTTCATATTTCAGCTTCCGTTGCGCTTGACCCGTGGCTCCCAATGCACCCATGGAATTTCCATGATACGCGCGATGACGCGAGATGAACTTATGTTTACTCGGTTTTCCGTTCTGATGGTGATATTGACGGGCGATTTTGAATGCGACTTCATTCGCGTCTGATCCTGAATTGGAGTAAAAAATGCGATACTCCCCTTCGAGCCATTCGTTTAATTTCGCAGCTAACTCAATAGCCGGTATATGGGATTGAACCAATGTCGCATAAGCAATTTTCATCATTTGGTCAGCAGCTGCTTCAGCAATTTCTCGCCTTCCATGACCGACATTCACGCACCATAATCCAGACATTCCGTCTAAATATCGATTGCCATCAATATCTGTCACCCAACTGCCTTCGCCGGAAGCGATGATCATGGGATTCTCATTATGGGCAGACATATGATGCCAAACATATTTGCGATCCTTCTCTAGCAGTTCCTCTTTAACTAATGGATCAACGTCATCATGAGCACTCATAAGCGGTCCCTCCATCTCTTGTCCATTCGTTCTTACACTATTTCTATGTTCAAAAAGAGGATGTCATCCCTAGCTTTAGTTGTTATTTTTCAATTGGTAGATTTGGTTTTGGCTGTGTATTAAATTGGAGGTAAAAAGAAAGATAACCTTAGCCCTTATTTAAAAGTTACGCTTCAGAGGATTCAATTCCCTCGTTAACAGACTTTCGAATTGCAGCGGTTAATTCCTGAAAAAGTGGGGATTCCCGCGTTTGCAAAGTGCGATCATTACCTAAGGGGACCTGGTGAATCGCATGCATACGACCTGGATTTGCGGATAAGACGATAATTCGATTCGAGAGGAATACGGCTTCGGTTGTACTTCGAGTGACAAAAACGATGGTTTTGTTCATTTTCTTCTTCATTTCCAGTAAATCGAGTTGTAATTTTTCCTTCGTAAATTCGTCTAAGGTTGAGAAAGGTTCATCCATGAAGTG